>JBGAQM010000475.1:0-3968 GCA_044220735.1 Urbifossiella sp. | reverse complement strand
CCCCAAGCCGTTACACGTCCTTCCCGCGAATCTGCGCCTTCAGGACGTGTCGCAGGCGCCCCTCGATCTTCTGGTGGGCCTTGTCGATCTCCTTGTCCGTGAGCGTCTTGTCGCTCGACTGATACACCAGCGCGAACGCCAGGCTGCGGGTGCCGGCGGGGATGCGGTCGCCGGTGTAGACGTCGAACAACTCCGCACCCGTCAGCAGGTCGCCGCCGGCGGCGCGAATCTCGGCCAGCACGGCGTCCGCGGGCGTGTCGGCGGGAACGATCACGGCCACGTCGCGCTTCGCCGGCGGCACCGTCGGGAACGGCCGGTACGGGAAGCGCACCGGCACGGCGCTCAACAGCGCGTCGAGGTCGATGTCGGCGACCTGCACGGCCCGGTCGGTCAGCCCGGCATTCGCCGCGGTCGTCGGGTGCAACTCGCCGAACTCGCCGACCGCCTTCCCGTCCACGACCAGCTCCGCCGACCGGCCGGGGTGAAGGTGCGGGATCGCCTTCGACCCGCGGACACTCACGCCCGGCAGGTGCAGGTCGGCGGCCAGCGACTCGATCACGCCCTTCAGGTCGAAGAAGTCGAACGCGGCCGGCTTCGCGCCCTGCGGGTCGTCCCACGCGGCGGCCGTCCGTCGGCCGCTCAGCACCAGCGCGAGCCGTCGCGGCTCGGCCGGGAGCGGCTGACCCGCCACCGGCACGAACACGGCGCCGACCTCGAACAGGGCGACGCTGTCGGTCGCTTCGAGGTTGCGGCGGGCGACTTCGAGCAGGCCCGGGAGGAGCATCGTCCGCAGGACGCCGCGGTCGGGGCTGATGGGGTTCACGATCGCCACGTGCGCCGGCCCGGCGGCCGCGGCCGAGGTCAGCGAGTACGTGATGCACTCCTGCAACCCCTGGTCGGCGAGCCGGTCGCGGACCGCCTCTTCGAGATCGAGGTCGCGGTTGCCGAACTGCTCCGGCAGCGGTTGCGACAGCCGCGTGTCCGGCAGGTGGTCGTAGCCGTAGACGCGGGCCAGTTCCTCGATCAAGTCGGCGGCGCCGGCCTGGATGTCGAGCCGCGTCGGCGTGGTCACGCGCCAGCCGTCGCCCTTCGATTCAACCTGGAATTGCAGGGCCGTCAGCACGCGCACGACTTCCGCCGGAGGGATGTCGAAGCCGAGGACGCGGCGGATCGCGGCGGGGGTGAGGTCGATGACCTGGGGCGGCACCGGGGCGGGGTAGTTGTCCACGATCCCGCTCAGCACCTCGCCGCCAGCCAGCGTGCGGAACAACTCCGCGGCGCGGAGCGCGGCCGGCTTCGCCAGTTCGGGGTGGACGCCCTTGGCGAAGCGCGTGCTCGCCTCGCTGAACAGCGCGAACTGCCGCGCCGTCTTGCGGACGCTCACGAAGTCGAACGCCGCCGACTCCAGCAGGATGGTCTTCGTCGTCGCCGTGACTTCGGTGTCGAGGCCGCCCATGACGCCGGCCAGCGCGATCGGGCCTACTGTGTCGGCGATGACGAGGTTGTCCGGCCCCAACTCGCGGTCTTGGCCGTCGAGCGTCTTCAGGTGCTCGCCCGCCTTCGCCGGCCGCACGCCGATGACCGGTGCCTTGCCGCCGGCCCGCGTCACGAGCGCGTCGTAGTCGAAGGCGTGGAGCGGCTGGCCGTGTTCGAGCATCACGTAGTTCGTGATGTCCACGGCGTTCGAGATCGGCCGCATCCCCGCCGCTTCCAGGCGCGACCGCATCCACCGCGGGGCGGGGCCGATCGTCACGTTGCGGATGATCGTCGCGGTGTAGCGGCCGCACAGCTTCGGGTTCGCGATCTCGACCGACACCTTGCCGTCGATCTTGTCGGCGACCGTCTGCACGGTCGGTTCGGCGATCGTCGTGGCGGCGCCGGTGAGGGCCGCGACCTCGCGGGCGATGCCGACGAGCGACAGGCAGCGCGCCATGTTCGGTAGCACGTCCAGCTCGACCACCACGTCGCCGAGTAAGTCCGCGACCGGGGTGCCCGGGGCGGGGTCGGCCTCGTCGAGGATGATGATGCCTTCGTGCTCGTCGGAGACGCCGAGCTCGTAGTTCGACATGCACATGGCGTCGTTCATGATGCCGCGAAGCGCCTTCGGCTCCAGGCTGAACACCGCCTTCTTGCCGTCCTTGTCGGCGTAGAAGTACTTCGTGCCACGGAGTCCGAGAACCACCTTCATGCCGCTCTGGCCGGGGGCGATGTTCGTGGCGCCCGTCACGACCGTCTTCGGCCCGGCGGCGCCGTGGTCGATGGTCACCAGCTTCAGCTTGTCGGCGTCGGGGTGCTTCTCGATCTTCAGCACTTTACCCACGATCACCTTGTCTCGCTCCCACACCAGTCCGGCACTCTCCGGCTTCACGCGCAAACCGGCGGGAACGGGGAGCCCGAACACCGTCACGCCCGCGGCTTCGAGGCCGGCGAGTGTGAGGCGTTCGACGAGGTTGGCGGGGTCGGCCGGGAGCGCGACGAGGTCGCGGAGCCAGGACAGCGGGACGAGCATGGCGCGGTTCCGGGTGCGAGGAACCGTCATGGTAGCGGCGGGGGCGCGGCCGGCGACGGTCAGCGGGCCGCGGTCGGGTAGTACGAGTGGCGCGGGCAGTCGCAGAACATGCGGCAACCGCTCCCGGTCGTGACGGCGAGCAGCGCGAGCAGGATCAGGGACCGCATGGTGGACCTCCGGGTTCGGTCGGGCCGCCTGGTCCGACACGTGAGGTGTCAAAGCAGCAGGTGTGCCGTCGGGGGTGCGGGTGGGGCGCGATCAAGCCGACGCGGCGTCGATACAACCGCACCTCGGCCCGAATGCACAGCGGCAGCGGTCCGTGCGCATCAATTACGCGATCTGCGCCTTGCCGCGCTCGTGCGGCTCCTGTAATGTTCCTCCTTCCGATTTCCCGGCGACCGAGCGGTCCGCGGCGACAGGGGGCAACGTGGCGGCCAACCAGAGCGAGCGCATCCGCATCCGGATGGAAGGGTACGACCACGAGGTGCTCGACCGCACCGCGGGCGAGATCGTGCAGACGGCCCGCGACAACGGCGCCGACGTCCACGGCCCGATCCCGCTCCCGACGCGGATCGAGCGGTACACGGTGCTGCGGTCGCCGCACATCGACCGCAAGAGCCGCGAGCAGTTCGAGATTCGGACGCACAAGCGTCTGATCGACATCTTGAAGCCGACCCAGAAGACCATCGAGGCGCTCAACAAGGGGCTCAACCTGCCCCCGGGCGTGGACATCAAGATTCGCGTCATTACCGGCGGTTGAGCCGCGTCGGCGCAAAAATGGTGCCGGCAGGTTGACTCCTCCCGGCGACGCCATAAAAGAATATTCCCGCCCGCCGCGGCACCCTTCCGGGGTGAATAGTTCGGCGGGCGGTTCTCGTGCAGGACGATCCTGTTTCGCCGCGGCTCGGGTAACCGGGCCAAATACGCGGCTCACCGGGCAACCGGTCAGGCAGGGTCGAGTAGAGGATCCCATGGCCGACTTGAACGGCGCCAACGGGGCCGCAAAGGCTCCCGCGTCATCGCGTGTCACCGAGTACAGCGCCGCCATCACGGTCCCCGTGGTCAGCAAGACCGGGGTCGAGGTGGGGTCGATCACGGTTGACCCGAAGGACTTCGGCGGGAAGATCAGCAAGCAGTTGATGCACGAAGCGGTGCTGATGTTCCTGGCCAACCAGCGGGCCGGTACGCACAGTACCCTCCGCCGCGGCGAGGTGGCCGGCAGCACCAAGAAGTTGTTCCGCCAGAAGGGCACCGGCAACGCCCGCGCGGGGACCAAGCGAACCAACAAGCGGCGCGGCGGCGGCACGGCCAAGGGGCCGAAGCCCCGCGACTACTACTACCGCCTCCCGAAGAAGGCGGTGAAGGCCGCCAACCGGATGGCCGTCCTGTCGAAGATCGTGGACAAGGAAATCGTCGTCATCGACGACTTCGCTCTCGCCGCCCCAAAGACGAAGGAAGT
>JBGAQM010000015.1:0-33647 GCA_044220735.1 Urbifossiella sp. | reverse complement strand
GCCGGTCAGCCATGCGTCCGTCTCGCTCCCGATCGGGAGCGGCACCCTCGTCCTCGAAACTGGGAAGCTCGCCAAGCAGGCTCACGGTGCCGTCACCGTCCGCTACGGCGACTCCGTCGTCCTCGTGGCCGTGGTCGAGGGGAACGTCATCCCCGGCCGCGACTTCTTCCCCCTCCAGGTGGAGTACCGCGAGCGCACCTACGCCGCCGGGAAGTTCCCCGGCGGGTTCATCAAGCGCGAGACGCGCCCCTCCACCAAGGAGACGCTCACCTCGCGGCTCATCGACCGCCCCACCCGCCCGCTGTTCCCCGTCGGCTACGTCAACGAAGTCCAGATCCACTGCACCGTCATCTCGGCCGACCCCGAGAACGACACCGACGTGCTCGCCCTCATCGGCGCCAGCGCCGCGCTGCACGTCAGCCACATCCCGTTCCTGAAGCCGCACGCCGGCGTCCGCCTCGGCCGCGTGGACGGCCAACTCGTCGTCCTGCCGACGTTCCAGCAGATGGAGAACAGCGAACTCGACCTGATCGTCGCCGGCACCGACGAGGCGATCTGCATGATCGAGGGTTTTGCCCGCGAACTGCCCGAGCAGGAGGCCGGCGACGCCATCGTCGAGGCGCACCGGCAGTGCAAGCTCATCATCGGCGCCATCCACGAGCTCCGCGAGAAGGCCGGGCTCGGCAAGAAGGTGCTCCCCGAGGCGCCGCCGGCCGACGAGCTGGCCGAGGCCATCTACAAGAAGCACGGCGCCGAGTTCCGCACCCGCTACCTCACGACCGGCAAGAAGGCCCGCAACGACGCGCTGGATCAGTTCAAGACGGCGCTCAAGGCCGAGTACGCCCCGGAAGGCGCCACCGACGCCAAGTACACGTCGGCCCAGGTGTCGGCGGCCGTGTCGGCGATCCGCGAGCGGGTGTTCCGCGAGATCACCCTCGGCGGCACCCGCATCGACGGCCGCGCGCCGAAGGACTTGCGCGCCATCAGCAGCGAGGTGAGCGTGCTGCCGCGGACGCACGGCACGGCCGTGTTCCAGCGCGGCGAGACGCAGGCGCTCGTCGTCGCCACCCTCGGCACCGTCGGCGACGAGCAGCGCGTCGAGGGGATTCAGGAGGAGTACTCGAAGAAGTTCTGGCTGGACTACAACTTCCCGTCGTACTCGGTCGGCGAGTGCAAGCCGATCCGCGGGCCGGGCCGCCGCGAGATCGGCCACGGGATGCTTGCGGAGCGGTCGCTGAAGGCCGTCATCCCGCCGGCGACGCGGTTCCCGTACACGATCCGCCTCGTCAGCGAGATCCTGGAGTCGAACGGCTCCAGCTCGATGGCGTCGGTGTGTGGCGGGACGCTGGCGATGATGGACGCCGGGGTGCCGATCAAGCGGCCGGTTGCCGGCATCAGCATCGGCCTGGTGATGGAGAAGGACCAGCACGTCCTCATCACCGACATCCAGGGCGACGAGGACCACTACGGCGACATGGACTTCAAGATCGCCGGCACCCAGAAGGGCGTCACCGGCATCCAGCTCGACATCAAGCTGGACGGCATCCCCGAGGACATCGTGCGCGGGGCGCTGGAGCAGGGCCGCGAGGCCCGGCTGCAAATCCTCAAGACGATGCTCGGGGCGCTGCCGGCGCCGCGGAAGGAGATCAGCCCGTTCGCCCCGCGGATCGTGTCGCTGAAGATCAACCCCGAGCTGATCGGCAAGCTGATCGGCCCCGGCGGCAAGATGATCCGCTCGATCCAGGAGGAGACGGGCGCCAAGATCGACGTCGAGGACGACGGCACGGTCGCCATCTCCGGCCTGAACGCCGAGGGCGTCGAGGACGCCAAGCGCCGCGTCGAGGCGCTGTGCGCCGAGGTCAAGGTGGGCGCGGTGTACGACGGGAAGGTCATCTCGATCAAGGACTTCGGGGCGTTCGTGGAAATCGCCCCGGGCCGCGACGGGCTGTGCCACATCTCGGAGCTGGCGCCCGGGTTCGTCAGCCGGGTGGACGAGGTCGTGAAGATCGGCGACCGCATCCAGGTGAAGGTGATTTCGATCGACGACCAGGACCGGGTGAAGTTGTCGCGGAAGGCGCTGATGGACCCGCTGCCCGAGGGCGAGGGCGGCGGCGAGCGGCCCCCGCGCGAGGACCGCGGCGGCGGTGACCGTGGGGGCGACCGCGGGGGCGACCGCCGTGGCGGGGGTGGTGGCGGCCGCGGCCGCGGCCCGCGCCGCGACTAATCGGCAATGCTCAGGAAGCCCACCCGTGGCAACGGGTGGGCTTTTTGCGTTTCAGCTACTTCCCCGGTGCCGCGATCACCGCTGCCCCCGGCAGGCACACGGCCGGCAGTTCCTTCAGCGTGCAGACCATCTTGTCGGCGCCGGGCACGGTCTTCTTCACCAGTACGGACTTCACCAGCGGCTGCGGCGGGCATGGGCCGTCGCAGGCGTTCAGCCCGCAACAGCGCTTCAGGATGGCTAGCGGCGAGTAATCCGCGGCGCAGTACTCCTTGCACACGCTGGTGTACACCGTCTTCGTCGTCTTCTGCGGCTCGTACACGCACACCTTGGCGCCGACCGGCGCGGCGTGGTCGGGCGGCGGTTGCGCGCCCGAGAGCCCCACGGCCGCCACGAGGGCGGCCAGGGTCGCGGTCCATCGCATGTCGGTCTCCCGGGTTAGAAGTAGTACTGAGCCAGCACCGCGAAGCCGTTCACGTTCCCGCTCACGGCCGGCGTCGGCACCGAGCGCTCGGCGTTGAGGTACACGAACTGCAACTTCGCGTTGTCGTTCATGAACCAGTTCAGCGCCACCTCGTGCTGCAACAGCTGGCCGCCGTTGATCCCCTTCGAGTTGAGGTCGAGGAACGAGTACCGGTAGGCCACCTGCCACGCCCCGGTGCCCCAGTGGGCGCGGCCGTCCTCGCCCTTCACCAGGAAGAACGGCTCGCGCACCCGCACCCGGTCGTACGTGCCGTTGCGGCGGTCGTAGCCGCGCGTCTCGCCGGTCAGGAGGTAGCTCGCCTCGACGTAGCCGCCCCAGAACGTCGCCGTGCCCACGTCTTGCAGCGGCGCCAGCCCGCCGCCGCCGTACAGCGTCCGGGCGTTCTCGACGAACGTAAACGCCGCGTCCGCCTGGATCGACAGCGGACCCATGTTCATCAGCATCTCGGGCACGACGGTGTGGATGCCGTCGGTGAGCATGAACCCGGTGTCGGCGGCGCGGCTCGAGTTCGACCCCAGGAAGTTGCTGGTGCCGACGCCGGTCGCGTCGCGGAGGTTGATGCGCGACCGGAACCGGGCGACGTTTTGCGTGTCGCCGAAGGTGCTGCCGGTGCCGCCCGGCTGGAGCGTGCGGCCGAGGTCGCCGGTGCGGAACTGATACGACCCGCCCAGCGCCAGCACCCCGGCGCCGTCGCCCTCGTACCACGGCGTCACGACCAGCCGCGAGGTCGAGGCGTAGTTCCCGCTGCCGAAGTCGCTGGTGAAGAACTGGAGCGGCTGCACCCGGTGGAACATCGTCTGGAAGAGCACGTTCTGGTTGAGGAAGCTGTTCTGGTAGTAGAGGCCGGGAGCGAACAGCGTCAGGAAGGCGTCGAACAGCGGCGACCGCTCGATGAACGTGAGGTGGTAGTCGCTCCCCACCATTTCCATCCCCTGCGGCACCTTCACTTGCCCGACCCGCGCCGTCCCGAAGTGGTCGTCGCGGACGCCGAGCCACAGGTGGTCGAAGGTGACGAGGTTCAGTTGCTCGAAGTCCACCTCCATCGTGTACTCGAACGTCTCGTAGGCGACGCCGTCGGAGCGCAGCCGGACGCGGCGGAAGTACATGCCGTCGTCGAGCGTGCCGATGCCGGCGCCGGGGCCGGACGCGGGGACGCCGCCGTTACCCGGCGGCGTGCCGCGCAGGTTCAGCGGCTGGGCGAAGAACGTGCTCACGAACGAGAACCGCCCGCCGAGGTGGAACCGGAAGTCCTTGTCGGCGGTGGCGAACCACAGTTGGTTGTCCCAGTAGGCGTTCAGCTTCAGGTCGCTGCCGACCTCGTGGCCCTTACCGAGCGCCGCCTGCTTCTTGGCGTCGTCGGCCTGCTTCTGCTTCGCGTCGCGCTCCTTGAGCGTCGCCTCGACGATGCCGCGGACGGCCTTCTCGTCGAGGGGGCCGGGGTTGACCACGTCGTTGAGGCGGTCCACGGCGGTCGGCGCCGGCGCGGGTAAGTCGGGAAGGGTAGGCTGCTGCGCCGCCACCCCGGCGGGCGCGAGAACGACCGCCGCCGCCGCGAGCGTGAGACAAACGCGGTTCATGTGTTCCCCCGCGGCGCGACCGGGTGGCGGGATGCCGGTCGTGCCGAAGATACGGGGGAAAGATCGGCCGAATCCGGCCGCGACGTGAAGAATTCCTCAAGCCCGGCGGGGGGGAAAGGTCCCCTCGACACGGGTCAGAATCGTGTCTATTTCGGCCGCGGGGGAACTTCGAATCTTCGTGGTCGGGACATCCGCATGCGTACTCGCGCCCGTTCGCGGCGTGACGGCTGGGGGGCCGTCGCTGCGCTCGTACTCGTCCTGGCGGCCGGTCCCGCGGCCGTCGCGCAGCCGCTCGACCTCCCGTCGCTCGCACCACCGGCGGCTCCGCCGGAGGGGGGCGCGCCGCCCGTCGAGGTCGTGGCGGCGCCCGCGACGCCCGCGGCCCCGGGCGCCGCGGTGCCGCTGAAGGACTACTGGAAGAGCGGCCTGCGGTTCGAGTCGGCCGACAAGGACTTCTCCGTGTTCGTCGGCGGCCGCGTCCAGTTCGACGTGGTGAGTTACATGGCCCCGCGCGGGCTGCGGGAGAGCATCCCCGGAACGAACCCGCTCGAAGAAGGCGTGTCGTTCCGCCGCGTCCGGCTCGACATGGGCGGCACCCTGTACAAGAACATCGAGTTCTACACGCAGGTGGATTTCGCCAACGGCTTCCTCGCCACCCCGGACGGCAGCCGGCTGAGCAACGCCACGTACCCGACCGACCTGTGGGTCGCGTTCAAGGACCTGCCGTGGGTCGGCAACATCAAGGTCGGTAACCAGAAGCCGCTCTACTCGTTCGAGCACCTCACGAGCAGCCGGTTCCTCAACTTCCTGGAGCGGTCGCTCGGGTTCGACGCCTTTGCGGAGGGCTTCAACAACGGGTTCGAGCCCGGCATCACCGCCTACGACACGTACTGGGACAAGCAGGGGACGTGGGGCGTCGGCCTGTTCAAGGTGACGCGGAGCCCGTTCGGCTGGAACGTCGGGCGGAACGAGGCCGAGGTGGACGGCCGCGTCACGTACCTGCCGGTGTACGAGGACGGCGGCGAGTACCTCCTGCACCTGGGGCTCGGCGCCGCGCACCGCGACCTGGACCAGGACCAGGCCCGGTTCCGCGCCCGGTTCGACGCCCGCAACAGCCCCAGCACGTTCTCCCCGCTCGTCGCCGACACCGGCCTGCTGCTCGGCACCCGGCAGCAGTTGGTGATCCCCGAGCTGGTGGCGGTGTGCGGGCCGTGGTCGTTCCAGTCGGAGTACTACGCCAGCTGGGTCCACGACGCCTCCACCGCGACGGCCGCCGGCGCGCCGCTGGCGTCGCAGGGGACGCTGTACTTCCAGTCGGTGTACGCCGAGGCGCACGTGTTCCTGACCGGCGAGCACCGCGAGTACAACCGCGACTCGGGCGTGTTCGGCCGCGTGACGCCGCGGCGGCCGCTGGCGTGGTCGCGGGCCGGGTTCACCGGCCCCGGGGCGTGGCAGCTGACCGCCCGGTACAGCTACCTCGACCTCAACAGCAAGGGCGTCGAGGGCGGCCGCGTCCACGACATGACGCTCGGCGTGAACTGGTTCCTGAACCCGAACATGAAGGTGCAGTGGAACTACTTCCTTGCCAACCGCGACGCGGCGAACACCGCCGGCGACGGGTACATCAACGGCTTCGCCGTGCGGACGGCGATCGACTTCTAGCAGGGAAGTCGTGAGCGACGTTCGCCCGTGACAGCCCGCCGGTCGCAACGGGCGGGCTGTCACGCGTGGCATCTGGTGCGTGCCGACGCCCGCGGCTACCATCTCCTTCACCCTCCCGCGGTGAACACGATGCACCCGACCCGTGGCGTGCTGCTCGTCGCACTCCTCCTGTCCGGCCCGGTCGTCTGCGGCGCGGAGCCGGTGCCGGACGCGCTCCGCGCCGAGTTGAAGCTCGCGCCGTTCTACCAGCGCCACGCCGACGCCGGCGGGCTCCCCGTGGTCGGCTCCGCGAAGGTGAGCGACCACGCCCTCGCGGAAGCGGCGTGGATCGTCGGCAAGATGCTCGGCGACCGGCCGGACCTGGTCAAGGCGATGCGGGCGAACCGGGTGCGGGTGGCGGTGATGGCCGCGACCGAGTACACGACCGACCTGCCCGAACACGCGAAGATGCAGCCGAAGCAGTACTGGGACCGCCGCGCCCGCGGCCTCGGAGCCACGCGCTCGAACCCGGTCGTCAGCTGCGGCGAGGAGAACCTCCTCGGCACCCTTGGCGACCCGTACCCGGCCGAGAACATCTTCGTCCACGAGTTCGCCCACGCCGTCCACGGCACCGGCCTCTCGACTACGGACCCGACGTTCGACAAGCGGCTGCGGGCGGCGTACCAGGCGGCGCGCGACCGCGGGCTGTGGAAGAATACGTACGCGATGACCAACCACTCGGAGTACTGGGCCGAGGGCGTGCAGTGCTGGTTTGACGACAACGCCCCGCCCGACGCGCTTCACAACGACGTCCGCACCCGCGAGAAGCTGAAGGAGTACGACGCGCCGCTGGCCGGGCTGTGCAAGGAAGTGTTCGGCGACGGCCCGTGGCGCTACCGCCGCCCCGCCGCCCGCCCGGCCGAGGAACGCGCCCACCTACCGGGGTACGACCAGTCGAAACTGCCGCGCTTCGAGTGGCGCAAGGCGCCGGTCGGCGACACCGCGAAAGTGACGGTGCAAACGGGCGTCGGCGACTTCGACCTGGCGCTCGACGCGAAGGCCGCCCCGGAGGCCGCGGCCGTGTTCCTGTCGATCGCGCTCGACGGCGGCTACCACAGCGGTCGCCTGCGCGGGGCCGACGGCGTGATCCGCGGCACGGCTGGCGCCGCGTGGCTGAAGCGCGGCGGGGCCGAGCGGCTCAAGCTGCCGACGGTGCCCGCGTCCGCGGCGCGGCCGACCGAGGGTGCCGTGGCGCTCGTGCGGGGCGGGGCAGGGGAGTTCGTGTTGTACCCCGGCGCGCCGCCGGCCGCGGTCGGCGACGTGGTGCCGTTCGGCCGAATTGCGTCCGGGGCGGACGTGGTTCGCGCGATCCTCGCGGGCGCCGACGCCGTGGACGTGCGCCGCGTGATCCGTACCGAGGAGGACGTGGGGCCGGTTTCCAACCGGCCCGGCCCGCACACCGGCCGGTTGGAAACCGGCCCCACGAAAGACCCCATGCGCCTCCTCACGCTCGTCGCACTCGGCGTCCTCGCCGTGTCCGCCGTCCCCGCCCGGCCCGCCGACCCCGACTACGACCTCGTCGTCCGCAACGGCCGCGTCGTGGACGGCACCGGCAACCCGTGGTTCGCCGGCGACGTGGCCGTGCGCGGCAACACCATCGCCGCCGTCGGCCGCGTCACCGGCACCGCCACGCGCACCATCGACGCGAAGGGGCTCGTCGTCGCCCCCGGGTTCATCGACATCCACTCGCACTCCGACGAGACGCTGTTGGAAGACGGCAAGGCCGAGAGCAAGGTGCGGCAGGGCGTGACGACCGAGGTGCTCGGCGAGGGCCGGTCCGCGGCCCCGCTCGTCGGGAAGCTGAGCGCCCGCAAGGTGGCCGCCCGCGGCAAGGCGTTCGAGTGGACGACGGTGCGCGGCTACCTCGACGAGATCGACCGCGCCGGCGTGAGCGTGAACGTCGCCACCTACGTCGGGCTGGACAACGTGTGGGAGTCGGTCATGGGCCAGTCGCACGCCCGGCCGACGCCCGCCGAGTTCGAGCAGATGAAGACCGTGATCGACGCCGCGATGCGCGACGGGGCGTTCGGCTTGTCGTCGCTGCTGGCGATGCCGCCGGGGTCGCTCGCCACCACCGACGACCTGGTGGAGCTTGCGAAGGCCGCGGGGCGGCACGGCGGCACGTACTCGGCGCACACCCGCAACGAGGGGACGGGCGTGTTCGACGCCGTGCGCGAGATGATCGCCATCGCCGAGCGCGCCGGCGTACCGGTGGACATCATCCACATCAAGATCGCCGACCAGCAGTACTGGGGGCGGATGAACGAGGTGATTGCGATGATCGAGGCCGCGCGCCGGCGCGGCGTGGACGTGCGGGCCAACGTGTACCCGTACACCCGCGGCAACAACAACCTGGCGAGCATCGTCC
This sequence comes from Urbifossiella sp., assembly GCA_044220735.1. Taxonomy (GTDB): domain Bacteria; phylum Planctomycetota; class Planctomycetia; order Gemmatales; family Gemmataceae; genus Urbifossiella. The sequence continues at coordinate 25,296 of JBGAQM010000015.1, read as the reverse complement.
CGCCGTGGGCGCACGAGGGCGGCCGGGCGAAACTGCTCGAACGGCTCCGCGACCCGGCCGCGCGCACGCGGATGAAGGCCGACATCAAGGGCGGCATTCCGGGGTGGTACAACCACTTCACAGCAGTCGGCGGTGACTGGTCGCGGATGCTCGTCAGCGGCCGCGGCCCCTACGAGGGGCTGACGATGGACCGCGTCGTTGCCGAGAAGCAGAAGGGGAAGGTGCCGCCGCCCGACGCGCTCGACGTGCTGTTCGACATCCTTGTGGAGCAGGACGGCTCGGTGCCGACGGTGTACGCCCACCACGACGAGAAGGACATGACGCTGGCCCTTCAGCAGCCGTGGTGCTCGGTCGGGTCGGACGGGTTCGCGCTGGCGACGGAGGGTCCGCTGCGGCGCGGCAACCCGCACCCGCGCAGCTTCGGCACGTTCCCGCGGGTGCTCGGCGAGTACGTCCGCGAGCGCGGCGTGTTGCGCCTCGAAGACGCGGTGCGGAAGATGACGAGCCTCAACGCCGCGAAGCTGAACCTGCGTGACCGCGGCGTGCTGCGGCCGGGCGCGTTCGCCGACGTCGCCGTGTTCGACCCCGCGACCGTCGCCGACCGGGCGACGTACACGGCGCCGTTCCAGTACTCGGTCGGCGTGGAGTACGTGGTGGTGAACGGCCGGGTGGTGCTGGACCGCGGCACGCACACCGGGGCGCTGCCGGGCCGGGCGCTGCGGCACGCCCGCTGACGCGCGCCGTCCGTATGCTATCGGCATCCGCCTTCCTCCTCGTCGCGCTGGGATTCTCCATGAAAATGGGCCTCGTCGGCTACGCCGGGTCGGGCAAGAGCACCGTCTTCGAGTGGCTCACCGGCGGCAAACCCGACCCGTCGAAGGTGCAGCAGGGCCAGACGGCGATGGCCGACGTGCCCGACGCCCGCCTCGCCGCCATCGCGGCCGCGATGAAGCCGAAGAAGACGACCTACACCCAGGTCGCCGTCCTCGACACGCCCGGCCTGATGCTCGACGAGAAGAAGGACAACGCCCGCCGCCTCGGCATCCTCCGCGAGGCCAACGGTCTCGTAGTCGTCCTCGACGGGTTCACCCGCACCGACTTCGCCGCGCAGCTCGCCCGCTTCCGCGACGAGCTGTTGTTCGCCGACCTGGAGGTCGTGTCGAACCGCGTCCCGAAGGTGGAGGCGGGCCTGAAGAAGGCCAAGCCGCAGAAGGAACGCGACATCGAGGAAGCCGAGCTGGCGCTGCTCCGCCGCGTCGTCGCCGGGCTCGAATCGGGCAAGCCGGCGTCGCAGTTCGGGCTCACGGCCGACGAGGACAAGGCGCTGCGGAGCTTCCAGTTGCTGACGCTCAAGCCCGAGATCGTGTTCGTGAACCGCGGCGACAGCGGCTTCAACGACCCGCTCCCGGCCGACCTGCTGGCGCTGGCGCCGACCGCGACGCAGGCGCCGGCCAAGCTGGAGTTGGAGCTGCTTGCGATGGACGAGGCCGACCGCACGGCGTTCATGGGCGACTACGGCATCACGGCGTTCAAGCGCGGCGAGACGATCCGGGCGATGTTCTACGGCGTCGGCCGCGAGGTGTTCTTCACGGTGGGCGAGGACGAGTGCCGGACGTGGTCGATCCCGAAGGGCTGCGACGCGGTCGAGGCGGCGGGGTGCATCCACCGCGACCTGTCGGACAAGTTCGTGCGGGCGAACGTGATCGGCTACGACGACTTCATCGCGAGCGGGCTGAGCGAGAAGGAGGCGAAGGCCCGCGGCCTGATGCGCACGGAAGGAAAGACCTACGTCGTGAAGGACGCCGACATCATGCACATCCTGGCCGGCCACTGATGCACCACTTCCGCCTCAAGCCCTCCACCATCCCCGGGGCCGGGGTCGGCGTGTTCGCCACCGCTGACATCCCGGCCGGCACGGTGCTGCACGAGCTGTTCGCCGCCGACGACGTGGTGTTCGTGCCGTGGGCCGAGTTCGTCGCGCTGCCCGGGCCGGCCGAGGTGCGCGAGAACTTCGCCGTCCGCTACGACGACGGCGCCTACCTGCCGCGCGACCTCAACCGCATCAGCGTCGGGTGGTACCTCAACGACGGCCGCGACCCGAACCTCGACCACGACGCCGACTACATCTACTTCGCCCGCCGCGACATTCGCGCCGGCGAGGAACTGCTGATCGACTACGACCGGCTCTGAGCCGGTTCCGGTTGACGCCCCCGGGCGCGGCGGTAGCATCCCCCCATGCCCGCGCCCACCGTCTGGTTCAACAAGTATCTCGGCAACACCGGCACCGTCGTCGCCCGGCTCCGTCGGGAGCGCCGGCCGGGGGAATTCCGCGTCGTCGTCACGCACCCGCAGTCGCGCTACCGCGGGCGCGGCCACGCCGACCACTTCGAACTCGAACCCGACGGCCTCCCCGCCGACCGCTACCTCGACTTCGCCCTCGAATTCGCCGCGCGGCACGGCGTCATGCTGTTCTTCCCGGGGCGGAACGTGCTGCCGGTCGTCGCCGAGCGCGACCGCTTCGCGGCCGTCGGCACGCGCGTGTGCGCCGCCGGCGACGCGGCCGCGATCCGGCTCGTGAACCACAAGGCGAAGCTGGCCGCGGCCGTGGCCGACGTGCCGGGCGTGCGACTTCCCGCGTACGAGGTCGTGACGGACCTCGGCGGGTTCGACGCCGCCCACGCCCGACTCCGCGCCCGGCACGCCCGGGTGTGTTACAAGCCGGCCACGTCCGTCTACGGCATCGGCTTCCACGTCGTCGGCGGGGGCGACCACCCGAACGCGATCACCCTGGCCGACGCCCGGGCACGGCTCGGGGCCGGCCGCTTCGCCGACCTCCTGGTGATGGAGTACCTCCCGGGCGCGGAGCGGAGCGTGGACGCCCTCGCCGAGGGCGGCGAGTTGGTCGGCGCCGTCGTCCGCCGGAAGGGGCACGGTTGGCAGCAGATCGAAGACAACCCGCGCCTGGTGGAGGTGGTCCGCCGGCTGGCCGCCCGGCTCGGGCTCACGGGGCTGTTCAACGCGCAGTTCCGCGACGCCGGCGGCGAGCCGCACCTGCTGGAGATCAACCCGCGGATGTCCGGCGGCCTGCCGATGACGTTCCGCAGCGGGCTCAACCTGCCCCTGTGGGCGGTGCGGCTGGCCCTCGGCACCGCGACGGCCGCCGACGTTCCCGCCCCGCGCACCGGCTTCCGCGTGCCGCAACCCGTGCCGGCGCGCTCGACATGACGCGCACCGTCGAGTTGCCGTGCGGCACCCTCCGGCTCGTCGTCGAGGCGGCGGAACTGCCGCTCGACCACCTGTGCGGGTTCGCCTGCCGCCGCAGCCGCAAGCGCGGGTTCGTGTTCGTCAGCCGCGTCCTCGGCAAGCACGTCCCCGTCCGCCCGCGCGTCATGGCCGACGCGCACGCCCGGCTCGCCGAGAAGCTGCGCACCGTCCCCGGCCCCGTGGTGCTGGTCGCGCTCGCGGAAACGGCGACGGGGCTCGGGCAGGGCGTGTTCGAGGAGCTGCGCCGGCCGGACGCGCTCTTCCTCCACACCACGCGGTATCGTCTGAGTCGGCCGCTCGCGTTCGGGTTCGAGGAGCCGCACAGCCACGCGCCCGACCACCTGCTGTACGAACCCGACGACGACCTCTTCCGCCGCGCCGAATCGCTGGTCCTGGTGGACGACGAAATCAGCACCGGCCGCACGCTGCTGAACCTCGCCGCCGCGTACCGGCGGCTCAACCCGCGGCTCGCGGCGGTTCAGCTCGTGTGTCTCACCGACTGGCTCGGCCCCCGCCGCGCCGCGCTCGCCGCCGACCTCGGCGTGCCGGTGGTCGTTCACAGCCTGCTGCGCGGCGGGTACACGTTCGACCCCGACCCCGCGTTCGACCCCGGTCCGGCGCCCGACGTGACCGGCCGCGGCGACCTCAAGGACGCACTCCTGCCGGCGAACCACGGCCGCCTCGGCCTCCGCGAGCCGTGTGACTACGACCTCGACGGCATGATCGCCGCCGCGGGCGTGGTGCCCGGCGAGCGCGTGCTGGTGCTCGGGACCGGCGAGTTCGCGCACCCGCCGTTCCGCCTCGCCCGCCGGCTCGAAGCGCGCGGCTGGGACGTGCACTTCCAATCGACCACGCGTTCGCCGCTGGTCGGCGGCGGCGAACTCGGCGGCGTCTTGGAATTCGCCGACAATGCCGGCGACGAGATGCCGAACTTCCTTTACAACGTGGCGGGCCGGACCTACGACCGCGTGCTGATCGGCTACGAGACGCGGCCGCTCCCCGCGGCCCACCGGCTTCCCGAGATGCTCGGCGCGGCCGCCGTCTACTTTTGAGGAGGCCGGGTGCGCGTCGTCGTGTTCCTCGACCTCGACGGGACCGTGTTGCAGACGCGGCCGAAGTGTCCGCCCGGGGAGCCGGTGCGGCCGGCGGCGCGGGCCCGCGACGGCTCGTCGCTGTCGTTCATCACCGACCGCCAGCGCGCCGTCTTCGACCTGCTGAAAGCCGGCACCGTCATTCCCACGACGGCCCGCAGCCTGGACGCCTTCCGCCGCGTGGACCTGGCGTTCGCGCACGCCGCCATCCTGAACTTCGGCGGCGTCGTCCTCGCCCCCGGCGGCGTACTCGACGAGGCGTGGGACGCGGTGATCCGCCCGCAGTTGCGCGACACCGCCGCCGACCTGGAGGCGGCGCGGGCGACAGTCGAAGCGGTGTCGGCGCGGCTCGGGCTGGGCGTCACGGCGCGGGTCATCCGCGACTTCGACCTGCCGCTGTACCTCGTGGTGAAGCATCCCGGCGGCGACGCAACGCGGCTCGACCCGGTGCGGGACGCGCTGCGTGGTGTGGGCCCCCGGTTCGGGCTGCACGTGAACGACAACAACCTGTCACTGGTGCCGGCGTGCCTTGGGAAGGAGCGGGCGGTGCGGCACGTCCTGGCGACGTACTTCGCCGACGAACCGGTGGCGACGCTCGGCGCCGGCGACGGGTTCAGCGACGCCGCGTTCCTGGGGTTGTGCGACTTCGCCGTGGTGCCGCGGGGCAGTCAACTGGGCCAACGACTCGGCGAGTAACACCCCCGTGTTCAGTGGCAGCTACGACCCCGCCGACGTCACGTTCCTGCTCAAGCCGGTGCGGCTCGCGCCCACGCCCGTGGCCGAGAAGGAACGCCTCATCCAGTCCGGCGCCCGCCACTACAGCGAGATGATCTCCGCCGAGAGTCTCCCCTCGGCCGCGTACCTGGAAGTGTTCCGCCGGGCGCTCGCGCGCAACAAGGTGCGGTTCGCCCGCGACGTGCGCGCCCTCGCCGCCCGCCTCGCGGAGCGGCCCGGCGGTGTCACCGTGGTGTCGCTCGCCCGCGCCGGCACGCCCGTCGGCGTGCTGCTGAGCCGCGCCCTCGGCGGGGCGCCCCACTACTCGGTCAGCATCATCCGCGACCGCGGCATCGACGAGGTCGCGCTGAACTTCATCCTGGAACGGCACCCGGCCGCGTCCGTCGTGTTCGTGGACGGGTGGACGGGGAAGGGCGTCATCGCCCGGGAACTCGCCGCGGCCGTGACGGCGTTCAACGCCCGCACCGGGGCCGGGCTCGACCCCGGGCTGTGGGCCGTCGCCGACCTGTGCGGGGCCGCCGCCGTCGCCGCCACGGCCGACGACTACCTCATCCCGTCGGCCGTGCTCGGGGCCACCGTGTCGGGGCTCGTCAGCCGGTCGATCCTGAACGCCGACGTGGTCGGCCCCGGCGACTTCCACGGCTGCCTGTTCCTCCGCGAGTTTGCGGCGCACGACCTGTCCCGCGACTTCGTGGATGAGGTGGCCGCGGCGATGACCGGGCCGGCGCCCGCGGCTGCGCCGCCGGCCGACGCCGCCGGCCTGCGGCGGGCGAGCGCCGCATTCCTGGCGGCGGCGCGGGAACGCACTGGCGTCCGCGATCCGAACCACGTAAAACCCGGGATCGGCGAGGCGACGCGGGTGCTGCTGCGCCGCGTTCCGGACCGGGTGCTCGTCCGCGACCCGGACTCGCCCGACGTGGAGCATCTGCTCGTGCTGGCCCGGGAGAAGAACGTGCCGGTCGAAACCGACGCCGCGCTCCCCTACGCCGCCGCGGCCCTGATCAAGGAGCTCGACGGATGACCAGCCCGCTGGCGCTCGGGGCGTCGCTGTACGTCCCGGCCACCCGCCCGGACCTGGCCGCCGTCGCCGGCGGGCGAAAGTACCCGGCCGTGCGGTCGGTCGTCGTTTGCACCGAAGACGCGGTCCACTCGCGCGACCTGCCGGCGGCGCTCGACCGCGTCGCGGCGCTGCTCGACCGGCCGGACCCGTTCGCGCCGCTGTGCTTCGTCCGCCCGCGCGACCCGGCCGTGCTCCGCGCCGTGCTCGCCATGCCCGGGGCCGACCGCCTCACCGGGTTCGTCCTGCCGAAGCTCACCCGCCGCAACCTCCCCGAGTACTTCGCCGCGTTCGCCGCCGCCGCCCCGCACCGCGTCATGGCGACGCTCGAAACCGAGGACGTGTTCGACCCCGTCGAGGTCCGCCACCTGCGCGACGTGCTGCTGACCGACCCGTACCGCCGGCGGCTGCTGTCGCTGCGCGTCGGCGGGAACGACCTGCTCCAGCTGCTCGGCCTGCGGCGGCCGCGGCGCGGGACGATCTACTCCACCCCGCTCGGGCCGGTCATCGCGCAACTGGCGGCCGCGTTCCGGCCGCACGGGATCAACCTCACCGGCCCGGTGTACGAGTATCTGGACGACGCCCGCGGCCTGGCCCGCGAGGTGCGCCGCGACCTGGCCTTCGGCCTGTTCGGCAAGACGGCCGTTCACCCGGCGCAGGTGCCGGTGATCGAGGCCGAGTACCGGGTGGGCGTGCGCGAGTTGCGCGACGCGGAGGCGGTGCTGGACCCGGCGGCGCCGGCGGTGTTCCGGCGCGGCGGGGCGATGTGCGAGCCGGCGACGCACCGCCGCTGGGCGGAGGACGTGTGCGAGCGGGCGCGGGTGTACGGCGTCCGCGGCAAGCGCACCCGCGTGGGCTGACTCACGCCAGTCCCGGCAGCGTCCGCCGCATCGCCGCCGCCACCCCGCGGGCGTTCTCCCCGCCGGCCGACTCCAGGGCGCGGACCACCCGCTCGCGTCGCTCCGTCGGGTGGTTCTGGTTCAGCTTCCACTTCCCCTCCAGCTTCTCGACGCGCACGCGGAACCCCACAATCTGCGCCAGCAGCCGGTCGGCGTAGGTCGTGTCGCGGTCGAACCGCCACGGCGTCGGCATCCCCGATTCGTAGACGGCGACGGACCGCGCCACGATGTCGAGTAGCTCCCCGCGGTCCTCGACCAGCTCGGCGCGCCCGGCGGCGTGAACGGCGACGTAGTTCCACGTCGGCACCGCGGGGTCGGCCTCGTACCACGTCGGCGAGACGTAGGCGTGCGGCCCGCTGAAGACCGCCAGCGCCGGGGCGCCCGCGAGTTCGCGCCAGTGGGGGTTGGCCCGCGCGACGTGGCCGACGAGGGTGCCGTGCGGCCCGGCGGCGCGGTCGAGCAGAAACGGCAGGTGCGTGCCGAACGGCTCGCCGCCGTGCTGCGACACCAGCAGGCCGAAACTGTGGGCGTCGATGAAGTCGTGGAGGACGGCCGGGTCGGCCTCGGCGAAGTGCGGCGGGACGTACATGGGGGTCCGGGGCTGGCGGCGCGGGGTACGGTTCACAGGATAGCAGCACCGGCCCCGTGGTTCGGAGGCGTCGTCATGCTTCGCGTTTTCCCCGCCGTGCTGCTGCTCCTTCCCGCGCTCGCCCCGGCCGCCGACCCGCCGGTGCCGCCGGCCGTGGCGCGGGCCGCGGCCGGGGTGCGCGAGGTGATCGGCCACCAGGGGTCGTGCGCCGACCGGCCGGGGAACACGCTCGTCGGCCTCCGCCGCGCGATCGAGGCGGGGGCGCACGCCTCGGAGGTGGACGTTCGCACCACCCGCGACGGCGCGCTGGTGTGCCTCCACGACGCGGAGGTGGACAAGACCACCGACGGCATGGGTAAGGTTGCGGCGCTAACGCTTGCGGACGTCCGCCGGCTCGACGCCGGCGTGCGGTTCGACGTGAAGTTCCGCGGCGAGCGCGTGCCGACGCTCCGCGAGGTGCTGGAGGCGGCGCACGGCAAGATCGGCGTGATGCTCGACCTGAAGGAGGAGGGCGACGAGTACCTCGGGAAGATCGCGGCCGAAGTCCACCGCCACGGTGAGCCGAAGCGGGCCGTCGTGGGCGTGCGCTCGGTGGCGCATGCCACCCGGATGCGGAAGCTCCTCCCCGAAGCGCGGCAGATCGGCCTCGTGCCGACGCTCGACGACATCCGGCCGTTCGCCGCCGCGGGGGTGACGGTGATCCGCCTGTGGCCCCGGTGGCTGGACGACAAGTCGGCAGTGGCACGGGTGCGCGAGGCGAAGTGCGAACTGCACCTGGGCACGGGAACGGGCACGCCGGCGGAGGTGGTGCCGCTGCTGGCGCACGCGCCGGAGTCGCTGGCGAGCGACGACCCGGCCCGGCTGGCGCGCACGCTGCGGGACCTGCGGGGGAAGTGACCCGGCCCGGCGTCACGTCCCCGTCGCCACCGGCCCCGGCGGGTGTCGCGCCGGGTTCCGCTTCACCCCCGCGAGGTCGTCCGCGAGTAGTCGGTCGATGAGTTCGGTCACCCCCGCCCCGCGGGCGCCGGCGGTCACGACGTCGGCCGTGGCCTTCACCGCCGGCAGCGCGTTCGCCACCGCCGCCGACAGCCCGCACAACTGCAGGAAGGCGTGGTCGTTCTCCGCGTCGCCGACGCCGACCACGTTGTCGGGCGGGATGCCGAGTTCCTCCAGCGCCGGGGCCAGGCCGGTAGCCTTCGTCACGCCCGGCGGCAGTGCCATCACGGCTCCCTTGTTGAACACCAGGTGCCACTCCAGCCCGAGGTCGCGGATCACCGACAACACGGTGTGCTCGTGTGGCACTACGGTGGCGATGATCGACCGGCCGGCCGACAGGGGCACCCCGCGGCGCTTCAACTCGGCCACCAGCTGTGGCGGCGGCGGGGCGGCGATCGGGCGGACGCGCTTCGTCGCCGGCTCGTACAGCAGGGCGCCGTTCTCCAGCACCAACCGGTCGAACAGGTCGGCGTGCGCGAACGTGGCGAAGAAGTCTTCCAGCTCGCGGCCGCTGACCAGCACGAGCCGGCGACCCGAGTCGCGGACCCGGCGCAGGGCGGCGAGGGTGGCGTCGTCCACGACGCCGTCGTGGGCGATGGTGCCGTCGTAGTCGGTGGCCAGGGCCAGGTACTTCACCGCGTCCTCCGGTTAGCGCACGACCCGCCACGGGGCGTCGGGCGGGTAGCGGTGCGGGTCCACGTCCTCCTCCCACACCCGGAACCCGCCGGCGAAGGCGTCCTCGTTGCCGCCGCGGCGGGTGTGCGGCGGCAGCGGGTCCACCCGCTTCGCGTTGCCGCCGCCGAGCACCACGTAGTCGGCCTTCATTGCGTCGCGGACGTGCTCGACGACGCGGACCACCGTCGCCAGCCAGGCCGCCTCGCCGAGGTGCTTGAGCCCGCGCTTGCCGACGTGGTCGGCGACCGTCCGCCGCCGCCCGTAGGGGAGGCTGCCGAGCTCCAGCGGGATGACCACGCGGTCGGTCACGAGCGCCGACCCGAGGCCGGTGCCGAGGCCGAGGAACAGCATCCGGCCGCCGGTGTACGCCCCGAGCGCCTGCATGGCGGCGTCGTTCACCACCCGGGTCGGGCGGCCGAGCGCGGCGGCGAAGTCGAACCCGACCCAGCCCGGCCCCAAATTCCCCGGGTCCGCTTCCGGGCCGTCCGGGCCGACCGCCCCGGGGTAGCCGACGGCCACGACCTCGTGCGGCCAGTCGTGCGTGAGTCGCTTCACCTCCTCGACCAGGAAGTCCGGGGTGAGGTGGCGGCCGGACTCGAACCGCCTGGCAACCGGCTGCCCGGTGGCGAGGAACTTGACGTGCGACCCGCCGATGTCGATGACCAGAACGTTCACGCCGGCCTCCGGCGCGACACGGAAGCGAACGGCGTGCCACCGCCGCGAGCGGCGGATGCCGGGGCCTACGCCGCTCCCAAATGCTCCCGCAGCAGTGCGTTCGTCTCGGCCGGGTGCGTGATCGGCAGCCCGTGCGACGCCGCCGCGAACTCGACGTACCGTGCCCCCGGAATGCCCGCCGCCAGCTCCCGGCCCACCGCCGGCGGCGCGATCGGGTCGTGCGCCGCACTCGCCACCAGCGTCGGCAGCCCCGCCAGCTCGCCGAGCCGCGGCCGTACGCTCGCCGCACGCATCGCCTTCAGCTGCGGGCCGACCACGGCCGGCGTGTCGCCGAGGTCGTGGCCGAACAGCGCGGCGAGCGCGTCGAAGTCGGCCGCGGCGTCGCCGCCCGGCGGGTAGATGAGGCGGGCGAACCCGCGCCGCCGCATCGCCCGCGTGCCGACCCGCGACCGCATCCCGAGCCACATCATGCGGAACGTCAGCGGCGCCGCGGCCCGGCCGTCGGCGAACGTGCAGAGCAGCGCCAGACTCTTCACCCGCCCCCGCGCCGCCAGCGCCAGTTGCGCCGCCACCAGCCCGCCGAGCGAGTGCCCGACGACGTGCGCCGCGGCCACGCCTTCGGCGTCGAGCACGGCGAGGGCGTCGGCGGCCATCGCGTCCACGGTGATCGGCCCGCCCGCGGGGACGCTGCGGCCCATGCCGCGGTTGTCGAACGTGAGGCAGGTGAACCGGTCGCTCAGCACCTCGACCTGCGGCCGCCACCCGTCGCCGTGGACGCCGACGCCCTGGACGAACAGGACCGCCGGGCCGGCGCCCCGGCGGTCGTAGGCGAGCCGGCAGCCGGCGCGGTCGGCGAACAGTCCCATTAGCGCTTCCCCGGGGCGGACTTGAGGCCGGTGACGAGGACCGACCGCTGGAGGGACCACGTCGGTCCCGGGTTGTAGAAGCCGAACGGCGGCGGCATCCCGAACCCGTTCGGCGGCCCGTTGAACCCGCCCGGCGGCGCGGGCGGCGGTACGACCGGCCGGAGCTCGCTCAACCCCGTCACAACGACGTCCTTGCCGCCCAGCGCCTTCGCCAGTTCGCTCAACTCGGGGTGGCGGGTGAAGTCGAGTTCGATCCGGTACGGCGGCACGCCCTCCGCCTCGGGGACTTCCTTCTTGTCGTCCCGCTGGTCGAAGTGGCGGTATCGCGTGAGCAGGGTGGCGGCCTTGTCCGTCAACTGAAGGACGCCCCGCGCCTCGACCTCGACGCGCACCTTGACGTAGGCGTCCTTGAGGGGCGACGGCTGGGCGACGGCGGACCCGCCGATGGCGACCAGGAACGCGGCGCCGAACGCCGGTAGGGTGAGGCGCTTCACGGTCGTCCTCCGGGTGTGGCGGAACCACCCCGATATACAACCGGGCGCCGCGGGCGTTGGTAACACGATTGTCGCGAAAGGTCGATTCGAGAGCGTCCGGCGCCGCGGCGTGAAGCCGCGAGCGGTAACGGAATCACACGGGCGACCGCTTGCGACTTCGCGCTGGGAATCGCCAAGCCGCAAGCGGCAACGGAGCCACCCGAGCGAACGCTCGCGGCTCTGTGGCGCCGGACGGTCTCGAATCGACTCGAGGTGGTAACAGTCGGGTTCGTGCGATCAGGTACGAGCACCGACCGCGGGACGGGCATCGGCTGGAGGAGCATCGCGGCGCGGTCGGCGGCGACGTCGAGTTGTCGGTGCGGGTCGGCCACCGGCCGGTGCGGCACGACCCCCGCCGACACCGGCCCCGACGGCGCCCCCAGGCGCGCGATCGTGACGCGGACCGAACCCGGCCCCGACAGCTTGAGCGGGAACTGGAGCGTCCCCTTGCCGAACGTCGCCACGCCGACCAGGACGGCCCGCTGGTTGTCGCGGAGGGCGGCGGCCAGCACCTCGGCGGCGGACGCGGTGTCGGCGTCGATGAGGAGCACGAGCGGCAGGTCGAGTGCGGCCATGCCGGACGCGGACGAGAACGTCTGCCCGGCGACCTGGGGCAGTTGCCCGTGGGTGGTGACGATCGCGGCCCCGGCGGGGAGGAAGCGGCGGGCCGACTCGACGCCGGCGAGGAACGACCCGCCGGGGTTGCCGCGCACGTCCAGCACCAGCGCCCGCAGCCCCTGCTCCTTCAGGCACGCGACGGCCTCGACGATCTCGCGTGGCGTCGCCGGCTGGAACTCGGCCACCCGCAGGTAGCCGACGCCCTCGCGGCCGCTCACCATCCGCCCGCCGAACACGGTCGGCGCCGCGACGGGCACGCGCAGGTCGGAGAGCATCCCGGTGCCGGGGGCGACGAGTTCGAGGCTGTGGAACAGGCCGTCCGGGCCGCGGAGGGCGTCGGCCAGGTCGGGGAGCCCGTGGAGCATCGACCGGCCGTTCACCCGGGCGACCCGGTCGCCGCGCCGCAGCGGGGTGTGGAACGCGGCCCACGACCCGGCCGCGACGCCCTCCACGAACAGGCCGTCGGAGTCGAACCCGAGGTAGAGGCCGTGGCCGGACAGGTCGCCGGCGGCGTCGGGGGTGAGTTCGGGGGTGAGGAACGTCGTGTACTCGTCGAGCCCGGCGCACGCCCCGCACAGCACCTCGGCGGCGAGCGCGGCCGGCACCCGCGGGGCGAGTCCGTCCTGCGCCGCGCCGATCAGCCCCTTCAGCAGCGCCCGCGCCTCGCGGTGGTCGGCCACGCCGCGGTTGGCCCAGTCGCTGCGGAGGGCGAGGCGGAACGCTTCGATCTTGTCGGACGGGGTGTCGGTGAGGAACAGGGCCACGAACGGCCGGCTCCCGAGGGCGCGGTCGAGCTCCTCGACGCCGGCCGCCCAGAGGCGCTGCGGGGCGGCGCGGCCGGGGTCGGCAAAGGTGCCCGCGAGCTTGCCGACGGCCTCGCCGAACACCTGGGCGGCGTCGCGGACGGGGAGCGCGGCGGCGAACTGCTGGTACGCCGGGTCGCGGTGCCGCCGGGCCTGGGCGGCACGGCGCGCGGCGTTGAGGAGGCGGTCGCGGGTGGCCGGTTCCGTGCGCGCGGCGGCGGGGAGGTCGAGGTAGGCGGCGAGGGCGGCGTCCCAGTCGCCGGCGCGCTCTGCGGCGGCAGCCCGGGCGCGGAGTTGGGCGGGCGTCGGGGGGGCGTCGTCCCAGGCGACAGGCGTGGCGACTGCGACCGGGCCGAGCGCGACGACGAGAACCGCGGCCGCCGCGAGGCGGCGGAGTGTCGCCGGTGCCGTCATCGCCGAGTCTCCCGAAGTCGTGTGCACGCCAGGGTGGGAGAGGGGGTGTGGTGCGATCTTACCCGGCGGCGGGGGTGGGCGTCAAACGTTTGTTACCGCGGCGTGACACGACCCGACCCCGCCCGCTCACCCCAGCCCGTCGAGCAGCCGCAACAACTCCAGCGGGTCGGCCGGCTTGAGCACGAAGCGGTCGAACCCGGCGGCCGTCGCCGCCGAGCGGTCGGCGTCGGTGGCGCGGCCGGTCAGCGCGACCAGCAGTTGCGGCCGACTCCCGCGGTCGGCCAGCGCCCGCGCCACGCCGCACCCGTCCAGCCCCGACAGCGACAGCGACACGAACGCGGCGTCCGGCCGGAGCGCCGCCGCCAGGTCCACCGCCTCCGGCCCCGTCCGGGCGACGTGCGACACGTGCCCGTACAGCCGGAGCAACTCGGCGAGGCTGTCCGCCGAGTCAACAGACCCGTCGGCGATGAGCACGCTGCGGCCCAAGGGGGACACCCCGTTGTCACTCAAATGGAACGTCCAGGAACACGCCCATCATACGCGCGCGCGGACTCCGCCGTCTGTCAACTGCGCGACACTCCGGCGCGGAAAAGGCAAAAAATCGTCCGCCCGGCGGGGACCCGGCGTTGCCTCACGCCCGGCCGGCGGTAAAAGTTTGAGAACACCACCCGCGTCGCCCGCCGCCGCCTTCCCCGAAGACTCCCGGGGTCGGGAACACGTATGCTCCTTACCGCCGCCCTCCGGCAGACCGGCAACCACCTCCTCGACCGCCTCCCCGCCGCCGAGCAGGCGCCCCTGCTGGACGCCGCCACCGTCGTGACGTTCGCCGCCCGCGACGAGGTGGACGGCCTCCGCTGGGAGGAGCAGCCGGTCTACTTCCCCACCGCCGGCGTCTACTCGCTACTCCTGCCGATGAAGTCCGAGAACCCGGTCGAGGTGGGCGTGGTGGACAGCGAGGGGATGCTCGGCATCCCGATCGTGCTCGGGATGGCCGAGAACCCCGTGCGGGCCGTGGCCCAGACCGCCGGCAGCTGCATCCGCGTCCCGTCCGCGACGTTCCTCCACGTCCTCCGCAGCGGCGGCACCGTCCTCGACGCCCTGGTCCGCCGGTTCCTGGCGGTCAGCTGGCAGACGGCCAACCAGACGGTCGCCTGCAACCTCCGCCACTCGGTGCGGGAGCGAACCGCCCGGTGGCTGCTGAGCGTCCACGACCGGGCCGGGTCGGACGAGTTCGACGTGACGCAGGAGGTGCTCGGCGGGATGATCGGCGCCAGCCGCCAGAAGGTGACGGTGGTGGCCGGCGCGTTGCAGTCGGCGGGGACGATCGCGTACCAGCGCGGGAAGGTGCGGGTGACGGACCGCAAGGGGCTGGAGGCCGCCAGCTGCGAGTGCTACCGGGTGCTCCGCAAGGCCTACGACTTCCTGACGTCGTGACGGTGTGACCGCTCAAGGTTGGTTGCCGCTCGCGGCGTCGCGCCGGGCAACGCGAACCCGCAACCGACCTTGAGCCGTCACCCCAGCGCCCCGGCCAGCCCGAGCGCGTGGTCGAGCAGCGCGTCGTACCCGTCGGGCGTGCACACGTAGTTCAGCCGGAACACCAGCAGCGTCCCGCGCCGCGCCGCCACCGTGTACTCCGGCCGCTTCAGGCACCGGGCCACGAACCGCTCCGGCAGCCCGCCCTCGACCGGGTCCGGGTTCTCCGAGTAGACGACGAACGCCCGGTCGAACTCCGGGTCGTCGCGGAACCGCAGCCGCTCGCCGCGCGTCAGGTCGTTCACCTCGCCCATCTCGGCCTTCGGGATCACCAGAAAGTCGAGCCCCTTCGGCAGCACCCCCACGAGCGCCGCCTCCGTCTGCTCCGCCTCCGCCTCCGCGACCTCGGCGAACCCCGACCGACTCCACCGGTTCAGCAACTCGACGCGGACGCCGCCGAGCTCGCCGGTCATGTGGAACTTCCGGTCGTTCTCGCCGCCCATCGTGTACACGGCGTCCGCGGCGACTTTCCCGTCGGCCCGGCGGCGGTAGGCGAAGCCGTTCTCGTCGGCCCAGCGGATGAGTTCGACCTCGGCCGCGGCCGCCTTCCCGGGCCGGCGGGCGAAGAACGCCAGGATGAGGAAGACGACCGGCAGCACGAACGCCGGGAGGATGCCGAACGCCCGGTTCTGCTCCGGAAGCAGGAGGATCGAACCGCCGCACGACAGGGCGATCGACGCCGGCACCATCAGCAGGCAGAAAATGAACATGAGGCGGCCGCGGGTGATCCGACCGCGGGCGGCGGCGAGTTCCTGGTCATTCGTGCGACGCATGGGGGGACTGTCCGGCGAGCCGTGGGCCTTCAGGCCCCAGGTGGGTTCACGAAGGGATCAGCGTACTGGCCGGGGTTTCTAGCCGCAAGCAGCGATCATGACGGCAGTTGTGAAGCGAGAGACCCGTGCGCATTCGTCGATCTGTCCGCGTGACATGTTTCCGCGACCCGCAGGGAGGGGCGGCGGAAACAATCATCTTGATTAGGCCGACTGCCGCAGAGCGGCGGGCGCGTCGGGAGCATTCTCGGTGACGTGCTTGAGGAGCTTGTCCCAGGCGTCGTCGCTAAACCCGGTGTCGCGGGCGACCCGCTTCAGGTCGGCGACCAACTCGGCGGCGCTGCCATAGGGCCGTTCGGCGGCGACGGTGTCGGCCATGGGCGGCTCCGGGTCGGCCTCCAGCCGGCGGACGACGGCCATCAGCTCGGCCGGGAACGGCCTCGGCCGGGCGCCCTTCTTCTTCGCGGCGAGGTGGACCCAGCCGTAGAGCACCTGCCCGAACGCCCGCAGGTCGGCGTCGGGCGTCGGGTCGGGGGGCGTGGGGCCGGTGGCGAGCCAGGGCGGCTCGCCGAACCCGGTGACCTTCACGACGCCGCCGGCGGTGAGGACGACGGCGTCGGACGTGAGCCGGCCGTGGGCGAGGCCGGCGCGGTGGGCGGCGTCGATGCCTTCCGCCGCCATCGTGGCGAGGCGGACCCAGCACCCCGGGTGTGCGGCCTGGGCCGGCCAGTCGGCGCTGAACAGCCCGGTGAGCCACTCCTGCACCGCGGCCGGCCGGCCGTTCAGGTCGAGGACTTCGAGCACGGCCGCGAGGTTGGGGTGGGCCGCGTCGCGGGCGGCGGCGAACCGCTGGCGGAACTCGTCCGGCCGGACGGCGTCGTGCGTCTCCGCCTCGGCGAGGTGCCGCAGCAGGAACACGCCGCCGCCGCGGCTCGGGTCGGAGACGCGGTAGAGGGTCTCGCGCGGCGCCGCCCGCAGCCGGTCGATGACGCGGAACCGGCCGAGGACGAGCCCGTCGAGGTTGCCGGCCTCGATGAGCGCGAGCTGGTAGAGCGTGACGGCGCCGCCGGCGAGGAGCACCTGGCGCAGGGTGCGCCGCTGCCGGGAGGCTTCGGCCCACAGGGCGGCGAGCGTGTCGGCGTCGACGAGCCCGTGCGACTTCAGGAGTTCGCCGAGCTGCCGGTCACCGGGTTCGAGGTCGTCGGGGGCGGTGTGGAGCTTGAGCGCCGGCGGCTCGTCGCCGCGGGCCGGTTCGGCGCCCGTCACCTCGCGCAGCTTGCGGCGGTACCACTCGCGCATGTCGGACAGGTGGCGCTCGACCTCGGTCCGGCGCTGCACGACCTCGTCGCGCTCGCGCCGCAGCCGCTCGGCTTCTTCGGCCAGGTGAACGGTCGCGGCCTCGGCGTCGCGCGCGGCCTGATCGACCGCGGCCTGTCGGGCGTCGAGCCGGGTCTCGCCCTGTTGCAGGAGCCGCCGCATCTCCGCGACCCGGGCCTGCCAGTCCACCAACTGTTGCCGAAAGCCGGTGACGGCGAGGCGGTGTTCGGCGCGGGCGCGGTCGAGCGTCGTTTCCTGTTCGCGGAGGCGTTCGGCGTCGGCCCGGACCTGGACGCGGACGGCTTCGAGGTCGTCGCGGCTCTGGCGGGCGAAGTCGTTCAGTTCGGCGAGGTGGCCGCGGAGGGCGTCGCGGGCGGTGCCGAGCTTCGCGGCCGCGGCCGCGGCCTGCTCCTCCAGCGCCGGCGCCGCGGCCTTCAGCGCCGCGAACTCGGCGCGGACGGCGTCCGCCGACGCGACGGCGGTGCGGCGGTCGGCGTCCCAGGCGGCGCGGGCGTCGGCGATCGCCTTCCGCTCGGCGGCGACGGCGCGGCCCACGTCCTTCAACTTCTCGACCTGCCGCCCGAGCGCCGCCTCGCGCTCGGCGACCTGCGCCGCCTGCCGCTCCAGGTCCGCGGCGCGGGCGTCGAGGTCGGCGCGGGACGCGGTAACGGTCTCGCCCGCGGCGGCCTGCTCGGCGGCGACCGCGGCCCGCGCCTGGTCGATCGCCCCCTGGTCGGCGGCGAGCCGGCGGACGGCCTCGTCGAGCGCCTGCGACCGGGCCGCGAGGTCCTCGGCCCGCTTCCGCAACTGCTCCTGCAGCGACGCACGGGCGTCCTCGGCGCGGGCGAGCGCGGCCTCGCGCTCCCGCAGGGCGACGCGGTCGGCTTCGAGCCGGGCTTGCAGGTCGAGCGCCTGGGCCATCCGCCCCTTCAGCGCCCCGGCCTGCTCGGCGAACTCGGCCGAGCGGGCGTCCAGCTCGGTCTCGCGCTCGCGGACCCGTGCCTCGTCCGCGGCCACGGCGTCTTTCAAGCGACGAAGCTCGTCGAGCCCGGCGGACAGGAGCGCGTCGCGTTCGTCGAGCCGCTCGCGCTCGAGGGCCGCGCTCTCCTGCACGGTGGACAGTTCGGCGCGGAGCTGCTCCGCCTCGCGGATGCGGTCGCGCAGCTCGCCGTGGGCCGAGTCCTCGCGGACCCGCGCGGCGGCGAGCAGCCCCGCCTCGCGTTCGACCTCCTCGCGGGTGCGGTCCAGCCGGGCGCGGACGACGGCCAGCACGCCCTGCTGCGCCTCCAGCTGCGCGGCGCGTTCGGAGAGGCGGGCGGTCTGCGCGTCGAGTTCTGCGCGGGCGCGGTCCAGGCGGTCGGCCTCGGCGCGCTGCCGCTCCTGCTCCGCGGCGACGAGGCGGACCGTCTCCTCCCACTCGGCCGCGTCGCGCTTCAGCTGGTCGAGCCGCACGTCGGCGTCGCGCTCGCGGGCGGCCACGGCCGCGTCGCGGTCGTCGAGTTCGCCGCGGCGGCGGTCCAGTCGGAGCAGGTCGTCGTTGAGGCGGGTGCGGTCCAGGTCGAACGCCGTGCGGTCGGTCTGAAGCGTCCCCTCCCGCCGGGTCACGTCCGCCTCGCGGCCCGTCAGCAGACTCTCTCTCGCGGCGAGGCGGTCGAGTTCGGCGGCGCGCTCGGCCTCGAACGTCTCGCGGGCGCGGGTCAACAGTTCCTGGTCGGCGGCGAACGCGGCCCGCTGCCGCTCCAGGTCGGCTCGCTCGGCGAGGACCGGCGCGTGGCGTTCCAGTTCGGCGTCGAGCACGACCCGGCGGCGGGCGAGTTCCGCGTCCGCGGCCCGCAGGCGGTCGGCACACTCGTTCTCGACCTGCTCGCGGCGCTGCGCCAGGTGAGCGGCGGCATCCCGAACGGCGGCCTGTGACCGGTCCACCTCTTCCATCCGCTCCCGGTAGCGGTCGAGCGCCTGGGCCTCGGCGGCGGCCCGGCGGCGGTCGAGGTCGGCGGCGAAGGCGGCGCGCTCGCGCTCGAACTCCTGCCGCTCGGCGGCGAGCCGGTCGCGGCGGTCCTCGCACTCGCGGGCAAACTGCTGGCGCAACGCCGCCAGTTCGCCGCGGACGCGCTCGGCCTCCTGCTCGCGCGCCGGCAGGGCCGCCGTCGCCTGCCGGAACAGCGACGCCTCCTCCTCCATCTCCTGCCGGCGGGCGTACCAGAGGGCGCGGTCGGCTTCGAGTTCCTCCGTCTGCCGGTCCAGGTCGCGCTGCCGGCGGACGAGTTCGCCCTCGCGCCGCTCGAGTCCCTCGGCCCGCGCCGCGAGCGCGTCCGCCCCGGGCGTCCACGCCGGCGCGGGTTTCTCCTCCTCGGCGGGGAGCAGGACGAGCCTCGGCGACAGGTACGCGGGGGCGTCCACGCTGACGGTCAGTTCCACGTCGCCGATGGTGACGCGGTCGCGGTGGCCGAGCGGCACCGGCGTGTTGGCGGGGAGCGGGACGTTGTTGAGGGTGACGACCAGCGACGGGGCGAGGCGGCGGACCTTCAGGCCGTCGGCGCGGCGGAGGATCTGCACCGCGACGGGCGCGGTGCCGGGGAGCGGCAGGCGGAGGTCGCAGCCGGCGGCGGGGCCGACCAGGAACTCGTCGGTGGCGATCTCGTAGCTGACCGGCCGCCCGCCGCCGGCGCGCACCTCGACCCGGGCCCGCGGCAGCTCGGGCCGGTCGGGCGTCGGGGCGGGGCTCGGCAGGGGCGCCATCATGGCGTCGTCCGTCCGTGCGGCAGGGGGTGCGGATTGGACCCGATCCGGGTGGTGCAACGCAAGCCGAAGTCGGCTTCCGCCGGCCGGCGGGGTTGGGGTAACTTGCGGCGCCGTTCCGCCGATCGCTCCGGAGGCCGACATGCCGGGCTGGTTCCGAACCCGGGCCGCCGACTACGCCGTGCTGCTGTGCGCCGCCTCACTGCTGACGCTCCCGAACCTGGGGGCGTCGAGCCTGTGGGACGTGGACGAGGGCGTGAACGCCGAGGCGGGCCGCGAGATGCGCGAGGCCGACTCGTGGGTCGTGCCGACGTTCAACTTCGAGCTGCGGACGCAGAAACCCGTCATGCAGTACTGGCTGCTGCGGCTCAGTTACGCGGCGTTCGGCGTCAGCGAGTGGTCGGCGCGGCTGCCGTCGGTGCTGTGCAGCTGGCTCACCATTCTGTTGACCTACGAGCTGGCCCGGCGGATGTTCGGCCGCGCCACCGGGCTGCTGGCGGGAATCGTGCTGGGTTCGGCGATCGAGTTCGGGGTGCTGGCTCACGCCGCGACGCCGGACGCGACGCTGCTGCTGTTCACGGTGCTGACGTACCTGCTGTTCTGGGTCGGCCACGCGAACGGCGGCCGCGGCTGGTGGGTGCCGACCGCCGCGGCGTGCGGGCTGGCGGGGCTGGCGAAGGGGCCGGTCGGCGTCGCCGTCCCGGGGCTGGTGTTCCTGCTGTACTTCGCGTGGAACGGCGAGCTGCGGCGGCTGCTGGACCGGCGCCTCGGGTGGGCGCTCCTGACGTTCCTGCTGGTGGCGGGGCCGTGGTACGGGCTCGTCGCTGCGGAGACGCGGGGGGCGTGGCCGAAGGCGTTCTTCCTGAACGAGAACGTGAACCGGGCACTGACCCCGATGGAGAATCACAGCGGGCCGATCTTCTACCACGCGGCGGCGCTGCTGGTGCTGTTCGCCCCCTGGAGTGCGGTGCTGGTGGCGACGCTGTGGTACGCGGCGGTTGAAGCGCGGGTGCCGGCAGCGCGGGCGAGGCGGCTGTGGGCGCGGGTGGTGCCGGGGCGCTTGGTGATGCGAGGCGGGCGGGCCGACCGCCGCGAGGCGGCGGGCGAGTCGAGCGCGACCGACCGCCTCGTGGCGGACGGCTCGCCGCCGGATTCGCCGTCCGATCCGGCCGGCGACCGCGCGCATCGTTTCCTCCTGTGCTGGTTCGCGGCGTACCTCGCCGTCTTCTCACTCGTCTCGACGAAGCTGCCGAACTACGTCCTGCCGCTGTACCCGGCGCTGGCGATCCTCACGGCGAGATTCCTCGTGCGATGGCACGACGGCCTTGCTGTGCCGCGGTGGGTGATGCGGGCCGCGGTCGTGGGCGTCGCGCTGGTCGGCGTCCTGTTCGCCGTCGCGCTGCTGATGGTCGGCGGAATGATCCCCATTCCGAAAATGCGAATCTTCCCGGGATTAGAGAGGTGGGCGCTCCTCGGGCTGATCCCGCTGGCCGGCGCGCTGGCGATGGGCTGGCGACTCCGCAGCGGCGACCGGCGTGGGGTCGTGGCTGCGATGGCGGTGTCGGGGGTCGCATTCGTTGCCGGCGTCGCCGCGTTCGTGCCCGCGGGAATGGACCCGTACAAGGCGCCGCGCGGCCTCGTCGCCGACGCCCGCCTCGACGACCCGACCCGCGACCTGCGCGTCGGCGGCTACGACTGGTTCCAGCCGAGCGTGGTCTTCTACGCGAAGCGCGAGGTGGCGAAGTTGCCCGGCCCGGAAGCCGCCGCGGAGTTCCTGGCGGTGCCGACCCCCGGCTACCTCCTCATCCCCGAGCCGACGTGGCGGCAGTGGATCGAGCCGCTGGTGAAGGCGCCGCACCGCGTCGTCGCCCGCCGGTTCGACTTCTACCGCAACTGCGACGTGCTGGTCGTGACCAACGAGCCTTGACCCGGTAGAATGCCTGCGAGCCGCACCCGTAGCTCAACTGGACAGAGCATCGGTCTTCGGAACCGAGGGTTGGGGGTTCAAATCCCTCCGGGTGTATTTCACGTCCGGCCGTCATGTCCGCGGGAGGAGCCCCGGTGCACGACACCATCCTTCAGTCGATCGGCCGCACCCCGCTCGTGAAACTGCGGCGCGTCACCGCCGGGCTGGCGCCGACGATCGCGGCCAAGCTCGAATCGCTGAACCCCGGTGGCAGCACGAAGGACCGCGTCGCCGTCGCCATGATCGCCGACGCCGAGAAGCGCGGCTGGCTGCGGCCCGGCGGCACCATTATCGAGGCGACCGCCGGTAACACCGGCGTCGGCCTGGCGATGGCCGCGGCCGTGAAGGGCTATCGCTGCGTGTTCGTCCTGCCGGACAAGATGAGCAGCGAGAAGATCGCGCTGCTGAAGGCCTACGGCGCCGAGGTGGTCATCACGGCGACGAACGTGCCGCCCGATTCACCCGACAGCTACAACGGCGTCGCCGACCGCCTGGCCCGCGAGATCCCGGGGGCGTGGCGGCCGAACCAGTTCACGAACCTGTCGAACCCCGAAGCCCACTACCGCACCACCGGCCCCGAAATCTGGGAGCAGACCGACGGCCGCGTCACGCACGTCGTCGGCGGCGTGGGTACGGGCGGCAGCCTCACCGGCGTCGGCAAGTACCTCAAGGAGATGAACCCCGACGTGAAGGTGATCGGCGCCGACCCCGAGGGCTCGGTGCTGTCGGGCGGGTCGCCGGCGGCGTGGAAGGTGGAGGGGATCGGCGAGGACTTCGTGCCGCGCACGTTCAACTCGCAGATGGTGGACGACTGGGTGCGCGTCGGCGACGCCGAGAGTTTTCATACCGCCCGCGAGGTGTCGCGCCGCGAGGGGGTCCTGGTCGGTGGGTCGTGCGGCACCGCCATCGCCGCGGCGCTCCGCTACGCCCGCCGGCTGACCGCGTCGGACCTCATGGTGGTCCTGTGCCCGGACACGGGGCGGAACTACCTGAGCAAGATGTACGACGACAAGTGGCTGGCCGCGAACAACCTGCAGATGGTGCCCGAGGTCCCGCACACCGTCGCGGAACTGCTCGCCGGCCGCGGCGACCGTCCGCTCGTCACCATCAGCCCGACGGCGACCGCGGCCGACGCGGCCGACCTGTTCCGCTCGCGCGGCATCTCGCAGTTGCCGGTACTCGACCGCGGCAAGCCGGTCGGCAGCGTCCACGAGGTGACGCTCGCCCGGGTGCTGCACGACCACCGCGACCCGACGAAGGTGACCGTCGGCGAGGTGATGGCCCGCCCGCTGCCGCAGCTCGACGTGGGCACGCACCTCGACGAGGCGTACCGGCTGCTGCTGTCCGGGAACACCGGCGTGCTGGCGACGCTGAACGGCGAGGTGGTCGGCATCGTCACCCGGATGGACCTCATCGACTACTGGACGCGCCAGCGGGCGACAACGGGCTGAGTGCCGAACGGCGCCCGGCTCGCCGGTGAAGTGGAGAACCGTACATGCCCGCCGACGACGCCGCGCTCGGGTTCAGCACGCGCGCCATCCACGCCGGCCAGCCCGCCGACCCGGCCAGCGGCGCCACCGTGGTGCCGATCTCGGTCAGCTCGACGTTCACCCAGGACGCTCCCGGCGAGCACAAGGGGTACGACTACGCTCGCAGTGGGAATCCCACCCGCACCGCCCTCGAAACCTGCCTCGCCGCCCTCGAAGGCGGCGAGCGCGGCCTCGCCTTCGCGTCCGGCCTCGCCGCGTCCACGGCCGTGCTTCAAAGCCTGCTGAAGCCCGGCGACAACGTCCTCGCCGCGGCCGACCTGTACGGCGGCACCTTCCGACTGCTGGAGCGCGTCTTCAAGCCCTGGGGTGTTACCGCGACGTACACCGACGACGCCGCGCCGGCCGGCTTCGCCGCGACGTTCACCCCGCAGACGAAGCTCGTGTGGATCGAGACGCCGACGAACCCGCTGCTGCAAATCCTCGACATCGCCGCGCTCGCCGAACTGGCTCACTCCCGCGGGGCGCTGCTGGTCGTGGACAACACGTTCGCGTCGCCGTACCTGCAGCAGCCGCTCGCCCTCGGCGCGGACATCGTGGTTCACAGCACGACCAAATACCTCGGCGGCCACTCGGACGTGATCGGCGGCGCGGTCGTCGGCCCGGCGAAGTTGTTGGAGCCGGTGAAGTTCTTCCAGAACGCGGCCGGCGGCGTTCCGGGGCCGTTCGACAGCTACCTCGTTCTCCGCGGCGTCAAGACGCTGGCCGTGCGGATGGACCGCCACAGCGCGAACGCGGCCGAACTCGCGGCATGGCTGCTGAAGCAGAAGGGCGTTGAGAAGGTGTACTACCCCGGCCTGCCGGAGCACCCCGGCCACGCGGTCGCGGCCCGTCAGATGCGATCGTTCGGCGGCATGATCTCGGTCCGCCTCGCCGGCGGGATGGACGGCGCCCGCCGGTTCACGACCGCGACGAAGCTGTTCAGCCTGGCCGAGAGCCTGGGCGGCGTCGAGTCGCTGGTGAACCACCCCGCGACGATGACGCACGCGAGCATCCCGAAGGCCGTCCGCGAGGCCCGCGGCGTGGACGACGGGTTGGTTCGCCTGAGCGTCGGCATCGAGGACGTGGCCGACCTGCGCGCCGACCCTCGCGGGGCGCTGGCCGCCGTCGGGGGCCGGAACCGGCCTGGCTGAGACAGGCCGGTTGGAAACCGGCCCTACGAAAAACACAACTTGCCGGTTGCTCCGGCCGTGCGGGTCGCACAAGATAAGCAACCGCCCCCCTCTTTCCACTCAGGAACTCGTCATGCGTTCCGCCCTGTTCACCGCCGCCGTCGCCGCCGCGTTCGCGGCCACGGCCGCCGCCCGGCCCGCCGCGTCGGAGGTGAAGTCCGTCTCCGCCCTCGCCTTCGGCCCCGACGGCCTCCTGTTCGTCGGCGACCCGGTCGGCGCCTCGATCCACGCCATCCCCACCGACGACAAGAAGGCCGAGGGCGCCTCCGCCGTGGACATCGAGCGAGTCGACGCCAAGATCGCCGCCGTGCTCGGCACCACCGAGAAGGACATCCGCATCGCCGACTTCAAGGTGAACCCGGCGTCCGGCAACGTATACGTGGCGGTGACGCGCGGCGCCGGCACCGGCACCCCGGCGGTCGTCCGCGTCACCCGCGCCGGCAAGGTCGAGCCGGTGTCGCTGAAGCACGCCAAGGCCACGTCGGTGGCGCTGCCGAACCCGGCGTCGGCCGGCGGCAAGGGCGGCGCCGCGACGATCATCACGAGCATGTCGTTCGTGGACGGCAAGCTGATCGTCGCCGGCCTGTCGAACGAGCAGTTCGCCAGCACCCTGCGGGTGATCCCGTACCCGTTCGCGTCCGCCGACAAGGGCGCCGCGATCGAGATCTTCCACGGGGCGCACAACAAGATCGAGACGCAGGCGCCGATCCGCACGTTCGTGCCGTACAAGGTGAACGGCGAGGACAACATCATGGCCGCGTACACCTGCACCCCGCTGGTGAAGGTGCCGCTCGCCGACTTGAAGGCCGGGACCAAGGTGAAGGGCACGACCATCGCCGAGCTCGGCAACGGAAACAGCCCGCTGGACATGATCGTGTACACGAAGGGCGGCAAGGACTACCTGCTGGTGGCCAACAACAAGCGCGGGGTGATGCGCATCCCGACGGACGGCTTCGCCAGCGCCACGGCCATCACCGCCAAGCTCGACCGCATCCCGTCGGGCGTGCCGTACACGACGGTGAGCGAGTTGAAGGACG
>JBGAQM010000474.1:0-4019 GCA_044220735.1 Urbifossiella sp. | reverse complement strand
AACCCGGGGCGGCCTGGGCGGTGTCACAACGGCGTCGCACCCACGAACCACGCCGACGCCCGCCCCGGGTTCCACCCGGGGCTACACGCCGTCGCCCTCCGGGCTCAGACCCCGCCCGTCGGCGGGCGTATACTACCGGGCATGATCGGCGGGCGGGTCGGGAACTGGTTCGTGGAGGCCCAGATCGGCGACGGCCCGAGCGGGCCGGTCTACGCCGCCCGCGGGTTCGACGACGCCGCCCGCCGCGCCGCCGTCAAGGTCTTCCCCGCCGCCACCGACCCCGCCTTCCTCGACCGCTTCGCCGGCGAACTCCTCGCCCTCCAGCGGCTCGACCACCCCAACATCGCCCGCACCTTCGACAGCGGCACCCACGCCGGCCGGGCCTACGTCGCGTCCGAACTCGCCCCCGGCACCGACCTCGCCAGGCAGCTCGAAGCCGGCCGCCTCTCGTGGCGCGAGGTGCTGGCGGTTGCGGTCGAAGCGGCGCGCGCGCTCAAGCACGGGCACAACCGCAACCTGCTGCACCGCGACCTCAAGCCGGCGCACGTCGTGCGCGCACCGGACGGCACCGTGCGGCTCGTCGGCTACGGGCTGGCAAAGGTGTTCCCGCCGGCGCTCGACCCCGGCCGCGTGTTGGGCTCGGCCGCGTACCTGCCGCCCGAGACCGCCGGCGGCAAGCCGCCGACGCGGCGCTCCGACCTCTACGCCCTCGGCGGCGTCCTCTACACGCTGCTCACCGGCCGCCCGCCGTTCACCGCCGCGACGCTGGTCGAGATGACGCACAAGCACTGCTACGCGCTGCCCGAGCGGCCGCGGATGCTCGCCCCGGACGTGCCGCTCGAACTCGACGAGTTCGTCTGCACGCTGCTGGCGAAGGAGCCGACGCGCCGACCGGCGAGCGCCGGCGCGGTGCTCGACGAGCTGGAGCGCATCCGCGGCAAGCTCGAACGACAGGGCGAGACGGTGACGTTCCCGCCGAAGCTGAAGCCGGACACGGCGGAGGCGCCGGCACTACCCGCGTCGCTCGGCGGCATCGACCCCGACCCCGAACCGACGCGGCCGGCGTTCCGCTGGGTGTGGCTGTGGCCGGTGCCCGCGGTTTTGGTCGCCGGTGTGCTGGCCTATTCGATCTGGCCGCGGGGCGGCGAACTCGACGACGACGCGGTGCGCGACGCGGTGACCGCGGGGGTGCGTGCGACGGTGCGGTCGGACGCCGAGCGCGGGTTCCGCCGCGGGCTGGCGCTGGCCGAAGCCGGCGAGGCGGAAGCGGCCCGACGAGCGTGGCAGACAGTGATGACGGGGTTCGGTGGCGTGGAGTCGGAGGCGAAGTGGGTGGGGTTGTCGAAGGTCGGGCTGTCGTCGCTGGATCGGCGCGGGACCGGGGCGCGGTCGGACCGCCGGGCGTTCGACGCGGCGCTGGCGCGGGCGAGGGAGCTGCCGGCGGCGGAGCGCGCCGCGGCGCTGGACGCGCTGGCGGAGCTGGTGCGCGACGACCCCGCGGCGCTGGAAGCTGTGCGGGCGGCGAGGTGATTCCGTTGCCGCTGGCGGCTTCGCGTTTCCCAGCGCGAAGCCGCAAGCGGCAACGTATCCACCCGAGTTGCCGCTGGCGGCTTCGCGTTTCCCAGCGCAACGCCGCAAGCGGCAACCGAGCCGGCTACTTCTTCGCCGCCTTCTCGATCACGTCGCGGACGAACGGGCTCTGCACCGCCACCGCCAGGTCGAGCGGGAAGTGGCTCTTCCGCTCCTCGAACGGCGACGTCACCGTGTTCGTGTGCCGCATCAGCGCGAACACCAGCCCCACCACCAGCGGCTCGCCGTCCGGGTACGCCACCAGCGCCGAGCCGCTGTCGCCCTCGAAGTGGGCGTAGTCCACCAGCATCGTCTTGGCGTTCGCCGCCGGCGTCAGCGGGTGGGTGGCGAGCGACCCCTTCCGCAGCAGCGGCCAGCCGGCGGCGTTCGCCTCCAGCCGCACGGGGAAGCACGCCACGAACACGTCCTGCCCGGCCCGCACCTTCTTCTTCTTCGCCCACGACTCGTCGGCCACGCGGTCGAACGGGAACGGCGCCAGGTCCACGCCCTTCGGCACCTCCACCCGCAGGGCCGCCACGTCGAGCTCGGGGTGCCTGGTCCACAGCGGCTTGTCGCCGTCGCGGAACCGCACCTTCTCCTCCTTGCGGACGAACGTGCCGCCCTTCGCGGGGGCGCGGTAGACGAGCGAGCAGTCGGGCGTCTTCATGGCGTCGAAGACGTGGTTGGCGGTGACGAGGACGTGGACCGGCTCGCCGTCCGGGCCGGGCACGGCGACGAACCAGCCGGTGCCGGACGTGGCGCCGTTGTGGACGCGGACGGTGGCCCGCAGCGCCGCCTCGGCCACGTCCTCGGGCGCGGCCGGGGCGGGTGTTGAGGCCGCGACGAGGGACAGGCCGAGAGCGAACGCGAGGGCGAGGCGCATGGGGAGACCCCGGAAGTGACGAACGCCCGGGGACGGCCGTCCCCGGGCGTCGAGCGGTGTCAGCGGATGTAGCGGTTGAGGATGTTCTCGATCAGCTCCTGCCGGCCGCTCACGTTGGCGTCGGCGTCGCCCTTCTTGAGCATGTACGCTTCGAGCGACGCGAAGTCGTGCTTCCCCGCCTCGATCTCGGCGCCCACGCCCGCGTCCCACGTCGAATACCGCGTCTTCACGATGTCCGCCAGCACGCCGTCCTTGCGGATCTTCGCCGCGATCTTCAGCCCGTGGGCGAAGGCGTCCATGCTGCCGACGTGGGCGTGGAACAGGTCGATCGGCTCGAAGCTCTCGCGCCGCACCTTGGCGTCGAAGTTCAGCCCGCCCGCCCCGAGCCCGCCGGCGCCGAGGATGATGAGCATGCTCTGCGCCGTCAGGTACAGGTCGGTCGGGAACTGGTCGGTGTCCCAGCCGAGGAGGGGGTCGCCGCGGTTGGCGTCCACGCTGCCGAGCATGCCGTTCGCCGCGGCGTAGGCCAGCTCGTGCCCCATCGTGTGCTTGGCGAGCGTGGCGTGGTTCGTCTCGACGTTGAACTTGAACTCCTTCTCCAGCCCGTAGGTGCGGAGGAAGGCGTGCGAGTTGGCGCAGTCGAAGTCGTACTGGTGGCTGGTCGGCTCGTGCGGCTTCGGCTCGATCAGGAACGCGCCGGTGAAGCCGATCTTCCGCTTGTAGTCCACCGCCATGTGGAAGAACTTCGCCAGGTGGTCCAGCTCGCGCTTCAGGTCGGTGTTCCACAGCGTCATGTAGCCTTCGCGGCCGCCCCAGAACACGTAGTTCTCGCC
This sequence comes from Urbifossiella sp., assembly GCA_044220735.1. GTDB lineage: Bacteria > Planctomycetota > Planctomycetia > Gemmatales > Gemmataceae > Urbifossiella. Next base: position 734 of record JBGAQM010000474.1, on the reverse strand, counting down.
GCCCAGCTCCTTCGTCACCTCCAGCGCCTTCTTCACCTGCGCCGCCGAGTACGCGAACACGTCGGCGTTGCTGCTGGTGCTGGCGCCGTGGACGAACCGCTTGTTCGAGAACAGGTTCGCCGTGCCCCACAGCAGCTTGATGCCGGTTTCCTTCTGCTTCTGGCCGAGCTTCTTGGCGACGGCGTCGAGGTTCTTGTTGCTGTCGGCGAGGGTCTTGCCTTCGGGGGCCACGTCACGGTCGTGGAAGCAATAGAACGGCACGCCGAGCTTCTGCATGAACTCGAACGCCACGTCCACGCGCTTCAGCGCCATGTCGAGGGAGTCGGTGCCGTCCTCCCACGGGCGGATCGCGCAGCCGGGGCCGAACGGGTCGGACCCGGTGCCGCGGAACGTGTGCCAGTAGCAGACGGCGAACCGCAGGTGGTCCGCCATCGACTTCCCTTCGACCAACTCGGCGGCGTTGTAGTGCCGGTAGGCGAGCGGGTTGGTGCTGTCCGGCCCCTCGAACGGGATGCGGTCGGGCACGTCGGGGAAGAAGCTCATCGGGCGCTCTCGGGAGGGGTGTGGGTGTGGGAAAGGTATAGGACGGGGCGACGCTCCGGCGAGCCGGGTGCGTCCGCCCCGGATTCTCGGCTCGGGGCTTGAGCCCGGAGGGCGACGGCGTGTAGCCCCGGGTGGAACCCGGGGCGGCCTCGGCGGTGTCACGAGGCGTGAAGCGCCACGAACTCCGCCCG
>JBGAQM010000473.1:0-4038 GCA_044220735.1 Urbifossiella sp. | reverse complement strand
GGCGCCGCCGGCCTTGCCGGCGTTTTGTGCGAACAGGGCGAGGGCGGAGGCGGCGGACCAGGTCACGGTGTTCGTCCTTTCGGGGGGCGGACGTGTTCAGTCCAGTTTCAGGTCGAAGTCGGACCCGCGGGCCGGCGGGGCGTTCGGGTTCACGTCGCTCAGGTCGGTCGGCGGGTCGATCTGCCGCACCACGACGCGGCCGGCCTTCGCCTCGACGCACCGCACCCACACGCCGGCGTCGAGCATCATGCCCTCGGTGAGCGCGTCCACCCGCTCGCCGTCGAACACCACCGACCCGCTCGGCCGCATCGGCGTCGCCGTCCGGCCGACGCGGCCGCGGAGCTCGTCGAGGCGGGTCAGCTGCGGCACGTCCGTCGCGCGGTCGCCGGGCTCGCCGTCGAGCGCCCGGCCGATCGACAGCCGCCGCCACGCCGCCACCGCGACGAACCCGGCGGCCGGCAGCCCGACGGCCATGCCGACCATCGCCACCGTCGCCTCCAGCGCGGTGCCGTAGTAGAGGATCGTACCGACCGCGACGGCGAAGCACAACAACGCACCGACGACGAGGATGCCGCCGGTCGGCAGGAGGATCTCGGCCCCCAGGAGCACGACCCCGACGAGGACCAGCAGCAGGGCGACGGTGAGGTAGTCCATCGTGCGGGGGTGTGGGGTGCGGGTGTGGGGCCGGTTCGCAACCGGCCGGCTCGGGGCGTCGGCTCGGGGTTTGTAGCCCGGCGGGCGTCGGCGTGTAGGTGGCGGCGTGGAATCGGGGGCGGCCTGCGGCGGAGGTCGAGGGGGCACGCGCCCGCTTCCCCGCCGACGCCCGCCGGGCCGACGCCCCGAGCCGGCCGGTTGGAAACCGGCCCCACACCGAGCCGCCGTCAGACCTCCTTCACCACGATCCGGTTCCCCTCGACGGCGACGACCTGCACGCGGGCGCCGGCGGTGATGAACCCGCCGTCGGACAGCACGTCGATGAACCGGTCGGCGAACCGCACCACGCCCGCCGGCCGCAGCGGCGTGTTCGCCGTGCCGATCGCGCCCATCAGGCCCGCCGCCTCCGCCGCCCCCGGCAGCGCCGCCGTGTCCGGCCCGTCGCCGGGCGCCGCCAGCACCATCCGGTTCGCGTACGGCACGTTCGGCAGGAACCGCGCGATGACGAACGCCAGCGCCATCGAGCCCATCACGCCGCCGAGGTACGTCACCATGCGGACGCCGAGCATCCCCCACTGGTCGGCGGTGTCCGGCACCTTCTCGAACGTCACCAGGCCCAGCCCCGCCAGCATACACAGGATGCCGACGATGCCCGGCGCCCCGAACCCCGGCAGCACGAAGATTTCCAGCCCCAGCAGCGCCAGCCCCAGCAGGAACAGCAAGAGCGCGAGCACGAACATCTCGCCGCTGAACCGCGACTGCGACCAGAACACCAGGATGAAGCACAGCGCCGCCACGATGCCCGGCACCGTCAGGCCCGGCACCTTCAGCTCCAGGATCAGGCCGGTGAACGCGATCACCACCAGGATCACCGTGACGGCCGGGTTGCGGAGGAACTCGGCGAACTTGTCCACCCAGTGCGCCGACACGTCCTTCACCCGGTCCGGGGCGACGCCGTACAGGCCGTACACCGCCGCCGGGTCGCGGCCGTCCACGGTGAACCGCGCCACGCCCAACTCCTCGGCCAGCGACGCCGTCAGCTTCAGGTACTGCCCGGCCGGCTTCACCACCCGCAGGACGGTCCAGTTGTCCTTGTCGGCGTCGAGCTCGGCGCGGCTCACCAGCCGCCGCTGCGACCGCCGCTCCTTCCCCTGCACCTGCACGATTTCCAGGTCGCGGTCGAACAGGCCGTCGATCAGGATCGGCGGCACGAACCGCTTCTCGGCGAGGTCGCGGAGGCTCTTGCGGTGGGCGTCGAGGGTGCCGGCCTTGTTCCCCTTGATGCTCGCGCCGAAGTCGCCGAGGGTGGCCTCGCCGGGCTCCGTGCCGGGGTCGGTGGCGTCGGCCCGCTTGCTCATGACGAGGTCGGCGCAGCCGAGCGCCACGAACGCGGCGGCGTCCGGCGCGCCGTCGGGGATGAACCCGACGACCAGCACCGGGTCGTCGCCCTGGGCCGCGTCGCGGAGGTCGTCGGCGAGGCCGCGCGCCGCCGACAGGTCGCCGCCGGTCGCGGCGAGGGTGAGGAACAGCACGTTCCCCTTCTTCCGCCGCACGTCGCGGACGATGCGGCCGACGGCCTCGCGGGTGCCGCCGTCGATGTCGCCGGCGAGGGTGAACTTGTACGCGTCCGGGGCGCGGTCGAGGTTGATCTCGACGACGACGGACGGCGGCAGGTTGTAGGCCTCGGCCACCTCGGCGCGGGTCTCCAGCACGCCGGCGGCGAGGCCGAGCTGGCGGGCCTGGTCGCCGGTGTAGGCGGCGACCTGCCCGACCGGCGCGAAGTCCACCTCGGCGCCCTGCCCGACCACCTTCGCCATCTCGGCCTTGTTGTTCCGGTCGACGTACACGACGCCCTTGAGGTCGCCGGCGGGGTTGGCCTGGGCGCGAACGAGGTGCACGTCCTTGTCGTAGAACTTGCGTACGACCGCGGGCGGCAGCTTGCGGTCCTTCACGATCGCCTCGTAGGCGGCGAGCTCGGCCGCCCCCAGCGACGCGACGCCGTCGGCGGCGACCGGCCCGAGCGCGGCGCCCCGCGCCACCACCAGCTCGCGGCAGGCCAGGATTGGCAGCGCGGTGTGGCCGGTGGCCTTGCCGCTCACGAACGCCACCGTGGTGGTGCCGGCCCTCAGCCGGTCGATGACCTGCATCAGCCCGTAGCAGGCGCCGAAGTCGGGGTTCGCCGCGTCCTTGCCGCCGGGGGTGAAGTCGAAGACGACGGTCTTGACCGGCCGGGTGGCGCTGTTGACGCGGGCCTCGACCTGGTTCTTGATCCGCTGCACCCCCTCGGACGTGATCGGGCTGACGACCGGGACGATCATCCCCTCGGTGGTGCGGAGGGCGTCGGCGTTCTGGGAGCGGCCGGGCGTGGGGAGGAACCCGCCGGCGGCCGCGGCGAGCGCGGCCAGCAGCGACAGGCGGACCGGACTGGTCATCGGGGTGGCGTCCTTCGCGGGGCGGCGCGGAGGCGCCCGCCTGCCCAGATTATAACGGACGCGCCACGCCCGGGGGCGGGTTTCGGGAAAGGGGCGCGCGGTTCGCGCGCGTGTCGCCCCGCGGTTTGCCGCTCCAGTTCCGTCGCCGCTCGCGGCTTCGCGCGTCGCAACGCAACGCCGCAAGCGTTCGCCCGGGTGGTTCCGGTGCCGCTACCGGCTTCGCGCCGCGGCGGACGCGGTGGTCCGGTTGTGCCGGTTGTGCCGCCCCCCGTCGCGGGCCCCGTGTCTAACGTTCGGATTCGTGAAGCTTTGGGGGATTGAAGGGTTCCGCCGAACGGGGTAGATATGGAGTGGGTGGAGAAGCTGGGCAGTTTCGGTAACGCGTCGGCCCGGAGGAAGCCGATCAACAACGAGTCGCCACACGGGCGCGGCCGGATGCTGCGGCGGGCGACGGGGAAGCGTGACGTGCCGGCCCCTCTCACGGACGAGGCGAGGGCGGCCGACCGAGGTACCGTCATGCGGCGGGTGGTGATAACCGGCGTCGGCGTCGTCGCTCCCAACGGAGTCGGCAAAGACGCCTTCTGGCAGGGGTGCGTGGACGGGCACAGCGGCATCGGCCCGATCCGGTCGTTCGACGCCTCCAACCACCCGATCCGGGTGGCGGGGGAGGTGCACGACTTCGACCCCGAGCCGTTCATCCCGGCGGCGTTCCGCAAGTCCGTGAAGGTGATGGGCCGCGCCGCCCGCTTCGGCATCGGCGCCGCCGGCCTCGCCGTCCGCGACAGCGGCCTCGACATCCCCAAGGAAGACCCGGGCCGCCTCGGCGTCGTGATGGGCGCCGGCCTCATCCCGAGGGACCTCGGCGAGCTCGCCCCGCTCCGGGCCCGCGCGTGCCAGGACGAGGGTTTCGACGCGACGAAGCTGCCCGCCGCCGGCGGCGACCCGCAGATGT
>JBGAQM010000014.1:0-33896 GCA_044220735.1 Urbifossiella sp. | reverse complement strand
CGCGGAGCGCCGACACGAGGGTGTCGTCGGCCTTCAGCGCGGAGAGCGTGGTGGCGACGCTCGGGTGCGCGTCGAGGTAGTGCGCGACGGCCTCCAGGTCGGCCGGCGGCAGGTCGCCGAGGAGGAAGCGGCGGAGGGTGGCGTCGTCCGGCGGGAGTTCGGCGGTCCTGGGGCACCGGTCCGGGGAGCGGGGGCGTCGGAAAGGAGTACGGACAAGGCCGGGTCAACCTGTTGCGAATCCTTTGAATCTCGCCGACCCGCCGCTGCGATCCACAAGTGCATTCCACGACAGCAGTTTCGCCGGACACAGACTTCGGATTTGGTCTGATAGACTTTTGTGACTTTGACTCAATTCGTGCACGGACCCCCCGGGGGGGTGGCGTACACACAATAAAACCGGCCGGAACGACGCGGGTCGAATCAGTCCCAGAGCCCCGCCAACTCGTGCCGCAGGCGGGCCAGCACCCGCGCCCGCGCCAGGTAGACGGCGTTCACGCTCAGCCCCACCTCGGCCCCCACGTCCGCGGCCGGGCGGCCGTCCACGGCGGTGCCCCAGAACGCCTGCCACGTCGCCGGGGCGAAGTCGGCCGCCATCAGCCGGGCGGCGCGGGCGGCCAGCACGCGGCGGTACTCGCTCTCGTCCAGCGCCGGCACCGGGTCGTCGGCCGCGACGCCGTCGCCGTCGGGGAGCGGCGCCGGCACCTTCTTCCGCCGCAGGTCGCGGACCTTGTTCGCCAGCACGGTGTGGAGCCAGGCCCGGAAGCTGCGGCCGGGGTCGTAGGCGAACCCCGGCACGGCCCGCAGCACGGCGACGTACACGTCCTGGATCAGGTCGGGCCGGTCGGTGGCGGGGACGCGGGCGCGGTCGGCCCAGCGGGCGAGCAGCGGCGTGTACAGGGCCACGAACCGCCCCCACGCGGCGGCCCGGTCCGGGCCGCGGAGTTGTTCCAGCAGCGTGGGCGAGGTCGAGTCCATCAGGCCGGTCGGGACGCGGGAGGGTGCGTAGGATGATACCCGTCCCGCCGCCCGTCCGCAAAGGGCCGTTCATGCCGACGATCGACGACGCGATCCGGGCCGCCGAGGCCGGCGACTTCCGCGCCGCCCGCGCCACCGCCGCCGCGCTGGCGAAGGCCGGCGACCCGACCGCGATGCGCCTCCTGGGCGAACTCCACCTCGACGCCGGGCCGACGGCCGACGACGTGGGGCTGGCGGCGTACTGGTTCTTCCAGGCGTGGCAGGCCGGGCTCGACGAGGCCGAGCGCGACATCGTCCGCGTCCGGGAGCAGCTCGAACACGCGGCGACGGACGGGAACTCGGCCGAGGCCCGCGTCGCGCTCGGGCTCATCCTGATGTTCGGCCACGACGCCCCGGACGCGGCCGCCGACTTCTTCCACGCCGCGGCCGAGCAGGGCCACCCCGAAGGGCTGCGGATGCTGGCGTTCCAGCACGCGGAGGGGCGCGGCGCGGACCGCGACCCGGCCGCGGCGCGGGAGCTGTACCGCCGCGCCGCCGACGCCGGGGATGTGTTCGCGCAGTACGCACTCGCCGGGATGCTCGACGCCGGCGCGGGCGGGGACCGCGACCGCGACGGCGCCATCCGCTACCTGCGCCGCGCCGCCGACGCCGGCGCCCCCGACGCGGACCAGCGGCTGGCGGAACTGCTGGCCGAGCGGAACCGCGACCGCCGCGACGCGAACGAGGCCGTGCAGCGGCTGGTGCGCGCCGCCGCGGTCGGCCCGCCGGACGCGGCTTACCGGGTAGACGCGGCCGACGGATCGTGGTCGGTGCTGGTCCGCGACCAGGGCCGCACCGTGGCGATGCCGGGGCTCGACCCGGCGGAGCTGGTCGGCCTGCCGGACGACTGAACGCGCCCCCTTGCACTGCCGCAAGCGGCGATCACACAGGAGTTCCCCCCATGCCCCGGCTGCTCCTCTCCCTGGCGCTGGTCGCGCTCGGCGGCGCCGCCCGCGCCGCCGACCCGGTCGTGTTCGTGTCGGCGTTCGCGCCCGGCGACAAGGGCGGCATCCACGCCTACACGTTCGACCCCGCCGCCGGCAAGCTCACGCCGCTGCGCCGCACCGGCGGCGTCGAAAACCCGTTCTACCTCGCCGTAACGCCAGACAAGAAGACGCTCCTGTCGATCCACGCGAAGACGTTCGGTGGCAAGGAGAACGAGGAGGTCGCGTCGTTCCGACTAGTCGGCCGCACGGGCGAACTGAAGCCGGTGAACCGGCAAACGACCGGCGGCACCGCGTCGTGCTACCTCGACGTGGACAAGACCGGCCGGACGGCGCTCGTCGCCAACTACTCGACAGGCAGCGTGGTGTCGTACCCGCTCGCGGCCGACGGCACGCTCGGGCCGCAGGCGTCGTTCCACCAGCACAAGGGGTCGAGCGTGAACCCGCAGCGGCAGAATGGGCCGAACGCCCACTGCATCGTGGTGAGCCCGGACAACAAGTACGCCTTCGCCGCGGACCTCGGCATCGACCAGGTGCTGTGCTACAAGCTCGACGGCGCGAAGCTGACGCCGAACGACCCGCCGTTCGCCAAGTCGCCGCCCGGCGCCGGCCCGCGGCACCTGACGTTCCACCCGAACGCGAAGCACGTCTACGTCGTGAACGAGCTGCTGAACTCGGTCACCGTGTTCGCCTACGCCGCGGACACCGGCACCCTCACCGAGAAGCAGACGACCTCGACGCTGCCGGGCGAGTTCAAGGGGACGAGCTACTGCGCCGACGTGAAGGTGACGCCCGACGGCCGGTTCCTGTACGCGACGAACCGCGGTCACGACAGCATCGCCGCGTACAAGGTCGGCGACGACGGGAAGTTGTCGCTGGTGGCGATCGAGCCGAGCCTGGGGAAGGGGCCGCAGAACCTGTTGGCGACGCCGGACAGCCGGTGGCTGCTGTGCGCCAACATGCCGGGCGGGAACGTGGTCGTGTTCCGCATCGACGCCCAGACCGGCCGGCTGACACCGCACGGCGACCCGGTGCGGCAGACGAGTCCGTCGAGCATGGTGTGGGTGCCGTGACCTGTGTTGTCGCTTGCGGCTTTGCGTTGGGCAGCGCGAAGCCGCAAGCGGCCGCGTCAGTTCAGGATCGCCCGCACGACGTGCCCGTGGACGTCGGTGAGGCGGCGGTCGATGCCGTTGTGCCGCACCGTTAGCCGCTCGTGGTCGATGCCCAGTAGGTGCAGCAGCGTCGCGTACAGGTCGTGCGCCGTCGTCTTGTCGGTCGCGGCGAGGTGGGAGAACTCGTCGCTGGCGCCGTAGGCCGTACCGCCCTTCACCCCGGCGCCGGCGAGCCACGTCACCGACGTGCCGCCGTTGTGGTCCCGGCCGACGCCGCTCTGCGTCACCGGCATCCGCCCGAACTCCGTCGTGAACACGACCACCGTGTCCGCCCACAGCCCGCGCGCCTTCAGGTCCGATAGCAGCGCCGCGACCGGCTGATCCACCTGGCGCGCGACCGGCGGCAGCTCGGCGGGAATGCTGGTGTGGTTGTCCCAGTTGTTCGACGGCCCGCCGGCCCCGCTCCACACCTGTACGAACCGCACCCCGCGCTCGACGAGCCGCCGGGCGAGCAGGCAGTTCCGCGCAAACGCCCCCTCCGCCGCCGGCCGGTCGGTGCCGTAGCGGGCGTGGAGCCGGGCCGGCTCGCGCGCCAGGTCGAACGCCTCCGGCGCCGCGAGTTGCATCCGCGCCGCCAGCTCGTAGCCCTCGACTCTCGCTGACAGCCGACTGTCACCGGGCCGGTCCGCGGCGTAGCGATCGTTCATGCCGCGCAGCAGATTCAGCCCGTCGGCGCCGGCCTCGGGGGTGACGAAGCGGGCGCCCGGTGCCGCGGCCAGGTCGGGAATGGGGGTCGGCCCGCCGGAGCGGACGACTGTGCCTTGATGAACCGCGGGGAGGAAGCCGGCGGAAAAGTTGCCGCTGCCGTTGTACGGCAGGCCGCGAACGTCCGGGAGGACGACGAACGTGGGGAGGTCGTCGGTGAGCCGGCCGAGGGCGTAACTGACCCACGAGCCCGCGGCGGGGAACCCGGGGAGGAGGAAGCCGGTGGTCTGAAGGTAGCTCGCCGGCCCGTGGACGCTCGACCGCGACGCCAGCGCCATGAGGAACCCGAGGTCGTCCACGCAGCCCGCGAGGTGTGGGAGTACGTCGGTCACCCACCGGCCGCACTGGCCGTGCTGCCGCCACTTGAACGGCGACTTCATGAGCGGCCCGGGGGTGCCGGTCGCGGTGGCCTTCAGGCCGATGTCCACAGCCTGTCCGTGCCGGCGTTCGACCTCGGGCTTGTAGTCGAACGTGTCGAGCTGGCTCATCCCGCCGTTGAGCACGACCTGGATGACGCGCCGCGCCTTCGCTGCGTGGTGCGTGGCTGCACCGGCGAGGTCGGTGAGGGCGAGCTGGCCGAGTCCGGCGAGGAAGAACCCGCGGCGGGTGAGGGTCATCTCGCGCCTCCGGTGTGGGGCCGGTTTCCAACCGGCCGTGCTGACCCGGCCGGTTGGAAACCGGCCCCACTCAATCCGCGAACAGGAATTCGCTGCTGTTCAGCAACACGCGGCACAGGTTCGCCAGGCCGTGCCGCCGCGCGTACTCGCCCCACGCGGCCGTCTCTGCCGGCGTCGGCGGTCGACACAGGACACGCTCCGCAATCACCCGCACGTCCCCCAGCGCGGCCAGGTGCTCGGCGTGGCGGAGCATGAACTTGTTGTTCCACAGCACCAGCGCCTGCGGCGCCCCCACCGACGCGCCGCGCGCCGGCGCCGACTGCGACGCGTCCGGGCAGTCCAGCGCTTCCAGCAGCGGGTCTGGCCGCGTGCGGAAGATGAAGCGGTACACGCTCCGCCGCCGCGCCGCGGGGGCGTCCACGTCGAAGGCGTCGTAGTCGGCCTCCGGGGTGACGTGGATGCCCGGCTTGCTCGTGAAGTGCTGCGCCGGCGGGCCGTACATCGTCAGGTCGAGCCGGCCGCTGACCAGCAGCACCGCGTCGCGCACCGTCTCGGCGTCGAGGCGGCTGCGGTTCATCCGCCACAGCAGGCGGTTGTCCGCGTCCTTCGCCGCGGCTGCGTCGTCGTGGCGCACGGCCTGGCGGTAGGTGCTGCTCGTCAGGATGAGGCGGTGGAGTGCTTTCAGCGAGCCGCCGCGGTCGCGGAACTCGGCGGCGAGCCAGTCGAGGAGTTCCGGGTGGCTCGGGACGCCGCCCATCGCGCCGAGGTCGTTCGGCGTGTCCACGAGGCCGCGGCCGACGTGGTAGTGCCACACGCGGTTCACGATTACGCGCCACGTCAGCGGGTTGCGCGGGTCGGCCAGCCAGTCGGCCAGCGCGGCGCGGCGCTCGCCCTCGTTGTTCGGGTCGGCGAGCGTGAAGCGCGCCGGCAGCGCGGTGACCGCCTCGACCGTTCCGGGCTGAACCAACTCGCCGGGGCGCGTCGGTTCGCCGCGCTTCAGGACGTGGATCGGGCGCGGCGTCGCCGCCGGCCGGAAGCTGCCGTCGGCGGTGAAGCGGTTGGTGCCGCAGTACACCTTCGCTGGCGCCGGCAGCGCCGCCAACTCGGCGGCGAGTCGGCGCTCCCACCCCCAGCGCGCCAGTTCGGCCGTCTGCGCGTCGGTGCGCGGGTTCGCCGCCATGGCCGCGGCGACGGGCGCGGGTAGCGGTTTCGTCGCCTCCGTGCCGGGCGTGGTGCTCACGGCGAGGCGGAAGCGGCCGATCAGGTGGCCGCCGCCGTGCAACTGGTCGAGCTCCACCGTCAGCGCGGTGCCGCCGTCGAAACCGACCGGCCCGTCGAACGCGAACACCGCCCGGTGCGGTCGGCCGACTGCGGGATAGATGCCCCACGCGGTCGCGGCGTTGCCGTCGATGGCGCGCGGCACCGCCCAGCCGTCCTGGTCGAAGTCCGCGGAAGCGGCGATCAGCTTCACCGCCGCGGCCTTCGCGGGCTCGCCCGGCGGGTGAACCTTTACGCGTACCTCGGACAGGTGCAGGTTGCCGTTGTGGCAGCGGCCCGGCCCCTTGTGCGGCAGGGAGTCGTCGCACAGCACCTCGACGCGCAGCGCCGCCAGCCCGCCGCGCGGCACGGTGATCGTCGCGGTGTACGTGTCCTTCTCCGGCGTCGGCCCCGCGGCGAGAACGGAATGGTCCGGCAGCACCTTCAGCTCGGAGCCCTGCCTCGCACTCACTGCCGCCGGCGCGGCCGTGTGCCAGCCGGCGTCGGGGTCGCGCAGCGCCGCCGCCGCCGCGCGACGCTCGGGCGTCAGCAGCGCCGTGTCGGTGCCCTTCAGCTCGCGTACCAGGGCCAGTTCGGCGGTCAGCGCCGCGCGCTTCGCCCCGACCGCGGGGTCGGGGTCGTACTGGCGCTCGGCCTTGTCCACCCCGGCGAACACGGCCTGGAGGGCGTAGTAGTCGTGCTGCGTCACCGGGTCGAACTTGTGGTCGTGGCAGCGGGCGCAGCCGACCGTCAGGCCGGCGAACGTGGCCATCGTGCTGGTCACCACGTCGTCGCGCTCGAGGTTCCGCGCCGCCTGCCGGTCGAGGCTGTTCTCGTTGATGTCGCGCAGGCCGCTCTCGTCCCACGGTCCGGCGGCGAGGAACCCGGTCGCGACCAGCGCGTGCGGGTTGCCGGGGAATAGCACGTCGCCGGCGACCTGCTCGCGCACGAACCGGGCGTACGGCGTGTCGGCGTTGAACGACCGGATGAGGTGGTCGCGGTACGGCCACGCGTTCGGCCGGAAGCGGTCCTGGTCGTGGCCGTGCGAGTCGGCGTAGTGGGCGACGTCGAGCCAGTGCCGCGCCCAGCGCTCGCCGTACCGCGGCGACGCCAGCAGCCGATCGACGTACCGCTCATACGCGTCCGCGGCCGGGTCGGCGAGCACGGCTCGCAGCTCGTCCGGCGTCGGCGGCAGGCCGGTGAGCGTGATCGACGCGCGGCGGGCGAGTGTGCGCCGATCGGCCTCCGGTGACGGGCGCAGGCCGTTCGCCCGCAGCTTCGCCAGCACGAAAGCGTCGATCGGGTTCCGGCCCCACGTTCCGTCCGCGGCCGGCACGGGCGGGCGGACGATCGGCTGGAACGCCCAGCCGGCGGTAGGCGCCTTCGCGGCGGGTCCTGTGTCGGCGGGGAGCGGCCCCTTCGCGGCGACCCAGCGGCGGAGGGTGTCGATCTGCGCGGCGGTGAGCGGGTCGCCCTCGGGCGGCATCCGCCGCGCGCCGCAGGTGCCGGTGACGTGGCGCAGGAGGGGGCTGTCGGCCGGCGTGCCGACAACGGAGGTGATGCCGGCGGCGGTGTCGAGGCGAAGGCCGTTGCGCTGCCGGGCGGGGCCGTGGCACTTCACGCACCGCGCCTCGAAGATCGGCCGCACGTCGCGCGCGAAGTCCGGGGCCGGGGTCTGGGCCGCGACGGGCGACAGCGCCGACCCGGCGAACGCCACGACCAGCAGCCGAACCCACCCGCGCATCGTCGTCGCCTCGCGTTCGGGAGAACGACACCACCATACCCGACCGGCGCGGTTTGGCACACCCCGTGCATAATAGATCGGCGTCGAACAACCTGTCGGGCCGGGAATCCCCGAGGCCCGCCGTCACTTTCCTCCGCACGTCCCGCGACACGTTCTAGAAGGCCGGTGGCGAAAGCCGCCGGCTTCTTCTTTTGGCTCGCGCGTCGGTCGCGGCCGGTTTGCCGGCCGTGCCGGTGGTAACGTGGGCAACCTGCTTCCGCGCCGTCGGCAACCCGCCCGCCGGCACCCCCGCTGCGTTGACTCCACAACACCCCGCCCCGGCCGGCGATTTCGGCCGCACTTGCGGGTAGAAGTTGCAAACCGTGAACTTCCTTCACCCCGAACGGGACCGCATGGACGCCGCCGACCCGATCACGCTCCTGGAATTGCTCCTCGACCCGTGCCTGACCGTGGACGAGGCCCGCCGCGAGGCGGCGGCCCGGGGCATCACGCCCGACGCGAAGCGGTCGGCGTCGGACGCGACGGACGCGACTGCGTTGGTCAGCCCTTGAGCGAGGCCATGTCGATGACGAAGCGGTACTTCACGTCGCCCTTCAGCAGCCGGTCGTACGCCTCGTTGATCTTCTGGATCGGGATCACCTCCACGTCGCTGCCGATCCCCTTCGCGGCGCAGAAGTCCAGCATCTCCTGCGTCTCGGCGATGCCGCCGATGCCCGAGCCGGCGAAGCTCCGCCGTGGCAGCAGCAGGTTGAACGCCGCCACCGGCAGCGGCTTCTCCGGGGCGCCCACCAGGCACAGCGTCCCGTCCAGCTTCAACAGCGACAGGTAGGCGTTGACGTCGTGCTCGGCCGAGACGGCGTCGAGGACGAAGTCGAAGCTGCTGGCGTGCGCCTTCATCGCGGCGCCGTCCTTCGAGACGACCACCTCGTGCGCCCCGAGCCGCTTGCCGTCCTCGACCTTCGACGGCGACGTGGTGAACAGCACGACGTGCGCCCCGAACGCGCGGGCGAACTTCACCCCCATGTGGCCCAGCCCGCCGAGGCCGACGACGCCCACCTTCTGCCCCGGCCCGACCTTCCAGTGTCGCAGCGGCGAGTACGTCGTGATGCCGGCGCACAGCAGCGGCGCCGTCGCGGCCAGGTCGGCCGACTCGGACACGCGCAGGACGAACGCCTCGTCCACGACGACGCGGTCGGAGTAGCCGCCGTAGGTGACGCCGCCGGAGTGCTTGTCGGGCGCGTTGTAGGTGAACGTCGGGAAGCTGGTGCAGTACTGTTCCAGCCCCTTCGCGCAGCTCGGGCAGGTGCGGCACGAGTCCACCATGCACCCGACCGCGACCGCGTCGCCGGCCTTGAACGTCGTGACGCGGGCCCCGACCTTCGACACCCGGCCGACGATCTCGTGCCCCGGGACGCAGGGGTAGGTGGTGGGGGCGAAGTCGTGCCACTCGTCGCGGGCCTGGTGCAGGTCGGAGTGGCAGACGCCGCAGTAAAGGATGTCGATCTGCACGTCTGTCGGGCGCGGTTCGCGGCGGGTGATGGCGTGCGGGGCGAGGGCGCTCTTGGGCGACTGTGCGGCGTAGGCTTTCGTGGTCATCGGTCCTTCTTTTCGGGGCGAGAAACGAACGAGGCCCGGCACGTTGCGCGCCGGGCGGGTCGATGGTCGGTGAAGTTCAGGGATACCGCGGCGGCGGGCGGGTGTTACAGGGCCGGGGCGGTAGCGGCGGTCAGGCGAAAATCTCGCGGGCAACATTCCCGGCCACGTCGGTGAGGCGGAAGTCGCGGCCGGCGTAGCGGTACGTCAGCCGCTCGTGGTCGATCCCCATCAGCGCCAGCAGCGTCGCGTGCAGGTCGTTCGTGTGCATCCGACCCTCCACGGCGCGGATGCCGTACTCGTCCGTCGCCCCGTACGTGAACCCCGCCTTCACGCCCGCACCCGCCAGAAACATCGGGTAGCCGGTGATGTTGTGGTCGCGGCCGTCGGCGCCCTGCGCCGTCGGCAGTCGGCCGAACTCGCTGCCGAACAGCACCAGCGTGTCCTCCAACAAGCCGCGGCGGTCCAGGTCGTTCAGCAGCGCCGCGGTGGCCTGGTCGACGGAGCGGCAGCGGTCGATGAGGCCGGCGTGCAGGTTGTTGTGGTGGTCCCAGCCCGGCTGGCAGATCTCGACGAAGCGCACGCCCGCCTCGCACAGCCGGCGGGCCATGAGGCACTGGCGGGCGAAGGCGGCGTTCGGGGCGTCGGTGGCGCCGTACTCGTCGCGCACCCGCAGCGGCTCCTTCGACAGGTCGAGCAACTCGGGCACTTTGCCCTGCATGCGGAACGCCAGCTCGAACGACTCGATGACGCCGTCCACTGCGTCCGGCGCGCCGGGAGCGGCGGCGAGGTCGCGGTTCATGCCCTGGATGAGGTCGAGCTGGCGGCGCTGGAGGCCGGCCGCGGTCGCGGGGCGGAGGTTCGGCAACGCGCCGCGGTCGTCGATGCGCGTGCCCTGGAAGTGGGCCGGCAGGAAGGCGCTGCCGAAGTTGACGGCGCCGCCGAAGTTCGGCGGCGGGTTGATGGTGACGTACCCGGGCAGATCGGCGTTGTCGGTGCCGAGGCCGTACAGCAGCCATGCCCCGATGCTGGGTCGCGTAAGCGCGGCGTTGGCGCTGCCGGTGTGCAGCTGCACCACCGCCTGCGGGTGCGCCGGCGTGTCGGTGTGGAGGCCGCGCAGCCAGCACAGCTTGTCGGCGTGGCGGGCCAGGTTCGGCAGCAATTCGGAGAACCACGAACCCGTCTGGCCGTGCTGCGCGAAACGGAACTTCGGCGCCGTGAGCGTGCCGCCGCCGGGGCCGGGCTTGCCGCCGTCGGCGAACAGCTTGGCCTTGTACTCGAAGGTGTCGTGCTGGCTCATCGCCCCGTTCATGTGGACGAAGACGAGCCGCTTCGCCTTGGCGGGGAAGTGCGGCGCCTTCGGCGCGAGCGGGTGCGCGGCGGCGGGCGGGCGGGCCTTCGCCTGCTGGTCGAGGAGGCCGGCGAGGGCGACGAGGCCGAACCCGGCGCTGGCGTGCTTCAGGGCGGCGCGGCGGCTGATGGGGGGCATATGGGATGATCCCGTGAGTGTTCGGTGGGGGCAGCGCCCACCCGTTGCAACGGGTGGGCTTTCGGGGGGCTATTTGACGTACCGGAATTCCGCGCTGCCGTAGAGCGCCTGGGTCAGCGCCAGCCACGCCGCGGCGCGGGCGTCGCGCGGGCGCACCACCTCGTCGGTCACAGCTTCGCCGGTCTGGTCGATCTGGTCGGGGTCGATCACCTCGGGCGTCGGCCCCTTCGGCCGCGGCGCCGCGGGACGCGCCACCGCCGGCAACGGCTGCGGCTCGGCCCGGTACGCCGACTCGTACTCGCCCACGAAGCCCAGCGCCCGCTCGACCTCCGCCTTCGACGGGGCGCGGCCGAGCGTCAGCCGGTACGCGGTCGTCACGCGGTCGGCGTCGTCGCCCTTCGCGGCGATGAGTCGGTCGGCGAGCGCCAGTGCGTTGCGGCGCACGAACGGCGAGTTCAGCAGGAACAGCGCCTGGCCCGGGACGGTCGTCGTGTCGCGCTTCACGGTCACGAGCGTCTGGTCGGCGGGGTCGAAGACTTCCAGCGCCTTCGGCGTCACGCCGCGGAGCAGCGGCAGGTACACGCTCCGCACGCGGCTCCTGTCCGCGGACTCGTGGACACCCTTCGCCTCGGGGCCGTTGTCGCGCATCTCGACCATCTTCAGCGCCCGCGCCGGCGAGCCCTCGGGGCGGGTGCGGTCGAGGGTGCCGGCGCTGGCCAGCACCGCGTCGCGCAGTTCCTCCGCTTCGAGCCGCCGCGGGGCGTGCCGCCACAGCAGCACGTTCCCGGGATCGGCGGCGCGGTTCGCG
Source organism: Urbifossiella sp. (assembly GCA_044220735.1). Taxonomy (GTDB): domain Bacteria; phylum Planctomycetota; class Planctomycetia; order Gemmatales; family Gemmataceae; genus Urbifossiella. Next base: position 22,553 of record JBGAQM010000014.1, on the reverse strand, counting down.
GGCGTCAATTCCGAACTCAAGCCGTAAGCGCGGGTGAGCACCAGCGTTCGCGCCAGCCGCTTGAGCGACCAGCCGTCGCGGACGAAGCGGCCGGCGAGGTGGTCGAGCAACTCGGGGTGCGACGGCGTGTCGCCCATGACGCCGAAGTTGTCGGGCGTGTTGACGAGCCCGCGGCCGAACAGGTGACCCCACACGCGGTTCACCGCGACGCGGGCCGTCAGCGGGTTGTTCGGGCTGACGAGCCAGTCGGCCAACTCGCGGCGGCCGCTCTCCTTCGGGTTCACGGCCGGTGCGCCGGGCACGGCGAACGTCGTGAGGAAGCCGCGCGGCACGACCGGCCCCAGCTTCTCGGCCTCGCCGCGGAGGCGGACGGCGGTGTCGGCGACTTTGCCCTCACGCGCTCCATGTACGGCGTAGCCGCGGGCCGCGGGGTCGGTCAGCGCCTGGTAGTCGGCCTGCGCCTTCTCGAACTTCAGGCGGAACGGCCGCTGCGTCGGCAGGCCGTCGGCGGCCTTCTTCAGCCCCTCGGGCGTGCCGCGGATCGCGTCCCACGCCTTCTTGTGCGTGTCGAGTTCGGCCTTCGCCTTCGCCACCTGCTCGGCCGGCGCCGCGGGGCCTTCGCCGGACAGGCGCACGAGCCCGTCCGGGGCGTAGTAGTCGAGGCCGCCGCCACCCATCTTGTTGCGCAGGCCCGCGGTCGCGTCGGTGCTGGTGAAGATGCCGGCCAGCGCGTAGTAGTCGGTGGTCGGGATCGGGTCGAACTTGTGGTCGTGGCAGCGGGCGCAGCTCACGGTCAGGCCGATCGTCGAGCGGGTGACGGCGTCGATCTGCTCGTCCACGTTGTCCATCTCGAAGCGGACCTTGAACCGCTGGTTCACGTCCTTCACGCCGAGCGCCAGGAAGCCGGTCGCGGTGCGGAGGCGGTCGCGCTCGGCGTCGGTCGTCGCCGCCAGCAGGTCGCCGGCCAGCTGTTCGCGGACGAAGCGGTCGAACGGCACGTCGGCGTTGACGGCGTCGATGACGTAGTCGCGGTAGCGCCACGCGTGCGGGTACGGGATGTTGCGGCTCGGCCCGGTGCTCTCGCCGTAGCGGGCGGCGTCGAGCCAGTGCCGCCCCCAGCGCTCGCCGAACGTGGGGGACGCGAGCAATCGGTCCACGAGCGCGGGCAGCGACGGGTCGCGGAGGAATGCGTCTACTTCGGCCGGCGTCGGCGGCAAGCCCGTGAGGTCGAACGTGACGCGGCGGACGAGCGTGACGGGGTCGGCGTCGCCCACGGGCTTCAGACCCTTCGCGTCGAGCGCGGCGAGGATGAAGCGGTCGATGTCGTCGCGCGCCCAAGCTGCGTCCTTTGGGGCGGGCACGGCCGGCGTGCCGACGGGCTTGAACGCCCAGTGCTCGGCGCGGAGCTTGTCGTAGCCGGGGCGGCCCTTGCCGAGCGTCGCCGGCACGCGCAGCGCCGGCCACACGGCGCCGTCCTTCACCCACTGCGTCAGGTCGGCGACCTGCGCGGCGCTGAGCTTCTCGCCCTCCGCCGGCATCTGCTTCTTGGCGTCGTGGGCGACGCGCTTCAGCAGCAGGCTCTTTTCCGGGTGCCCCGGCACGACTGCGGGGCCGCCGTTGCCGCCGGTCAGCAGCCCGTTGTGGTCGTCCACGCGGAGGTTGCCGGCCGGCTTCGTGTCGGCGGAGTGGCACTGGTTGCAGTGGCCGACCAGGACCGGGCGAACCTTCTTCTCGAAGAAATCGAGCTTCGCGGGGTCCGGCGGCGGGGCGTCGGCGCGGGCGACGCCGGCGGCCGCGAGCAGTAGGAAGGCGGACAGACGCATGAGGGAACCCGGTGGGGGTGATTCGGTGTGTGGGGTTAGCGCGCCGCGACGGCGAGGGTCACCGGCTGCTCCGCGGGGACGCGGACGGTCAGGCCGGACGTCTCGAACCGCTGGTAGCGCACGGGCACGGCCTTCGCGGCCTTCTTCTGCAGCGCCGGGTCGTCGTCGCCGAGGATGATGCGGGCCTTGTACGTTCCTTCGGGTGCGCCGCGGCGAACCCTTCCGTCTTTCAGGCTGTCGAGGGTGAACCGGCCGTCGGGCTCGATCGTGCCGGAGGCGCGCACGGTCGGGTCGGACTCCAGCGCCAGTTCCACCGTACTGCCGGCGAGCACGGCCGGGTCGCCGGGCACGGTCACGGTGCCGGTCACCGGCTTCAGTCCCTCGGCCGACGAGCAGCCGGCGAGGGCAAGTGCGAGGGTCGCCGGCAGGATCACGCGCGTACTCACGTCACAGTCTCCACGATGGCGGGCGAGGTCGCAAGAGGTTCAGTTCTTCGCGCGGCCAAGCGCGAAGCCGCAAGCGGCAACTCGGGCAACTCGGGTTGATGCGTTGCCGCTTGCGGCTTCGCGTTTCGCCGAGCCGGTTAGTAGTCCCCGTTCACGACGAGCCCGTCGTTGCGGGTGACGAGCCGGGTTAGTGTGTCGAGGTCGGCGGTGTTCTTCACCGCCTTCACACTCCCGTCCGCGAACACGAAGTTCGTCACGCCCGTGTGCGGGCCGCCGAAGCTGCTGTTGGCCACGGCCAGCGTCTGCACGTCCGGCCCGAGCAGCGACCGCTGGTCGCCGTTCACGTTGCTGATGCCCATCATCCGCCGCGTGTTGTTGCGGTTGCCGCCGAACACGCTCCGGTCCTCGTTCTTCCCCCGCAGCGAGTTCGGCCGCACGTGCTTCTCGCCGAACAGGGTCGTGTTGCTGGTGCCGTCGGTGATGCTCAGCAGGTTCAACTGCCCGCGCCAGGTGAGGAGGATCGGGTTCCCCGCGCCGTCCACGCCCACGTTCGGGATGCTCGGGATGACGGCGCCGAGCGAGTTCGTGTACGCGGCGTGCGGGCCGAAGCTGGCGGCGTAGTCGGTCAGTGCGGCGCCGTCGGCGCGGAAGTCGGCGGTGCTCAGGACGTGCGCCGGCCGCGACGGGCAGGCGTAGATCGTCACGAACGACTGCACCGCGGCCGCCGGCTGCGCCGACGCCGGGTAGCGCAAGTCCCACAGGCTGTACTGGCCGGTCTGCTCGATGTACGGCAGCAGCAGCGCCCCCCACGTCGCCCAGCCGTCGAGCTTCTCGGAGTTGTCGCCGATGAACGCCGGCACCAGGGTGGTGTTGGCGTCGTGGTAGTTGTGCGCCGCCAGGCCGATCTGTTTGAGGTTGTTCTGGCACTTGGCGCGGGCCGCCGCCTCGCGGACCTTCTGGACGGCAGGCAACAGCAGGCCGATCAGGATGGCGATGATAGCGATCACCACCAGCAGCTCGATCAGCGTGAACCCCTGCGATCGGTTGCGATTCATCGGTCGATCCCTCGTTCGAGCGCGTGTCGCTCGGCCATCCACTGGTAGGCCGCGACGCGACTGCACTATCTTGATCGACATAATGGTGAATGATCCGCGGCATTCCTAGTCCCGATCCGGCGGCGCTGCTCCTACTGGGTCAAGTTGCTGCCCGGAAGCGTGCTTCTGAATCGACGCAAATGTCTGTTGTTAATTGACTTATTCAGAATGACGTAGCCGCGTCGCGGGCTCCGTTGCACGGCTGATGAGGTGACGCAGTAGGGGTGCAAACCGCGATTCCGACCCCCTCCGCGGGAATCTGCTGGCGGTCATTCACGACTTTTGCGATATACTTGGTCGTGTTGGTAGCCGACTCCCCCGGCTCGAACCGATTTCCATTCCTGAACCGTGTCGCCCGACGGCCGCATCCGGCGCCTGCCGATGCCGAGGGACTCGTGACCGTGGCTGCTCCGCACCGGCCCGCCGCTCTCGACGCCGACCGCCTCGCCAGGCTGGAAGCGTTCGCCGAGCGATTCCGAGACGTGTTCCCGCGCAACGACCAATTCCGTCGCTTCGTCGTCTACCTCGCCGGCCTGCTCACCGCCCCCGGCCGCAAGAACGTGGAAGGGATCGCCGCCGCGGCCGTGGGCCTCGCCCCCGCCGAGGCCGATCTGGTGCAGGCGCTGCAGCACTTCGTCACCCGCAGCCCGTGGGACGCCGCCCGCCTGTTCGCCGCGTGCCGGCGCATCCGCCCCGGGGCGATCGCCGACCCCGGCGCGGTGTGGGTCGTTCACGACGCCGCGTTCCCCAAGAAAGGCCGGCACTCGGCCGGCGTGCAGCGACAATTCGCCCGTCCGCTCGGCCAGAAGGTGAACTGCCAGATCGGCGTGGTACTGGCGCAGCACGGCCCTGCCGGTTACTTCCCGCTCGCGGCCCGGCTGTACCTGCCGGCGCACTGGCTGCGCGATAACGCGCCGCTCGCAGAGCGCACCGTGCCCGAGGAGGTCCGCAAGCCGGCGTCGAAGACGGAGTTGGCGCTGGCGATGATCGACGAGGTGCGGGCCGAGGGGCGGCTTCCGGGTTCCGGTGTCGTGGTCCCCGAGGACGGCTACGCCCGCGAGCTGGCGGAAGCACTGCCGTTGCGTCGGCTCGGGCTCGCGGCGGGGGGCGATCACCTGCCCGAGGCCCGGGCGCGCTTCGACGACATCCGAGTGGGGCTGGGCCTCGACCACTTCGAGGGTCGGACGTGGGCCGGCTGGCATCACCACGTCAGTCTGGTCGTTACGGCTTACACGTTCCAGAGTTGCGACGCGGCCGGCTGAGTTAGCCGACCGGGCCGATCAACAATCTCATGCTGACGCAGTAAGAAACCCCGCCGGGATTGCCAGTAGGCAAGGCGGGGTCGAGCGGTTAATCTGTCTCACGTCCGGGTCGATACGACCCCAGCAATCGGTTCAGTTGGACGAGAATAGCGTCGGCCCCAGGTGCCAGGGCGGGGCGAGCTGGGCCTCGGTCTGCTCGGCGGCGATGCGGTAAACCTCACGAACCCAGTCAAGATTACCCACGGGCACGGCCACAGGCACGAAGGAATCTTGACACGGCGCCGCGAACCGGTTCGTGAGTTCCGGCTGCAACAGGTGACGCAACCTGTTCTGGAACATGACGTTGGCCCTGGTTCGTGGGGCGAGTCGATTTAACACGACCAACTTGATCGAGTTTGTAAAGTAACTCTACACCCACTCGGCGAGAAAATCAACTCGTCGGCGGCGTTTTTGACCCCCTTTTCGGGCACCGGCGGCTGTCCCGTTCGGAACCCGAGCCACTGAAGGAGCGACCGATGGCGACCGCGATGATGATGGACCGGGCGGCGATGGCGAACATGACCACCGGCATGACGGGCTCGATGCCGGCGGCGGCGACGCCGAACATGGTGATGGTGCCGCGCTGCACGATGAAGGTCGAGAAGATCACCGGCGGGATGAAGATGACCTGCGTCTGCGACGACCCGACGGCGTGCGCGATGATGCAGAACCTTTGCACGATGATGGCCGGCGGCATGTGCAGCATATGCTGCATGATGAACGGCATGACGGTGTGCTGCTGCAACCTGACGATGGGCGCGTGCAAGGTGGAGATGACGAAGGACGGCTGCTGCGTGACCTGCACGAGCGGCGACAAGGCGTGCTGCGAGATGATTCAGGGCTGCTGCGACTGCGTGGCCGCGTGCATGAAGGCCGGCTGCACCTGCTGCGTGATGATGGGCGGCACCCCGGTGTGCTGCTGCACCTGCTGAGCCCGCCGCGGTCGGGGTGTGGGGGCGAAATGTCAGGCCCCCCCCCCACCCCCGACCGGATTGCAAAACGGCAATCAGCTATTTGCACGTCTGCACGACATCTTTCGCTGCGATCGCCGATCAGCACTTCGAATTCTCTATAAAATCAATCCGGTCAACGGCTTGCGTAATTGATGCGGAGTTGGCACATGTCGTGCTTGTGCACGCCGTCGTTCACGGAGAACTACGATGCGGCAGCCAACGTGCCGGGGGCGGACGCCGCCTTCGGGCTCTCGGTGTCGATCGCCCCCCCCAGGGTACGTGGCGGGGTGCGGGGCAGTCCCGAAGCGTTGAGCGGCGAGTCAGAACCACGAACACATCCGGCACGAGGTACGGGCGATGAGCAGGCGTCATCCCAGCCACCGGCCGACGAAGCGGCCGGTGGTGCGAGCCCCCCCAGAGGGTGAGTCGCTTGACCCGACCCAGGCAAGGCACCCCCGTACCGCACCCGCGTCGCCGCCGCTCGGCCGAAAGAGCGTCTGTGATTCGGGTGCGCTGCGGCGTTTCCCGTACCCGTCCGTAGAATCCGACCGCCGAGTCCACCCGATGAAGCCCACGCGATGAACCCGACCCCCCGGCCCTGTGTGATCGTCCGCAGCGAGAAGTCGGGCGCGGTCGTCCGCTTCACGGACGGTCATGAGGGGTACGTCCCCGGCCCGGAGTGCTACTGGAAGTGGCGGCGGGGCATAAGCGTCGCGGACGACCCCACGTTTCAGGCGGGGGAAGTCATCACCGTCGTGCCGTCGCCCGGCCAGCACAACACCCTGCCGCACTACTCGTACAAGCGGGCGCACCGCGAGCCGTGGGAGCGGACCCTTGATGCGTTGAAACAGCGGCAGACGGCCGGCGGCGTCGAGGTGCAGGCGGTGGTCGTCAACGCCCGCGAGAACCGGGTCTACGTGGTGGTGGTAGACGCGGACTGGAAGCACGACTCCGACTGGTTCGAGGTGGACGCGGTCATCACCCGGGACCGGCTGCCGCTGGACGAGTTCCCGGAGCACGCGGTGGACAAGTCGGTGCCGGATCGCCCGAGCGAAAAGCCGCTTAACGACCTGCTATTCGAGGGGGACCGGGTACGGGCGGTCGTGGACGGGTGGGCGGAGGCGTCGGCCGAAGTGTTCCTGAGCGTGCGCGCGGTACGGGTGCCGGGCCGGATCGGCGGCGGGCGGGCGGCGGGCCCGGGCGGCGCCCCCGAACACCCGCAGCTCCGCGCCCTGTGGAACCGGATGGAGAGCACGGACGAGCCGTTCGCCGCCCTGCGCGACTTCGGCAGCGACCACACGGTGGCGGTGGTGTGCGACGACGACGTGGTCGGCCCGGCGGCGGTCCAGCTGCTGACGGCTGTCGGGTTCACGGCGTCGGTGGCGAATGGCCCGCCGGCCCCGGGCGCCGCCGCGCCGGACGCCGTGGTGCTGGACGTGGACGCGGTGCTGCGGCAGGGGCAACTGGCCGCGGAACTGGCGCGGTGGCTGGCCACCGCCCCGTCGGCCCGGATGGTGCTTCTCCACTCGGACCTGCCGCCGAAGCACCTCGCGCAGCTGAAGGCGATGAACGGGCTGTACCACGGGGCGGTCCGCAAGTGGTACAAGCCGCGGGAGCTGGTTTCGGCGGTGCGGACGGCCCTGGACGGGGCGTGGGAGCCGAACCCGCATCAGACGTCGGACGGGGCGGTGTGGCGCGAGCTGGCCATGCGCGACGAGGTGGACCACGACCGCCGCCGGGCGGACGCCATTGACGGCATCCTGCACCAAGTACAGTTGGGGATCGGGGCGACGGCGGTGGCGCTGGTGCGGTTCGACCTGGCGAAGCGGCGGACGACGCTGGAGGGGGCGTCCGGGGTGCGGCTCGACTTCCAGCACGTGGAGCCGCACCTGGACAAGAGCCCGATCCGCGACATGGTGGAGGACCACGAGTGCTTCCGGGTGGACGACGCCGGCCGCGACGAAGGGGTGGTCCGGTTTCTGAACAAGTTGCTGCCGCCGGCCCACGAGTACGCGGGGACCCGGCCGACGTTCCGGTCGTTCCTGGGTCTGCGGCTGATGGACTTCGGGCGGGGATTCGCGCAGACGACGGCCTACGACCGGCCGGCGGCACCCGCGGCCGCCCCGGCCGACGACCGCGAGTTGTACGCGCTCATGGCCTTCCACCCGGAGACCCGAGCCTTCTCCCCCGCCGCCGCCCAGCTGTTCTGCCGGGCGGCGGTTCTGCTTCTGGCCGTGCTGGAACGGGATGCCGCCCGGCGGGAGATGATGAAGCACTCGGAGTACGTGATGCTGGCCCGGAACGCGTCGTTCTTGTTGCACGAGTTCAAGACGCGGATCGCGGCGGCACGGACGTGGAACAACCTGCTCGGCGACGACGTGGACCGGCTGAGGTCGATCAAGGCGCCGGACTCGAACCAGTTGGCACGACTCCAGGCCACCTCGACCAGCCTGAACCGGGTGATGGGGGAGTTGGCACAGGTCAACGACTTGTTCCTGACCCTCACGGCGGAGGAACGCCGCCCGTTCCGCCTCGCGTCCGTGGTGGACGTGTTACGGCTGGTCTTCCAGGAGCAGCTGCACGGACTTGGCGTGCAGTTCGAGGCCGAGTTCAACTGGGAGGGCCAGGTGGAATCAAGCCGGGGTCAGGTGTCACACGTTTTGTCGAACCTGATCCAGAACGCGTTGGACCAGTTTCAACAGGCCGGTTGCCGGCGGCCCGTGTTACGATTGCAAGTCGAGCGAAAAGGCCCGGTGGGAACCGGCGGTCGTGCCCAGGTAGTCGTGACGGACAACGGGATAGGAATACCGTGGCACGAGCGTGAAAGAATATTTCAGTACAACTTCTCGACCAAGCCGGACGGGAGTGGGATCGGGCTTCACGTGAGCCGGTTGATCGCGGAGCGGCTGGACGGGTCGTTGGTGCTGGAGACGAGTGAGCGGTTCGTGCAAACCCGGTTCGTGCTCGAAATCCCCGTATGAAAGGCATCCCGGCGATGAGCCTCGGCCGCGTGCTGCTGGTGGACGACGACGAGGGCTACGGCCCGGCCCTTCGGGAGCAACTCCGACGGGCCGGGTTCGACTGCGACCTGGCCGCGTCCGCCGAGGCGGCCCGTCAGGCGCTGGAAGCGGCCGAGTACGACTTCGCCCTGATCGACGTGCACCTGTCGGACGACCTCACGCTGTGCGACGGGGTGGACCTGTACGACGAGCTCGAGCGCGACTACCCGGGCATGGAGATCGAACTGTTCACCGCCAAACCCGACAGTCTGCCGCCGGGAACTCGGAGGACGTTCCACCTGACCCCCGAGGAACTCTCCGACAAGAAGACGCAGGAGATCGAGACGGCGATCCTGAGGGGCGTGAACAAAGGCCTACGGTTGCGGCTGGAGTGGAACAAGAAGGTGATGGATGGTCTGTCCGCTCGATTCGGCGTGATGAACGAGAACGGGCGTGTCCTCTGGGAGGCGGGGACCGATCAGACCGGATGGATTCAAGAGTTGCTCGCCAACGAGGCGAGTAAAAAGAAGCCAAGTCAATTCTACCAGGCAATTGCAGAGGGGAAATCGTTCCGGGACCAAGTGCCGAGCGGTGACAAGTGGTTGAGGTGCGAACTATCCGCCATGCCGCAGACTGCCACTGGAAGTCTCAGACTCCTTACCGTTAGTGACACAACCCGGGCGAAGCAGGCCGCGGACTTGGCTCAGGAGTTCCTGCAGTACGACAAGTTCGAAGTGATCGCCGCGCGGATTTGTAACGGGATGATCGAGTTGGGCTTCCGCCGGGCGCGGCTGTGGCTCCTGCAGGGGGACGACTGCACGCTTGCCCTGTGTTGGGAGACCGGGCATGCGCTCTCCAGTACCGACGTGATACGCTGCGCATTCGATCACCGCCATTTTATGCGACTAAGGGAGCTACTGACCCCGCGTGAGAATGGTGACAACGAGGACGCGGTTACGGTTTCCAACCCGGCCGATTACCTACCGCTCCACATCAGCAAACTCCTCAAGGTCTATAACAGTCATCAGTCGCTCGCCATACCGCTTTTCGTCCGAAACGAGTTGATCGGTCTGTTGATGGTCGATAAGGTCGGCGCGGGCGGAGGTGCCGAGGCCATCAGCTTGGACGACTCGCTCATCGGCAAGTCGATCGGCCGGGTGGCTGCCGCGGCCATCGACCGGGGTATTCATGAGTGGCAGTTCCAGCGATTCCAGTCGATCCTGTCTCAGGTGCAGGCGAGTCTCTCGGACGACGAGGCGGACGGTATCTACTCGCCGGTCCTAAACCGGATCATCGAGTCGCTGGGTAACGACCCGACGGCCCCTTGGCTCCCGCAGTTCAAGGGGGCCGAGATTGCAGTCCGGGCACACCGTTTCGACCGCGAGTACGAGTTCAAGCGGATCTTCGTGACACCGGGCGAGACCGACGTGTTTCCGCCGACCGTGGATATCAGCCACGGGTTAGTTGGGGAGGTGATGGATCACGTCCGGGTCCACGGTCAGTCGACAGACCGTAATTTGTTCGCGCCGCGAGTCTTCTCGAATATCTTCAAACGCAAGTTGTTCCAGAAGCAGTTCCTGTCTCTGCGCGACCGCCGTGGTCCGACTGACCCCTACGTTCGATTCCTGTCGACGTACCCGGCCGTGACAATGCTTCCACTTTTTGACCTTGACCGGGAGGTGCTCGGCTTCCTGTGCTTCCACGCCCTCCCCCGGAAGCGGAGTGGGAAGGCGACCGCGGCCGAGGGCCGCGGGATCACCCGCCTGCACAAGCGCTGGCTGGAGGTGCTCGGCCAGCTCTGCTCGCGCATCCTCGAGATCCGGGAGCGACACCGCCAGTCGATGGCACTGTTCGACGAGTTGTACGGCCAGATGGCTTCCAACGAGGCGATGGCCAAATTCGGCGTCCGGAGCGCCAACATCACGCACCAGATCAAACACTTCTGCCAAGACCTGATCATCAGCATCGACCTCTTGCGCGAGGACATACGCGACGGCCACACGCGGGAGAAGCAGTTGGACCGGGTGAACGAGATCGCGCAGGGGGTGTTCGACGAGACGGAGCGGGTGACCGCCTTGGCGAGCGTGTTCGACGAACTCGCCATGGAGGAGGCGGGGCGCGCCACTGTTCTGGAGGCGGTCGAGAAGTCGCGGGTGATCGTCGCGAACCGCATCCAGGAGTCCGGGGCGCGCGTGGAGACCGCACTCCCGCCTGACCTCCCGGAACTGCCGATGACGCTCGACCAGGCGGTCCTCGTCTTCACCAACCTGATCCGCAACGCCAGCGAGTCGATCCGCGAGTGCGGTCGGCCGGCCGGGCTGATCGACATCCGCGCCGACTGGGCGGCCCCCCACCTCACCGTGACCGTCGCGGACAACGGCGGCGGGATCGCCAAGGAGAACCGCGACCGCCTCTTCCAGATCGGGTTCACGACCAAGCGCGGTCAGCGCGGGATGGGTGTCGGGCTGTGCCTCGTCCGGCGGATTGTGACCAACAGCCGCGGTACCATTACCGTCGATCCCGCTCCCGCAGGCCAGGGGGCGACCTTCCGTATGGTATTCACCCTGTCACACGCCGGACCTAGCGGAGTCGCGTAGATGGATACCGCGATCGAACTATCGCCTTTGCTTTTGGTCGACGACAACCAAAAGTTCGTCGCCAAACTTGCGGACTACTTCGCCCAGAAGCAGATCCGCGTCGCACAAGCCTACAAAGGCATTGAGGCTCTATCCCTTATCATTGCCAGTCCGCCAGGCACCTACAAGGCGATGTTGTCTGATATCAACATGGAGACGGAAACGGCCGGCCTGGACATCCTCCCCGAGGTCCGCAAGCACGACCCTAATCTACCGGTCATCTACCTATCGGGATATGCCAACGAGCAGAGGGCCGACCGGACCATCCGCGCGGGTGCAGTCCTCATGCTCGACAAGCCGACCCCGGCACAAGTCCTATACAACTGCGTGTTCTGCGTCGTCCTCTATGCCCAGGAGCAGCGGCGCGCTGTCGATCGACTGCTGGCCGGAGAGCGGCAAATTCAGCAGGAGCGTCGGAGAGTTCAAGAAGTGGAACTCGCCGACGCCCAATTCCGGTCGATCATCAATAGCAACCTTTTCATACATAACATGAAGAATATCGCCTTCACCGCCCAGGCGTACCTCCAATCCCTCGCCCCGCAACCGCCCGAGGTGACCAAGGCTCTCCGCTGCCTCGACGGTATCGTCGATCAGACCCAGAAACTCCAGGCCATGAGCGCCGAGCCAGACGCCAGCGATGTCACTGATGGCCTCGCCGCCGTCGTCGATCAGACCCGCGACGAACTCCGCGGCCAGGCCCGATTCGCCGACCCGGCTCGGCAACTCACGTTCCGCGCCGATGGTGGTATCCCCCCGGTCAACATCAAGCCTGACGTCCTTGCCACCCTCGTCGGCGAACTCGCCTACAACGCCGTCGCCCACAACACCCGCCCGGTCCACATCGCCGTCACCGCCACGGCGACCAACGGGCACGTCGAGATCCGCGTCGCGGACGACGGCGACGGCGTGCGGGCCGACCGCGTCGACGGGCTGTTCCAGGTCGATCCCGGCCGGAAGGAGCACGGCTACGGCCTGCCGTACAGCTACCAGGTCGCCCGCACCCACCGCGGCGACCTCACCTACGACGCGCCCAACAAGGCGTTCGTCCTCACGCTCCCGGTCCACGCCCCCGGAGGCACGGCCGATGCTTAAATGCCTGTTCCCGGCCGGCACCCCACTCGGCGACTTCTGGGCGCAGCTCGAGGCCGTTGCCCAGGGCTCCACGTTTGGCCCCGACCGGACGGTGGCCCGAAACGTCGTGTACGACCCCTGCCTCGCCGACCCCGGGTTTGCTGGCCGGCTCGCCCCTGCGGTGGTCGCCGACATCACGACGTTCTTCGAGCAGTGGGCCGCCGCGTGCAACGGCGGCACCGGGCTCCACGCCGCCTGCGAGGCCGTCTTCAGTCGAGCTTACAAGGCCATCAAGGCGGCCCGGGCGGCCGGCCAGGTCGTGAATTTCTCGGCCCCCGGGAACGCGTGTCTTCGGCTCGCCATGCTGGGATTCGATACGGCGAGACTGAGCGGCCAGCACTGCGGCGAGTGGGTGTCGTTCCTCCTCTACACCGTACCGAGCGAGCACGACTCTGTCGGCGGCCGGGGCGACGATCCCAAGGCCGGAGCCACTTTTTACAGCCGACTGGAGCGGATGACGGAGGCCGTGGTCCGGGAGTTCACGTCCCGATCGTACCGGTGGTTTGCTTGCACGGACACGTTGCAGCCGCTCCTCAATGGGAGCCCGTTGGGAGCGAAAGGCTTACCCAAATTCGACGCCGTTCGCGACCTCCTCGGGCTCGTCTGGCGGTCGGACAACCGGTACGTGTTTGGGGTCACGGCGTCCACGCTCCAGCACGCACCTCTCGGACGGGTGCCCACGTTCTTCGACTCGGCCGGGTTCGAATATTTCCGTCCGGCATCGACCACCTGGTTTCAGCAATACCACTGCGGGTGTACCTGCCCGATCCACATCGACAACATGAAGCCGCCCGGCGTCGCCGAACTGATTGCGTGGGTCGCGGCCGAGCCGCCGCCGGCGCACGCCGGTCCGGCGAACGCAGCCCGGCCCGATTTGGCCGTATTGAAGGACTCGGCGGGCCAGGTTTGCGTGTTTGCGATCGAAGACGACCCGAACACAGCCAACTACCACGCACGACGCGGGTAGAATTCCTCACCCCCCGATCGCGGGTGCCCTCATGGCCGACGGGCCGCATCTTGCCGCCGACCCCTGGGGCCGGTACCTCGCCGAAACCCGGGTGCTGTGCACGCCCGGCGGCCGCCCCGCGCTCGCCCGGCGCGTGTGGGCACGACTCGTCGAAGACGACGGCCCGTCGGTCAACTACCCCCGCGGCGACGAGCCGGTGGCACTCCTCGCCTGGGTGCTCGCCAACCTCACGTGGGAGGAACTCGGCCCGTTCGGGCTCGCCCTGCTCGACCTCCTCCACCAGGAGTTACCCGCCGTCCCGCAAGAAGCCCCGCCCGCGCGGGTCGAGCCGTTGGCGGCGGTCTGCGAGCTGGTGAAACTCGCGCGGAAGGACACCCCCCCGCCGGCCGGAGAGGGTGGGAACCCGAAGGCGTTTTTCCTACCGGTCGACGCCGTCGGCCGCGTCCTCCTCCTCCTCGTCGGGGACGCCGGCCCGACCCCGCTCGCGCGACGGATTCACGACATCGAAACGCCGGCCGGCCAGTCCCTCCTCGCCGACGTCGTTCGCGCACTGGCCCGGCACACGTTACCCGGGACGGGCGTCGTGCCGTGGCAGCGCTTGCTCGCCGACCCGGCCCTCGGCCGCGCCGCCCTGCCGGCGTTTCTCGGCTACTGCCGCGCGGCCGGCAACCAGGCCCGGTTCGGCCTCCAGCACGTCGCCCGGGCGCTCGCCAACCGCCGCCCCGAACCCGCCCCGGACCTCCTCGCCGGCACCCTCAAGGCGTTCGCCACCGCGGCCTACTCCGACACCGACTATAACCCCGAAGCCATCGACCTGGCCGCCGCGGACTTCGACGTGCTGTTCGCCGGCCTCCCGGTGGGGTTCGTCCGCGAAACGTTCGCCGAGCTTCGCAAACTCCAGTTCGCCCTTCACCTTCTCCCGGTGTGGGAGGCGGCGGCTCTGGCGAGCGAGGCGGTCCAGCGGCCCGGCGCACGACCGGAACCGGCGACGGGTGACACGGCCCCAGGCCGGCGGGCGTTGGACCTCCGTGGCCCGAACCTCTGGCGCGCCGTCATCGACGCCAAGCGGCCGCCACGGGGGATGGTCACCGTCGGGGTGAAGCCCGATTGTCTCGTGCTCGGCCCAGGTCGGCTGACCCGAGCGCTGAACGCCCAGTACTTGTCCACGTCTTGATGCCCGGCCCCAGGGGAGCCATGACCGCGTCCGGCATCCTTATCGTCGACGACGAACCCCACTTGCGCGACGCGCTGGCCACGTTCCTCCGCTCCCGCGGGCACCAGGTCGAGGCCGTCGCGTCCGGGGCCGAGTGCGTCATCGCCGTCGGCCAGCGGCGCTACGACCTCGTCCTCCTCGACCTGAACATGACTCCCATGAACGGGTTCGAGACGCTGGAGAAGATCCGCGCCGACACCCCGCACACCTTCGTGTGCATGCTCACCGCCAACGACGACGCCGCCACCCGCGCCCGGGCCACTGCCCTCGGCGCCGACGGGTTCATCGGCAAGACCCTCCGCGACCCCGACGGGATGAACCGGAAGGTCCACGACGCCCTGGCCGAGGCCCGGCGCCGCGTCGCCGCCGCGTTCGACCGGCCGGGCGAGTACGACCTCGTCGGCGGCAGCCCGGCCATGACCCGGGTCTACGACCTCATCCGCCGGGCCGCCCCGCGCGACACCACCATCCTCGTCCTCGGGGAGACCGGCACCGGGAAGGAACTGGTCGCCGCCGCCCTCCACCGCGAGAGCCCGCGGGCCGCCCACCCGTTCGTCGCCGTCAACTGCGCCGCCCTCGCCGAGCCGCTGCTGGAGAGCGAGCTGTTCGGCCACGTCAAGGGGGCGTTCACCGGCGCCGACCGGGCCAAGATGGGGAAGTACGAGGCGGCCGACCACGGCACCCTGTTCCTCGACGAGATCGCCAAGAGCAGCCTGGCGTTCCAGAGCAAGCTCCTCCGCCTCCTCGAGACGCGGCGGGTCACCCGCGTCGGCGCGACCGAGGAGACGCCGCGCGACGTGCGCGTCGTCGTGGCCGCCTCGGCCGGGCTCGCCGACGCCGTCGCCGCGGGCCAGTTCCTCCCCGACCTGTACTACCGCATCAACGTCTTCCCGATCGCCCTGCCGCGGCTGCGCGAGCGGGTCGAGGACGTCGCCCCGCTCGTCCACCACTTCCTCGCGCAACTCGCCGGCCGAGCGGGCCGCCTGCCGCGGGTGCCGGCGACCGTACTCGCCCGGTTCGAGGCCCACCCGTGGCCGGGGAACATCCGAGAACTGCGCAACATGGTCGAGCGCGCCCTCCTCCTCACCGACGGGAGCGAACTCGCCGACCCGTTCGAGGCCGACGCGCCCGCCCGCGCCGCCGGCGACCCGACCGCCGACCTGTTCCACCTCCCGTTCAAGGAGGCCCAGCGGGAATTCGAACAGCGATACCTCGAAGACCTCCTCCGCCGGCACGGCGGGAACCGGCGCCAGGCCGCCGAGGCCGCCGGCATCGACCCCTCGACCCTGTTCCGCAAACTCAGCCGTGGCGACTGATACCACATCAACTTGACCCGTTGCCGCTCGATCCCCGTGTCATTCTGGCGGAGATGATTGGTTCTGGGAAAGAGGGGGACCCCGTCCCAGAAGCATTGAGTCAACTGTAGGAATCAGTGTTGGAATGATTCCGGTCGCCTGAAACGGCGTAAGTCATTGCCCTATCAACATTTCGCTCAGATGACACGGGTCGGCCGCATTCAGCGGGACACCGGCTGTCCGCGGGGTCGAGTGCAATCTCCTCACTTGCAACCCGTCTTGTTATTGGCCAGTCGTGCGGATAGTATTACCGGACTGATCGGTCCGTTAATTAACCACGCCCCCCGCGGAGACCCCGTTTGGAGAGCGCCCCCCGTAAGCCCGGCCGGCCGCGCGACCCCGAACTCGAGGCGCGCCGCAAGGGTCAAATCCTCGACACCGCGGCCAAGGTGTTCGCCGGGTTCGGGTTCGCCGGCACGCAGGTGCAGGTCATCGCCGACCGGCTCGGCGTCGGCAACGGCACCGTGTACCGCTACTTCCCGACGAAGGAGGCGCTGTTCCTCGCCGCCGTCGAGCGCGGGCTGGAGGAACTCACCGCCGAGATGGACGCGGTGCTCGACGCCCCCGACCCCGACCCGGTGGCGCAGGTCGGCCGGGCGGTGCGGACGTACCTCGGCTTCTTCCACCGCCGGCCGGAGATGGCCGAGCTGTTCATCCAGGAGCGGGCCGCGTTCCCGCACCACCACCGGCCGCTGTACTTCGCCCGCAAGGACGGCGACGAGATCGACTGCAAGCATTCCCGGTTCTGGGAACAGCTGGTGGCGACGGGCGTGTTGCGGGCGGTGCCGCGGGAGCGGTTCTTCGCCGTGATGGGCGACCTGCTGTACGGCACCATCCTGACGAACCTGCTGTCCGGCCGGCCGACCGACCCGGACGCGCAGACGGCGGACATTCTGGACGTGATCCTCGGCGGCCTGCTGGCGGAGGGGAAGCGATGACGCACGACTCGGCGACGGGAGTTCCGACCGGCGGATCGCTCGCCCGGGTATCCGCTTGCGGCTTCGCGCTGCGCGAAGCGCGAAGCCGCAAGCGGCTGGTCTTTATGACACTCCTCCTCGTCGTCCCCTCCTGCGCCCCGAAGGCCGCCGACTCCGGCGCCAGGGCCGACGCCGGCCCCGTGGCCGTGACCGTCGAGCCCGTGAAGGCCGTCTCGCTGCCGCGCACCGTGAGCGTCGTCGGCACCCTCGACCCGTACCGCGAGGTGACGCTCGCCCCGAAGGTGGACGGCCGCGTCCTCCGCGTCCGCCGCGACATCGGCGATTCGGTCTACCCCGGCGAGGCGCTGCTCGAACTCGACGACCACGACTACCGACTCGAAGTCGAGGTCGCGCGCCGCGGCCTGGAGGCAGAACTGGCCCGGCTCGAACTCGAAGCGGTCCCCGGCGCCGCGGCCGACGTGGCGAAGCTGATCGAGGCGGTGCCCGCGGTCGCCCGCGCCAGGGCGGGCGCCGAGGAAGCCGCGCGCAAGCTCGAACAACAGACCAGGCTGCTCGACCGCGGCGGCGGCTCCCGCGAGGACGTGGCCGTCGTCGCCGCCGAGCGGAAGGTCGCCGACGCGGCGCTGCGGCAGGTGCAGACGGAAGCCCGGTCGGCGATCGTGAACACCCGCAAGCTCCAGGCGACCCTGGAGCAGGCCGAGCAGCGGCTGAAGGACACCGTCGTCCGCGCCCCGGTGACGGACGAGTGGGCGGCGCTGGCGGCGGCGCTGGGCCCGGCGGTGCCGTTCCGGTACGCGGTGGCGCAGCGGATGGTGTGGGAGGGCGAGATGGTGCGGGCGATGCCGGAGAAGAACGTGTTCCGGCTGGTCGTGTGCCACCCGCTGAAGCTCCGCGCGGCGGTGCCCGAGAAGCACGCCCCCGAGCTGCGGGCGGGCCAGCCGGCGGCGGTGCGGGTGCAGGCGTTCGACCGCCCGTTCCGCGGCGTCGTGTCCCGCGTGGCCCCGACGGTGGACGTGCTGAACCGCACGTTCGGGGTGGAAGTGGACGTGCCGAACAACGACCCGAAGGCGCCGCTGAAGCCGGGCTCGTTCGCCCGCGCCGAGGTCGAGACGCGGGCCGACGAGAACGTGCTGACGGTGCCGCCGGCCGCGGTCGTGACGTTCGCCGGGGTGACGAAGGTGTTCGTCGCCGACGGCGACAAGGCGAAGGCGGTGCCGGTGCGCGTGGGCCGCCGCGACCGCGACTGGGTGGAGGTCGAGGGCGCGCTGGCGGCGGGCGCGCGGGTGGTCACGAGCGGGCAGACGCAGCTCGTGGACGGCAGCGCGATCCGCGTCCGTTGAGTCGTCAAGTCGTCAAGTCGTCAAGTCGCAAGCAACCGGAGGGCGACATGGCACGGGTGCAGCGGTTCGAGGACCTGGACGTGTGGCAGAAGGCGCGTGTGCTGACCAACCGCGTCTACGAGGTGTCGAACGCCGGGGCGTTCGCGCGGGATTTCGCCCTGCGGGATCAGGTCCGCAAGGCCGCAATCTCGATCATGTCATGTATCGCGGAGGGGTTCGAGCGGGAGAGCGGAGACCGCGACCTTCGACACTTCCTGTCGATGTCGAAGGGCTCGGTCGGTGAGGTCCGATGCCAGATCATCATCGCCCACGACGCCGGTCACCTCACGGATGAGCAGCACACCCAGCTTTACGCGCTCGCGGCCGAGGTGTCGCGGATGTTGAGCGGCTTCATCGCCTACCTCGACCGCAGCAAGCCGAACTGACACCAGGGTCTTCGACTTGACGACTTGACGACCTGAGGACTTGAAGACTCATGATCTGGGACGTCTGCATCCGCCGCCCGGTGTTCACCACCATGCTCGTGCTCGGGCCGGTGGTGCTCGGGCTGGCGTCGTACTCGCGCCTCGGCGTCGAGCTGTTCCCCAACGTGGACGTCCCCGTCGTCGTCGTCACCACCACCCTCAAGGGGTCCGGCGTCGAGGAGATGGAGTCGTCGGTCACGAAGCCGGTCGAGGAGGCGGTCAACACCGTCGCCGGCATCGACGAGCTGCGCAGCACCACGAAGGAGGGCGTCTCGACGGTCGTGATCGGCTTCAAGCTCGAGCGCGACGGCGAGGCCGCGGCGCAGGACGTGCGCGACAAGGTGTCCACCATCCTGCCCACGCTCCCGGTCGGCACCGACCCGCCGAAGGTCGAGCGGTTCAACCTCGACGCCGCGCCGGTCGTGACCGTCGTGGTGAGCGGCCGGCGCGACATCCGCGAGATCACCGAGATCGCGAAGCGGCAGATCAAGGAAGACCTGGAAGGGTTGCTGGGTGTGGGTCAGGTGGTGCTCGTCGGCGGCAAGACGCGGGCGATCAACGTCGCCGTCCGGCCCGACCAGTTGCAGGCGCGGAAGGTGTCGGCCGAGGACGTGCGGCGAACGCTGGCCGAGCAGAACGTCGAGCTCCCCGGCGGCAAGGTCACGTCCGGCCCGGCCGAGCAGAACGCCCGCGTCATGGGCCGCGTCAAGTCGTGGGAGGACATCCGCGACCTGATCGTCGCCGTGCGCGACGACGCCGCCGGCGGCAAGACGATCACGCGCGTGCGGGACGTGGCGACGGTCGAGGACGGCTGGGAGGAGGAGCGCGGCCTCAGCCGGCTCGACGGCGACGAGGCGGTGAGCCTGGTCATTCAGAAGCAGTCCGGCGGGAACACGGTCGCCGTCGCGGAGCGGGTGCGGGCGCGGCTGGAGGAGATCCAGAAGACGCTCCCCGCCGACATCCGCCTGGAGGTGATCCGCGACCAGTCCAAGTTCATCAAGGGGTCGATCGAGGAGGTGAAGTTCCACCTGCTCCTCGCGGCGCTGCTGGTGGCCGGCGTCATCTTCCTGTTCATCCGCGACTGGCGGACCACGCTCATCGCCGCGACCGCGGTGCCGACGAGCATCGTGGGCACCTTCGCGTTCATGGACGCGATGGGGTTTAGCCTCAACAACATGACGCTGCTCGGGCTCATCCTCGCGGTCGGCGTCGTGATCGACGACGCGGTGGTGGTGCTGGAGAACGTGTTCCGCCACATGGAGGAGGAGGGCCGCACGGCGTGGGACGCGGCGAGCGCGGCGACGAAGGAGATCGCGCTGGCGGTGCTGGCGACGACGCTGTCGCTGGCGGTGATTTTCGCGCCGATCGCGTTCATGAGCGGCCAGGTGGGGCGGTTCTTCAACAGCTTCGGGTTCGTGGTCGGGTTCTCGGTGCTGCTGAGCATGGCGGTGAGCTTCACGCTCACGCCGATGCTGTGCGCCCGCTTCCTGAAGAAGCCGAAGCACGCGGCGCACGGCCCGCCGCGCGGCGTGTGGGCGTGGGTGACGCGCCGCTACGTCGGCGTGCTGGGGTGGAGCCTGCGGCACCGCTGGGTCGTCGTCGCCGCCACGGTCGCGTGCTTCTTCAGCACGCCGGTCCTGTTCGGCCTCGTCGGCAGCGACTTCGTGCCGAAGGACGACCAGAGCGAGTTCGAGGTGTCGATCATCCTGCCGGAGGGGACGAGCCTCGGCCGCGCCAGCGAGCAGTGCCGCGAGATCGAGGGCCGGCTGGCGAAGGTCCGCGGCGTCGCGAACGTGTTCACCACCATCGGCCCGACCGACGGCCGCGCCCCGAAGGGGCAGGGCGACGTGACCCGCGTCACCATCTACTGCCGCATGATCGACCTGCACCAGCGCAAGTTCAGCCAGAAGGACACGATGGCCGACGCCCGCGTGGTGATGGCCGACTACCCCGACCTGCGGGCGACGGTGCAGGAGGTGAACCTGTTCAGCTCGTCGGCGTTCAAGAACGCCCAGGTGGACGTGAGCCTCCGCGGCCCCGACACGGAGAAGCTGAACGAGTACGCGGCGAGCATCGTCCGCAAGATGCGGGCGTCGGGGAAGTACACCGACGTGGACACGAACGCCGCGAGCCGCAGCCCCGAGTTGCAGGTCCACATCGACCGCGACCGCGTCGCCGACCAGGGCGTGAACGTCCGCGGGCTGGCGACGGCGCTCGGCCTGCTGGTCGGCGGCGAACCCGTCACGCGCTACAAGGAAGGGCCGGACCAGTACGACGTGTGGCTGCGCGCCGAGTTGCCCGGCCGCGACCGCGAGGACGCCGTGTTCGGCCTCACCGTGCCGGCGGCCGCGGGGAAGCTGGTGGAACTGCGGAACATCGCGCACCCGACGTCCGAGCGCGGCCCGGCGGCGATCGAGCGCTACGGCCGGCAGCGGCAGGTGAGCATCCAGTCGAACCTCGGCCCGGGCGTGGACCTGGGCAGCGCGCTGCCCGAGCTCGAAGGCTTCGTGACGGAGCTGAACCTGTCGCCCGAGTACCGCCACGAGTTCCTCGGCGAGGCGAAGCTGATGAAGGACTCGAACGCGAACTTCCTCCTCGCCTTCCTGCTGGCGTTCGTGTTCATGTACATGATCCTGGCGGCGCAGTTCGAGAGCCTGGTCCACCCCATCACGATCCTGCTGGCGGTGCCGCTGACGCTGCCGTTCGCGCTGCTGTCGCTGCTGTTCCTGCGGACGCCGCTGGACGTGTACGCGATGATCGGCCTGTTCATGCTGTTCGGCATCGTGAAGAAGAACGGCATCCTCCAGGTGGACTACACCAACACCCTGCGGCTCCAGGGGCTGCCCCTGGAGGAGGCGGTGTACAAGGCCAACCTGGTGCGCCTGCGGCCCATCCTCATGACCACGGTGACCCTCATCGCCGGCATGACGCCCATCGCCCTGGGCAGGGGCCCCGGCGCCTCCAGCCGCGCCTCCATGGCGAAAGTGATCATCGGCGGCCAGGCCCTCAGCCTCGTCATCACCCTGCTCATCGTGCCGGTGGCCTACGTGCTCTTCGACGGCGCCACGGCCTTCTTCAGCCAGCGCTTCCCCGAAGGCTTGAAGGCCCGGACCACCTGGGCCCTCCTCATGGCCGGCGGCGCCGGCGCCTTCGGCCTCTGGTTCCTGCTCATGATCGTGAAGCTCATGGGCGGAATTCCCGGCTGGCTGGGCAGCCTGGCGGGCCTCCTGGCCCTCGGCGGACTCGCCGCGTTCGGCGCCGGATGGTGGGTCTACAGGCGCAGCGCAGGCCTCCCCGAAGAGGCGGCCGGCTGAGGCGTCCCGCCCGCCGAGCCCCCGCGTGCAGGTCCCCCGGGGGGAGGCCGGGCCGCCCCAGCCCGCCACGGGTGGCCCCGCGATCCGGGAGGCCCGCCCCTCCGCCATCTCAAGGCTGAAGGCATGGCGTCCAGGATGGCCCTGGAGGTGCTCATGCGGCCACTCATCGTCATCACCCTCGCCGGGCTTGCCCTCGCCGCCCAGGCCCCCGCCCTCGTCCTGCCCCAGGCCAGCCCCAAGGCGCGCCTCACCCAGACGGTGGGACTCACGGAGATCAGCGTCACCTACGCCCGTCCGGCGGTGAATGGCCGGAAGGTCTGGGGCGGACTCGTGCCCTACGGCCAGGTGTGGCGGGCCGGCGCCAACGAGAACACCGTCGTCACCTTCTCCTCGCCCGTGAAGGTGGGCGGCACCGAGCTGCCCGCGGGCAGCTACGGCCTCCACATGCTCCCCACCGCGAATGAGTGGACGGTGATCTTCAGCCGCGAATCCCAGGCCTGGGGCAGCTTCAGCTACGACCCGAAGGAGGACGCCGCCCGGATGAGCGTGGCGCCGGTGCCGGCGGAATCCACCAACCGC
>JBGAQM010000472.1:0-4073 GCA_044220735.1 Urbifossiella sp. | reverse complement strand
CGGCCGGTTCACGCCCAGCCGGCGGGAAGCCGGCCCCACGTCACTCCTTCCGGTCCACGGTCACGACGACGCGGAGCCCGTCCTCCTCGAACCGGATGACGCCCGTCATCCCGCCGAACGACTTCACCAGCCGCCCCGTCGTGCTCGCCGCGGTCGGCCCGGTCGGCTGCCGCGGGTCGTCGTGCCCGCCGTGGACGCTGCACCGGCACAACCGGCCGTCGGCCGCCAGCTCGTAGGTGCCGGCGTCCGGGCAGAACGGCCGTTCGCCGTACACCCGGCCGACGCGGCCCAGCAGTTCGGCCGGCGGCGCCCCCGCCGCGGGCCGGCGGTCGTTCCACCCGCGGTTGACGTTGGCGAGCATGTCGAGGTTGGCGTGGCACGCCGCCCGGCTCCCCTCGGCCCAGCCGAGGTTGTACCCCGGCAGCACCGCGTTCCAGTTCTCCGGCCGGACGCGCAGGACCGCGTGCGCCGGCTCCGTCCGCGGCGGGCGGTTCCCCGCCTCGTGCGCCGCCGCGATGTCTTCGAGGATGAACGGCCGCGTCGTGACGTACAGCCCGTCGCCGATCCGTCCCCAGTACACCCGCCACTTCAGGCCCGCGAACGTGACCGCGGCGCACCGGATCGTGTGCGGCGCGGGGAACGGCACGCGGTAGAAGTCCACGTCGCGCCGCCATTCGAGGCCCGTCCCGGCCAGCGCCGACCGCCCCGACAGCAGCATCTTGTCCAGTTCGTCGAGGTACTCGTCCACGACCTTCGCGTCGCGCACCGGGATGGAGACGGACGACGCCCCGAACACGAACCGGACGCCCATGCCGATCGACGTGAGCCCCGCCGCCTCGCCGCCGCCGAACAGGCCGGACAGGTCCGAGTCGAGCAACCGCGGGGCGTCGTGCATGTGGAAGCCGACGTGGTCGCCGATGCCGTCGCGCAGGAACCGCCGCAGCTTGTTGAGATCGACGCCGGCCTCCTCCAGCTGGCGCAAGTCTTCCGGCAGGAGGCGGAACTCGTTGAACAGGCCGCCGAGCCCCGGCCCCTGTGCACCGAGTTCGTCGCCCGGCTGGAGGGAGACCACCTCGCCGCCGGCCGGCGTGACCAGCGCCGCGAACGTCTTCGGGTCGAGCCGCGGTGACAGTCGCTTCGCCTGCCCGTCGGCCATGAGCACGTCGATCGCGTCGGCGCCGGGCCGGGCCACGCCCTTGAGCGGGTCGGCCGGGTCGAACGGCAGGTCGTCGGGCTTCGTCCACTCCACCGCTCGCGCCGGGTCGCCGACCAGCGCCAGGATCGTGTTCGAGGTGCCGTCGGTGATGCCCGTCATCCGGAGCCGGCCCCCCCGCGGCGGGGACAGCGTGTTCTTCCCGCTCGGCACGAGGACCGTGGTCTTGCCGGCGGCGTTGAGCGCCGCGTCCGTCCCGTGGTAGAGGCGCGGCATCTTGTCGATGAGCTTCTTGTTGGCCGGCGAGTCCCACGGCTCGTCGAGCTTGAACTGCCGGTATAGTGCGTCCTGCTCGACGTACGGGAGGATGGCCACCCGCCAGCTCAGCAGCGCCTTGCCGTCCGCGCCGCGGAGGTTTGTTGTCGGGAGTCGGTTGTTGGCGTCGTGGTAGCTGTGGACCGCCAGGCCGATCTGCCGCAGGTCGTTCTGCACCTCGAACGGCGCCTTCGGCCGGGCGGGCGGGGGCGGTGCGGCGTCGTCCAGGTTGCCCGGCTCGCCGTCGTTCGGGTCGAACGCCCGCAGCAACTCGGCCGGATCGACCTTCGGCGACACCGCCCGGACGCTGCCGTCCGCGAGTAGCGCAAGGAACCGGTCCGCGTCGGGCCTTGTCAGCCCGCGCGACGGCTGCTTCGGGTCAATCGTCAGGTCGGCCGGGCGGGTCCACTCGACCGGGGCGCCGGCCGCCTCCACCGCCAGCACCGTGTTCGACGTGCCGTCGGTGAAGTCGGCGAGCGTCAGCGCCTTGCCGGGCGGGAACGCCGTGCCCTTCCCCGCGGGGCGGACGAACGGCGTCTTCCCGGCGGTGCCCGGCGGGCGGCCGTCGTACACCCGCGGCATCTTGGCGAGCAGCGGCTTGTTGTTCGGCGAGTCCCACGGCTCGTCGAGCTTGAACTGCCGGTACAGCGCCTCCTGCTCGACGAACGGCAGGATCGCCACCCGCCAGCTCAGCAGCGCCTTGCCGTCCTTGTCGCGGATGTCGTCGGGCAGCTTCTGGTGGGCGTCGAGGTGGATGTGGAACGCCAGCCCGATCTGCTTCAGGTCGTTCATCGCTCGGGTGCGGTCGGCGGCCCCCCGGATGCCCGCCGGTCGCGCGGCCGGGGCGCCGGGCGCGGCGTTCTTCGCAGGCTCCTTCGCCGGGTCGTCCGGCCCGAGCAGGTCGAGCACCTGCCGCTTCGGGAGGTGGACCCACACGCCGCCGAGTTCGCGGCGCGGCGTCGGCAGCAGGTCCATCGGGGCCGGCGGGCCGGCGCCGCGGGCGAGGTCGGTGTAGATCGAGTTGTCGATCAGCGGCAGCACGAGCGTTTCGAGCCGGTACTGCTTCGGCGTCAGCGTCAGCCGCACCGCGATCGGGTCGAAGAACGTCCGCCAGTACTGGCTGTAGTCGGCGACGAACGCCTTGTACTCGTCCGCCTCCGCGGCGCTCACCTCGCCGACGAGCCGCTCGACGTTCGGGGTCATGGCCTCGACGCGGCCGAACCGCGAGCACACGCCGGACATGCCGTCGGGGGTGAGGGCGTAGGTGCCGCCGTCCGGGTGGGCGAGGTCGCCCTTGCCGAACACGCCGGGGGCGCACTTCGCCTCGGCCAGCTCCTCCAGCGACTTCGGCGCCCGCCCGTGCTCGGTGCGGTACAGCAGCGCCGCGTGGCCGATCATCCGCAGGTGGTTGTACGCGATCACCCGCCGCCGCTCGGTCAGCTTCAGCTGCGGGCCGGTCAGCCGGCGGATGAAGGCGTCGGACAGGTAGAGGAAGCCGTCCTCGTCCGGGCCGCGGGCCATGCGGGTGCGGACGAACTTGAACTCGGCCGAGTCGGCGAGCCGCCGGGCCGCCTTGCCCTCGGCGGTCTTCCCGGCGACGGTTTCGAGCACGCGGAGGAACGCCGGGAGCGAGTTGCCGCGGACGTGCAGGTCCGCCCGCGGGCTCGCGGCAAACACGTTCACGGCGCCGTCGGGCGTCGTGCGGAGGGTGTAGCCGATGCCGACGTGCTCGCCCTTCGGCTCGCCGGCGCCGACCAGCCCCGCGAGCGTGCCGACGTTCCGGCCGTGGACGAGGATGGTGACGTCGCTCCCCTCGAACAGGAACGGGTCGCTGCCCGTCACCGCGATGGCCTCGACGCCGAGCTTGTCGATCGCCTCCGGCGGAAGCGCGCCGAGGCCGAGCTGCCGCCGGAGGCGGTCGGCGGTCTGCTGCGAGCGGGCGCCGCCGAGCGCCTGCGTGAGGACGTGGCCGGCCCACAACTCGCCGGCGCCGAGCACCTCGTGGAGGCGGACGGCGGAGCGGAACTCGGCAAGGTAGTACTCCTCCGGCACGAACCCGGCGAGCGGCCCGACGTCCGGCGTCTTGCCGCCGAGCAATTTCTCCCACGGGTGGCTCGGCTGCGTCGGCCCGACCAGCGTGCTCACCGCGACCTTCCCTTTCGGGGGCTCCTTCGGTTCCGGCGTGCCCGGCGGGCGGGGGCGGCCGCCCGGCTGCTCGCCGCGCATGGTGTCGAGTTGCAGGCTCTCTTGAATCGCGAGGGCGCCGGTGAACGTGGCGAACAGGTCGGCCCGCGCCCGGCGGCCCTCGCCGCGGATGCCGCGAAAGACGTTCGGCCGGTCGATGGCGTCGTGCGCCTCTTGCTCCCGGCCGTCGCGCCGGCCGAGTTGGAGGACGACGTACTGGAGGTACGTGTCGCGCGGCGACAGGGCGAGGCGGTCGCGGGCCTCGTCGAACGTCCAGGCGTGCCCGTCGGCCTTCGGCGGGGGCTGGCCGACGACGCTCGACGGCCGCAGGACGACGAGGGCCGCGACCAGGAACGCCGCCTCGACCACCACCGCGGCCGCGACCGCGGCCCCAGGGAGGGCCGCCCGGCAGCCGCGGAAG
>JBGAQM010000013.1:0-34860 GCA_044220735.1 Urbifossiella sp. | reverse complement strand
ATCGACCGGGCCCTCGCCGGGCTGGACGACAAGTACCGGGCGGTGTTCGTCCTCCGCGACATCGAAGGCTTCTCAGTCCGGGAGGCGGCCGACCTGCTCGGGATCTCGGAGGCGAACGTGAAGGTCCGCCTCCTCCGCGCCCGGCTCGCCCTCCGGGAGGTTCTGACCCGGACGTTCGGCGACGCCGCCACCCGGGTGACCCCCGACCACCGCCACGGCTGACCCGCGGGGCTGCGATGAGCTGCGAGGAACTGCTGAAGGCCTTGAACGAGTACGTGGACGCCGAGGACGCCCTCGCCGTCTACCGGGAGTTCGCCGACCACCTGGCCGGGTGCAACCCGTGCCAGCTGGTGGTGGACAACATCCGCAAGACGATCCGCCTCTACAAGGCCGGTGAGCCGTACCCGATGCCGGCGGCGTTCTCGGACCGGCTCCGGGACGCGCTCCGGGCGAAGTGGGCCGAAGCGTTCCCCGCCGCCGGTCAGTGAGCCGGGACGTAGGCGAACCCGCGGGCCTGGAGGTTCACCACCGCGGTCACGGCCGACGCGGCGACGGTCACGCCCGGCCGGACGGTCGCCGGGTCGTACCCCTTCCGGGCGAGCGACTGCCCGCACACCAGCACCCGCACCCCGTTTCCGGTCAGCGACCCGAGCAGCTTCTCGGCCGGGTGCGGGTGGCCGACCGCCACACGGTACGCCGGGTCGGTGAGCGCGACGGCGGCTGCGTCGCCGTGGAGGACGACCACGACCTCCAGGTCGGACGCCTTCAGCCCGGACGCGACGGCGAGGTTGAGCAGCGTCGCCGCCCGCTCCAGCCCCGGCGGCGGCTTGGCCGGGTCCTTCCCCGCGGCGGTCACGTCGAACACCACCTTCGTGCCCTTCACCGGCGGCTCCACCGCACCCGGGAGCGGTACCACCGCCCCGTATCCGGGGATCGCGGGAGCGAGCGACGCGGGCCGCCCCGGCGGGGCGGGCGCGGCGTCCTTCGCCCGGGTGAAGACGACCAGGTAGTTCTCCTTCAGCACGTCCTTGACCTCGCCGTCCTTCACGAACCCGGCCGCCGCGATCTCCCGCTCGAACACGTCCTGCCCGGCCCGGACGTGCTTGAGCACCCAGTCCGTACTTTTGCCCGGCTCGCGGACGAAGTCGATCACCACCAGTTTCCCGCCCGGCCGGACCGCCCGGTGGAGCGACGCCAGCGTGCGCTCGGGGAACTCGAAGTGGTGGTACGTGTCGCACACGAACGCCACGTCCACCGACGCGGGCGGCAGGTCCACCGAGTCGGCCGCGCAGAGCACCGGGGTGACGTTCCGCAGCCCGGCCTCGCGGCTGGTCTTCTGGACGTGTTCGAGGAACTTCGGGGCGATGTCCACCGCGTACACCTGCCCGGTCGGGCCGACCGCCTTCGCGAACAGCCGGGTGAACAGGCCGGTCCCGGCGCCGACATCGGCGACCACCATCCCCGGCTTGAGCCCGGCCGCGGCCACGATCTTGTCGCGGGCGGCGAACACCTCGCGGCTCTCGCCCTCGAACTTGGTCTGGAACCCCTTCACGTCGGGGTCCTTGAACGGGTCGTTGATCCCGGGGGCGACACTTCGCTCCTGGGCGACCGAGACGTACCCGACCAAGAAGAGGGGGAAGCACAGGGCAGCTGGGAAGCGGGGCATCGGCTTATCTCGATCGGTCACATGGGGCTGGGACTGCTGTACACCAACGGCACAGATCTGCCACCCACCTGCGAGACGCAGGATTCGAATCGGATCGGGCGTCGGCGTTCGGCATCTTGTCGCGTTTCGGCAGGCGAGAGGGACCGACCCCGTGCCCCGCCACGGGACCACGCGTTCAACCCGACCGGCGGCCGTGAGACGGGCCACCGACACGGCTGGGGACCGAAACCTGACTGCCGTCGCGCCGGGTCAGAACGACCCGCACCGCTCGGCCACAGTCGCCCGATTCGCTGGCCGAGGCGTACCTGCGGCACGAAAACACCCAATCCCTCGGTGATTGGGCCTGCGTGAGCTTCTGTGCGAGTCGCCGATCGCGGATGCGAAACCCCACCTGTTCTAGAAGCCGCCGGTCGTCCTTGTTCATACTGGACGGCCAGCGTCACCTCGCGCAAGATGCGTTTGCGACGCACTCGGGCCGAGCGGTTCAGGGCGAGGTGCCCACAGGTCCGACTGTCCGGGTCGGGGGAGAAGCCGTGTCATGGAACCGCCTGAACCCACGCCTTCTGGTCGTTTGTGCGGCGGTCGCGTGGACTGCCGGCGGGTGCAACTCCCGGCCGGCCGGTGGCGACCGACCCGCTGCTCCCACGCCGACCGACATTCCGGGACAGGCCGCGGATAGTCCGGCTGGCAAGGCCGGACCTTCGACCACCCCGCCGACCCGCCCAGTCGCAGACGAGGAGCCGGTCTACCAGGGCAAACCGGTGGCCGCGTGGCTGGCCATGCTTCAGGACGCGGACCCCGAGTTCCGCCGGGCGGGGTTGCGGGCCGTGGTCGCCGTCGGTGGGAAGAGCCCACAGGCCGTGCCGCGCCTCGTCGACGCCCTCGCCGACCCCGATCCCGGGGTCCGTTCCCTCGCGGCCCGGGCGCTGGCCGGGGTCGGCCCGGCGGCCGGCGCCGCCACGCCCGCGCTCGCCAAGTCCCTCGCCGACGGTGCACCCGAGGTCCGGGCCGCGGCCGCCGGTGCCCTCATGGAGATCGGCTCGGCGGCGAGTCCGGCAGCACCGTCGCTGCTCGACGCCCTCCAGGACGAAGCCTCTGCGGTTCGCCTCCGGGCGGTCGGGGCGCTGATCGAGGTCGGGGTTCCGCGGGACAAGGCCGCCGCCGAACAGCTTAAGGCCGTCCTCGTGGCCAGGAAGGGCGATCCAGACTTCGGGACGGAAGTGCTCGCGGCTCTGGGAGAGGTTGGCGAGCCGGCCGTCCCGGTGCTGGTCGGGCTGCTTACGTCCGAGGATTACCTCCCCGAGCGCACCGAGGCCGCCCTCGCCAGGATCGGCGCGCCTGCCGTCCCGGCGCTGATCCCCGCCCTGGCGGACGCCGATTGGCAGGTGCGTTGGCGCTCCGCCCGTACGTTGGCCCGGATCGGCCCCGCGGCGGCGGCCGCTGCTCAGCCGCTCGGCCGGGTGCTTGCCGAGCCGCGGCAGGTCGGCGGGGACAAGGTCGTCGGGGAACGGCTCGCCCGGATCGCAGCCGCCGAGGCGCTCGGCGCCATCCGGCCCCAGGCAGACCTCAAAGCCTGCATGCCCCGGTTCCTGGCGATGCTGGCCCGGCACGACTCGCCCCAACACTGGTCCGACCGGGAGGAGGCGGCCGTGCTGATTGCCGCGCTTCAACCCGGCGCGCAGGCGAAGGATGCGGTCGGCCCACTCGCCAAGAATTTGGAGCGAGAGTACGCCATCCCGTCCGAGTGGAACCTGACCGGAAGTCCCGCACGGCTGAGCGGGTCGAGCATCAACTTCATCCGGGCTCTCGGGGCGATCGGGCCGCCCGCGGAGCCGGCCCTGGACTTGATCGGGCGTGGCCTCAAACACGACAACCCCGGGGTCCAATTCGCGGCCGCGCACGCCTGGATCCGGGTGAACCCGGGCGACTCGTCGCAGGCCGAGTCGGCCCTCCTCAATGTCCTGCGGCTGCGGACAGACCCTCCCCAGCCGTGGGCGGAGGCCGCCCGGCTACTGACACCCGCGGGGCCGAACGCCGCGACCGCCGGGGTGGCGGTGCTGAAGGGCCACATGGGTGCCGCCGATCCACGGACACGCGTCGCCGCAGCCGAGGCCCTGATCGTGGCCGACCTGGACGGGAAGGCCGCAGCGGTGGAAGTACTTACGGCGCTGACGAAGCAGCGAGACACGCGGCTGCTGGCGGCCTGCGCCCTGGCACGGGCGAGCCCACCGCACCGGCCGGTGGCCGTCGCCGCACTGGTCGAAGGGGCCGAACGTGCCGACTCGGAGTTCCGCAGCAACCCGTGGAGCGCGGGCGAGGCACGCCGGGCGGCGGTGGCGGCGCTCCGGCTGATCGACCCGCGGGCGGCGCGAAGGGTGGGACCGTGACGCCCGCGACCGGCTGATCGCCAGGACACGCAGCCCCTCCGTACCCGGGGCTGCCCCACGTACGGTCGCCAGCGCCCCGCACCGCACCCCCTGTGGTGGGAGGAGCGCGGAGCGGGGCGTCGCTCCTCAGCGGGTGAGCGACACCCGGGCGGCTGCCAGCTCCGGGCCGGTGGCACTCGTGCGGTAGCGGGACGAGGCGGCCGGGTCGGACCCGGGGACGGTCGCCCGGTTGCAAGTGACCGACACGAACCAGCACGCCGCCGACAGCGCGACGAAGGTTCGCAGCGCCAGCAGGTAGTTCATGGCATGTGCCTCTTGATCGGGCGTGGTCAGCCGGCCGGGTGGCCGGCCGCGAGGAGGAAGAACAGGAGTGCGAACAGGGCGGACATGGGACGACTCCGAGGGGTCATGGGAAGGTGTGCGGCGGGGCGGGGAGGAGGTCATCCGGCGTCGTGTCGTCGAGGCCGCACGGGCTGACGCGTTCCGGGGGAACGCTCGACCGGCCGACCCATCTCCGTCGACGCCGTGTTCCGCTCCCCCGCCCCGCGGCCGACGGTCAGACCGTGCCGCAGAACCCGAGCGACCGGGCTGAGCGACGGAACCAGGTGCCGACCTGTACGCCGACCGCGGGGCACGTCCCGCCGACCACGGCCGACAGGCCGTGCGGGCACAGGTATGATGCGCCGCCGCCGGTGCCGACGAGCAGGATCTTCTTCAGCGGCATCACCGCCGACAGGGCCAGGGCGGTGGCCGACGCGGTCGCGGTCGCGGCCCGGCACCGGCCGACGGCCGCGTCCTTCGCCGCGCGGAGCGTCGCCTTGAACCGGGTCCACGGGCCGGGCGTGGCCGGGGCGGGCTCGGCCGGCGGGTCGACCCGGGCGGCGGCCGGCCCGGCGATCAGGGAGCGGAGGTCGGGGCTCGCCAGGATCTCGACGACGGCGTCGCGGACCGCCTGCCGCGCGCCCTCCCGGCAGGCGTCGGCCACCGCCTCCGGCAGGGCCTCGGCCAGGGCGTCGATGATCGAGTCCATCCGGTCGAGCTGCTCGGACAACTGCTTCCGGGGTCGGCCGTTCGTCGTCGCGGTCGCGGTCATGGGTGGTCTCCGTTGGGGTGAGAGGTCGGGCGGATGTCGCTGGGCGGTCGTGCGGTCGCCCCGCCGGCCCGGTGCGCACCCCGGCTGCGACCCG
The DNA here is from genome assembly GCA_044220735.1 of Urbifossiella sp. Classification (GTDB taxonomy): domain Bacteria; phylum Planctomycetota; class Planctomycetia; order Gemmatales; family Gemmataceae; genus Urbifossiella. Next base: position 29,620 of record JBGAQM010000013.1, on the reverse strand, counting down.
CGGGCGGACGCCCCGGGGCTCGGTACGGGCGGGCGGGTGGAGCCGGCGGGGGCGGGGCGGTCAGAGGTGGTCGAGCCGGGCGGCCCCGTCGCCGAGGGCGTCGGCGGCGGCCAGGAGGTCGGCGGCGGCGGCCAGGACGGCGACGGCGGTGCGGGCGGCCGGGCCGCCGACCACCCCGAGCAGGCCGACGCCCAGGCCGACCCCGGCGGCGGCGAGCAGCGTGCCCCGCCGGCCGAGCCACCACCGGGCGGCGTACACCCCGGCGGCGACGGCGGTCGTCACGGCCGGGGCGGCGTCGGGTGAGTCGTCGGACGGCACGGGTGCGGCACGTCGAGGTTCAAGGTCGTCGTCCTCGTCCCGGTCGTCGTCCCAGGCGTCGCGGGGGCGGCCCCATCGGGCGTCGTCTTCGTCGGCGTCGTCCCACCCCCGGTGCGTGGCGTGGCGGGACGTCGGCCGGTACTCCGGTCGGGGCGGGTCGGCCCGGCCGGCGACCACCGCCTGGACGACCTGCTGGACGGCCCCGCTCACCGCCCGGCCGAGCTCCCCGGCGACGGCGACGCGGACCCGCTCCTTCAACCCGGCGATGGTCGCGGCCAGGCCGGTCAGCTGCGTGCGGACGACGCCGGTCACGGCTGGCCCCCGGGCGAGAGGTTGAGGGCCTTCAGGCTCGACCACACCTGGGTCAACGCCCGCTGCTCCTTCTTCCGCGACTTCAGGGCCGTCACCAGCCGCCCCGCCTTCGCCAGGGCGTCGCCCAGCGCGAGCCGCAGCTCCTCGGCCGCGGCCAGCGGGTCCGGCGCGTCCGCGGCCGGCGGGTCGTGCCGGCCGTTCGGGGCGTGGCCGTTCGTCTCGTGCCTCACGGCAGTCCTCCTGTCGGGGATGGTGGTCTTGGGGGTGAGGGCGGTGGCGTCGGCCGCGACCGCGAGGGCCGGGTCGAGGGCCACGGTGATCAGGGTCTTGTCCGTGCCCTCGAACGCGACCGGCTTGCCGGGGGCGACCCGGACGGTGTGGCACCCGAGGGCCAGGGCGCGGGCGAGCACCCGCCGGTCGACGGCGACCCGGGCCGGGGGGCCGGCCGCGGGCGAGCCGTCCAGCCGGACCCGCTCGACCGCCCCGGTCTTCTCGTCCCGGGCCAGGACCACGACACCGCGGTCGAGGGCGAGCGTGACCGGCCGGCAGTCGGCGTCGGCCCCGGGCAGGCCGGGCAGGCGGTCGGCCAGCACCGCCGCGTCCGCCTCGTCAATCCCGGCCACCGTCGGCGCGTCCCGCGGCACGACCCCGGCGACGTCCGGGTAGCGGCCCGTGGTGTCGACCGCCAGGAACACCCGCCACGGGCCGGCCTCGACGACCAGGTGCGTCGCGGTCCGGCCGACCCGCGCCGCGCCGCCGGCGGCCAGCTCGCGGGAGCCGAACACCGGGACGGCCGGGACCAGCAGTTCGTCGGCGAAGGGAAAGGCAAACCCGCCCCAGACGAGGGCGGAGCGGCCGTCAGTGGCGACGACCTGCCCGGCCTTGCCCCGGACCTGCACCCGGGTCAACGCGAAACGGGTTGCGTCCCTGGCCGCCGTTCGCCCGCACTCGTGCAGGGCGGCGGGGAAGTCCGGCCCGAGAGGATGCCAGTCGGCCGGCGGGTCGGGCAGGCGGTGCTGCTTGCCGGGCAGTACGGCCTCGAAGGGGTGGGCCGTCGGGACGTCGCGGTCGGCGAAGCGGGCCTCGCCCGCCAGCGTCGGCCCGACGACGACTTCCACAGGCTCGGCCCCCGGCCCCGCGGCGGCGGCGAGCACCGCCATCGGGACGACGACCCGGGCGTCGCCGCCGCGGTCGCGGCACGGGGCCGAGTAGGCGAGCACCGCGTCGGCGGTCCGCGCCCACACCGTCAGAGTGCCGGCCGTCACATCGCACACGACTACCGGGGCCGGGCCGCGGGGCCGGCCGGAGACGCACTTGCGGGCCAGGGCCGGGAACGCCCGGCACACCCCGCGGGGGATCACGATCACGGGAATCGCCTCCTTCGGTAACGGCGGGGTCAGTCGACCGCCCACCCGGCCCGGAGCAGCTCCTCGGCGTCGTCGAACGCCTCCCGGGGGAGGGCGAGGAACTGATCCAGGCGGGCGGGCAAGGCGAACAGGTTGGCGCGGATCACGGTCGCGCTGAACCCGGTCAGCCCGCAGGCCCCCCGGGCGTCGAACAGCACCCCCAGCTCCTCGGCCCCGCGGGACCGGCGGACCAGGAAGTAGTGTCATTGTCGGATTCAGAACCCTGGCCCCCAGCGGTGACCACGAGGGTCGCGTCGAGGGCCGGTGACGAGCGTCTTGTCCGTCCCTCCGAACACGACCGGCTTACCCTCGGTGGGCGAGCCGACGGTGTGCACCCCAGGGCTCAGGGCGCGCCCCGAGTGCCCGGCGGTCGACCGCCACCCGGGCCGGCGGGCCGGCCGCGGGTGAACTCAGCGCCAACCGGACCCGCTCGACCCGGCCGGACGCCCCGTCCCAGGCGAGCACCGTTACGGCGCGGTCGAGGGCGAGGGTGACCGGCCGGCCTTCGTCGTCGGCTCCCGGCAGGCGGGGCAGCGCGTCGGCCAGCGCGGCCGCGTCGGCCTCGTCGATTCCGGCGACCGTCGGGCTGTCCCGCGGGGCGACTCCGGCGACATCCGGGTAGCGGCCGGCCCGGTCGACCGGCAGGAACACCCGCCACGGACCGGCGGCAGCGACCCGAGGTCGGTCGGGGTCCGGCCGACCCGCACCTCATAGCCCCGGGTGAACTCCTTCGCGCCGAACACCGGCACGGCCGGGAGGAGCAGGTCGTCGCCGAACGGGAACCGGAACCCACCCCAGACGAGGGCGGTCCGGCCGTCGGTGGCGACCACCTGCCCGGCCCTCCCCTTCACCTGAAGCCGGGTCAGGGCGAACCGCCCGGCGTCGCGGGCGGTCGTCCGCCCGCACTCGTGCAGGGCGGTCAGGAGTTCGGCGGGGGCCGGGTGCCAGTCGCCCGGCTCGTCCGGCGGGCGGTGCTGCTTGCTGGGCAGCACCGCGTCGAGGACCGGGCCGCGGGGACGCCCCGGTCGGTGGACCGGGCCTCGCCCGTGAGCTTCGGCCCGACCACCAGCTCGACCGGTTCATCCCCCGCCCCCTCGACCGCTTCGACCACCGCCATCGGGACGACGACAAGGTCGTCGCCGCACGTGGAGGGGGCGGTGTACGTCAGGGCGGCGTCCTCCGTCCTCACCCACGCCGTCAGTGTGCCGTCCCGGGCCTCAAGCACGACCGGCGGGGCCGGGCCGCGGGGCCGGCCGGTCACACACTTGCGAGCGAGACTCCGAAAGCCTCGGGCCAGCCCGCGGCTGATTACGATCATGGCGAACGCCTCCTTCGGTGAGTGGGATGTCAGTCGACCCGCCAGCCGGCACGCACCACCTCCTCGCCGGTGTCGAACTCCTCCCGCGGGAGGGCGAGGAACTGGTCGAGTGTGGGCGGGAGGGTGAACAGGTTGCAGGCGAACACGGTCGCGGAGTACCCGGTAAGGCCGCACACCCCCCGGGCGTCAAACATCAGCCCGAGGTCGGCTGGCCCGCGGGCCTCGCGGATGACGGGCAGGGAACGGCCACGCCGGCCGCAGGCCGGCGTGACAACAACGAGCAGGCGCCGGGTCGGGTCGCCCGGCGGGATCGTGGGCACGGGCACGGTGTCCTCCCGGGTGTGGGGTCAGGCGACGGCCGGGGCGGCGAGTTGCTCGACCTTCGTCCGCAGCTCGTCCCGGGCGGCGGCCAGCTCCCGGTCGAGCCGCCCCTTCTCGTCGAGCAGGTACTCGGCGTACGCCTGCACCTTGAACTGGGTCGCGCGGATCTTCTCGGCCGCCCGCTTCAGCGTGTCTTCGCGGGTATCCTCCCCGAACTGAGCGACGGCGCGGCGGTGCTCGTCGATCAGGGCGGCGAGGCCCGCCGCCACCGACTCCTTGACCGAGCGGTCCCCCTCGGCGGTGCCCGCCGGGACGGGGAACCGGAGGATCTGGCCGTTGAGCCGGCCCAGCATCGCCTGCACCCTGTCGACGAACCCGGCGTGGCGGGCCGGGCAGAAGTACACCCCGCCCTGGGGGCGGACGGGAAACAAGTCCGCGCGGGCCACGAACAGCCGCTGGATGACCCGGGTCACGTCCGCCCCGCTGCGGGCGTCGAGCGCCCGGTCCAGCTCCTCCTGCGCGAGGGTCGCCAGCCCCGGCAAGTCGCACGTCACCCGCCCGGTCTCCTTGCACAGCGTCAACAGCGTCTCGAGGGTGTACTCCCACCGGTCGCCGTCGCGGGACTCCTGGGTGAATTGGAACTTCACGGCGGCCGCGTCCTCGGCCACCTGGCGGATGATCCGCCGGTCGCACAGCTTCTTGCACGCGCGCGTGAACGCGTGCTTCGGGGCGAGCTCCCGTGCGACGGACTCGTCGAGCCCGGCGTCCCGGAGGGCGCCGAGCAGCGCCGGGTGGGTGACGGCCACCCCGGAGCAGGTCCACGAGATCACCTCGCCGAGCAGCCGGGTGCCGGCGGACACGGGGAATGGGGCCGCAAGGGTCGCGGACATCGGAACACCTCCTTCGGAACGAGAGGAAGAGGGAGCGGTCCATCGGCCCGCCCGCGGCGGGCCGGGGCCGGGTCGGGCCACTGAGTGGGGGTGTGGCTACAGCGAGAGCACCCGGCCGACGGCGTCGGACTCGGGGGCGAGGGAGCGGGCCTGGTAAACCTCGTCGCTGACGGCGGCGAGGTCGCCGGGCGGACTGTCGAGCACCAGGGTGACGAGCCGCGCCCGGGCGGACGCCTTCCAGGCCAGGAAGTCCCGGGTGACGGCGGCCGGCAGCCGGCACCGGGCGTCCGTCACGAACACCACGTCGGTCGCCCCGGCCGGGGCCTTCAGGACGGCGAACATCGCGGGCAGCTCGCGGACCGGCACGTCGATGTCCGAGCCCTTGCCGATGAACGCCGCGAGCCAGTCCGCCAGCCCGGCCTCGTCCCACCGGCCGGGCGGCAGTGCGAGCAGCCGCTCCCCGCTGTCGCCCGAGTACGCCACCAGGGCGCACCACCGCCGCTGCCGGCGGGCGACCCAGGCGAGGGCAAGCCCCAGGGCCTTGGCGGTGTGGGCCTTCTCGCCCTGCATCGAGCCGGACTCGTCCACGCAGACGACCACCGGCCCCTTCCCGACGGGCTCGACGGCGTGGTACTCCCGGCACAGCGCCTGCCGCTCGGCGACCCGCCGGAGGGCGTCTAACTCCAGCTCGGGGACGACGAGCCGCGCCAGCTCGGCGGGCAGCAGCCGCCCGACATCCCCGCCCGGCTCGACCCCGACCACGTCGTCCAGCCCGTGCGTCGCCTTCCGCCGCTGGCGGCTCTGGGCGACCCGCCGGAACCGCCCGGCCAGCTCACAGATCCGCCGGAGCGCTGGGTCGCCTCGGACCCGCCTGAAGAGGGCGGCGACGGCCCGCGGGTCGCCCGCGCCCGGCTCGCCCGGCCCCAGCCCGAGCGCCGCCGCCGCCTCGCGGAGTTCGCCCACTTCCCTCCCAGCCTCCGCGACCGCCCGGCCGACGGCCCGGAGGGTCGCCATCTCGTCCGCCAGGGCCTCCCCGGCGCCGGCCGCCCTGCCCGCCGTGTGGTCCGCCTCCGCCGGCGCGAGTCGGGCGAACTGCTCGGCGAAGTGGGCGGCGGCGATGGCGGCAGCCGTGTCGTCCAGCCGGGTGGCGGCGTGCAGCGCGCGGTACTCGGGCGTGTCCAGGAGCTGGGCGACGAACCGGTGCCGCCGGGGGTCGGCGCAGGTCTCCTCCAGCCGCGGGTCGGGGTCGAACGCCGCGGCGAAAAAGTCGGCGGCGCCGAACTCGTCGGTGCCCGCGGCCCGCAGCCGGTCGCTCTCGGCGACCAGGTCGCGGCCCCGCCGCATCCCCCAGGCGTCCACCGTCAGAGCGGTCGGGTTGGCGGCCGCGGGCGGTAGGTCGCCACCGGCCGCCACCACACCGCTGGGCGCGTGCGCGTCGGGCGGCTTGCCGTCCAGGTCGAGCAGCTTCAGTAGGTCGTTCGGGTCCATCGTCCTCCTCGGGGCAGGTGGTGTGGGTCAGGGGCAGTCCGGGAAGAGCGGGGGGCGGTCCACCGCGTCGAGGAACTCGGCCCAGGCGAAGGACCGGCCCAGACCCCGTACCGAAGTCAGGTTCGGTCGGGCGTTCTCCTCGACCGCCAGGGCACGGCGGAGGAGCCGCGGGTGGCGCTCCCGGAGCCACAGGATCTCGGACTTCTTCGACGCTGGGCAGAACCAGCACGCGGACTTGGCCGGCACCGGCAGCCCGGCCTCCCGGATGCTCCGCTCGCACGCCGCCCGGTCCATCCCCCAGTCCATCAACGGGTACCAGTACGCGAAGAAGGTCGCGTCCAGCCGCTCCTCCCGCGACGGCCGCCGCCCTGGACCGGGCCTCGCCCGCGCCCAGGTTCGGCGGTGGCCCTCGCCGGCGTCGAGGCCGACCGCCTTCACTACACCGGCGTACGTCCGCCGCCCCTCGGTCGCGTCGAACCCGATCGCCCGGACGACGCGCCGCCCCGCCATCCCGGCGGGCGGGAAGTGCCTCAGGATGTAGGCATCCTGGGGCTGCCGCTTCCACTTCTGGGAGCAGCTCTTGCCGCCGTAGGCGAGCGACGGCAGCGTGCCGGTGTGGAGGCACTGACCCTCCAGAGTTCGGTACGGGGCGGTCTTGGGCTCGTACCGGACGGTGACGACGGGCGGGAAGGCGACATCCTTCAAGTATTCCTGGAAGACCGGCAAGAACTGGTACGTCTCCGGCTTCTCCCCGCCCGTGTCCGCGAACAGGATCAGGTCCGGACGGATCTCGCGGCGGGCGAACTCGACGAGCATCGCCGTGCTGTTCACCCCGAGGCCGTACGCGACGACGAGTGGCCAGTCGGGGTGCGGGCGTGGCAGGTCCACGGGTGACTCCGGGGCGTGTGGGAAGGGAAATGGCCGGTGCAGCGGCGAAGAGGTACCGCCGCTTCGGTCACGGTCGGGTAGTGAGGGGCTCAGACGGCCTCGATCGAGGCGAGCTTGAGGCGCCGGAGTTGATCCTTCAGGTACAGCCGGGCCTTCTCCACCCGGCCGTTGCCCTTCAGGCCCGACAGCTGGCGGTCGATCTCGCCCAGCTTGGCGGCGGCCTTGGCGGCGTCGGCCAGGTTCCGCACGTCGGCCGCGGCCAGCACCTGTTCGGCCTCCAACAACAACTGCGTGACCCGCATCCCGACCGGGTTGGCGACACGGGCGATCACCTGGGCGGCCTTCTGCGGCTGCTCGACGGGGTCGTCCCACAGGCAGTGCTGGGCGACCTCCAGGCGGTCTTGGCCTGGCGATGATGCCGCACGACCACCCGGGCGACGGAGCGCTGGGTGGCTCCACCGAACCGCCCGAGGCGGGCGGGAACACGGCCGCGGCGCATATCACTCAAGGGTTACGGGGGCGTCCGCCGGGCCGGCAGGAACTTGTGTTGCTCCAGGAACGCGGACGTGCGGCGGAGGCACGCCTCGTAGTCGTCGCCGGTCGCCGCCTTGCGAAACTCGGGGCTGTTGAAGAAGCCGTGCCCGCGGCCGTCGAACGGCACCAACTCGCACACGTTCTTCGCGGCCGTCATCACCTTCGTGAACGCCTCGGCCTGCGCGAACGGGACCGTCTTGTCGGCGGTCCCGTGGAAGACGATCGTCGGCGGCAGCCCGGCCCGGACGTGGCCGAGCGGCGAGACGCCTTTCAACTCGTCGCCGCGCTTGCCGGCGGTCGTGTCGAGCACCGGGTTGAACAGGACCAGCGCGTTCGCTGCCGAGTCGGCGTCCGGGCCGTCGGTAAAGCCCGGGATGAGCGTGGTACACGCGGCGAGGTGCCCGCCGGCCGAGCCGCCGGAGACGACGATCCGGTTCGGGTCGATGCCGAGTTCGGCCGCGTGCCCGCGGACGTAGCGCACGGCCGCCTTCGCGTCGCGGACCGCGTCGATCGGCGTCGTCCGGTGCTTCGACGCGACCCGGTAGTCGGCACAGATCGTCACGCAACCTTTGCCGGCGAAGTGGCGGGCGAATGGCTCGAACTGCGTCGGGTTCGCGGCGGTCCACCCGCCGCCGAAGAAGAACACGATCGCCGTCCGCCGGTCGGCGGGCTGCGCGTCCGGCGGGGCGTAGACGTGCAACTTCAGCTTGTCGTCGGAGGCCTCGCGGTACACGATGTCCCGCGGCGTCGGCGGGTCCGCCTTCTTCGCCGGCGGGTTCGCCTTCTTCGCCGGGCGGACGATCGCGACCGGCACGTCGTTCGTCTGCTTCGCGCCAGGCGTGCTGCGGCCCTCGGCGACCATCTTCTCCATCAGCCCGGTGAGCCGGCGCACCTCCTCGGGCCTCTCGGCTGCGAGGTTGCGGGATTCTCGCAGATCCGCGGCGAGGTCGTACAGGTGGGGCGCGGTGCCGTCCGGGGCGCCGCCGCCCGGGCCGAAGATCAGCTTCCACACGCCGGCCCGGACGGCGAACACGCCGCTCGAGGAGTGGTGGACGACGGCCTCGTGGACCGGCCGGTCGCCGCCGCGGAGGAGTGACATCAGGCTGACACTATCCTCGCCCGCGTTCGCCGGGAGCGTCGCGCCGAGCACTTCGGCGAGCGTGGCCATGACGTCCACGGAGCCGATCGTTTGCCCGCAAACCGTCCCCGGTCGCACGACGCCGGGCCAGCGGACGACGAACGGGACGCGGTGCCCGCCCTCCCAGGCGTCGGCCTTGTACCCCCGCAGCGGGCCGCTCGGGAAGTGCCCGGCCGCCTCCAACTGCGGCACCCCGATGTAGGGCGCGCAGCCGTTGTCGCTGGTGAAGATCACGAGCGTGTCGTCGGCCACGCCGGTCGTGCGGAGCGCGTCGAGCACCCGGCCGACGACGGCGTCGGTCTGCATCACGAAGTCGGCGTAGGGGTGGCCGAGCGCGCTGCGCCCCTGCCATTCCCGCGACACGGCGATCGGCGTGTGCGGCGCGGTCAGCGGCAGGTACAGGAGGAACGACCGCTTCGCCTTGGCCGAGCGTGAGATCACGTCGCACGCCCGGTCGGCGAGCGCGGGGAGCACGTCTTCGAGCTTCCAGTCGGGCAGCGCCGGGCCTTGCAGGCTGGCCTGGTTTCGCACCAGCTGCGCCGCCGGCAGCAGCCGCGACGGAACGCCGACGGTGCGGTCGTTCTCGATGAAGCAGTACGGCGGCCAGTTCGGCACGCACGTCCCGAAGTACTCGGCGAACCCGCGGGTCGTCGGCCCGCCGGGGATGGGCCGGGCGAACACGTCCTTCCACGCCGCGACCATCTCGGGCGTCGCGTCCTCGACCGCCTTGCCGCCGCCGCCGGCCTTCCCGCCGAGCCCCTGAAAGTGCTTCTTCTGGTCGGCGGTGATCGGCCAGTCCCAGCCGAGGTGCCACTTGCCCACGCACGCCGTGTGGTAGCCGTGCTGCCGGGCGAGGCCGGCGATGGTCAGCCGGTCGGGCGCGATCAGCGGCGCGCCCCACACGCCGACGATGCCGGCCTGCAGCCGCGTGCGCCAGTGGTACCGCCCGGTGAGGAGCGAGTACCGGGTCGGCGAGCACACGCCGGACGACGAGTGGGCGTCGGTGAACCGCATCCCGCGTACCCGAGGTCGTCCGCGAGGATGACGACGACGTTTGGCTTGCGGGCGGGCTGGGCCGTGGCGGCCCCGGCGGTCGCGGCGACGAGGACGAGCGGGAGGAGATAACGGACCACGGGTGGGCTCCGGAAAGTGCCGCCATTGTCTGCCGGAACCGCCCGCACCGCCAGCGCGGAATCCGTCACGACACGAGCCTACCCCGTTGCCGGCGGTAAGCCCGCGGCAATAGGAGTACTTCGCCGTTGACCGGCACCGCGGACCGGTGCACACTCAACTCGTACCACTCGCCGCAGATTTCGGGATCGACGTGCGGACCGCCCGCACTCCTCCCCGACTCGTCCGCACCGCCCGCCCCTGGCCGGACACGTGGTTGCCATGCGACGACTCATCGCCCCCGGAATCGCCCTGGCCCTCGTGGCGGTGGCTGCGCCGGCCGCCGCCGCGGACCCGACGACGGTCACCAACCTGATCGACGGCGCGGTGACGAAACGGCTCGACGCCGAGAAGCTGACCGCCTCGCCGGCCGCGTCCGACGCCGAGTTCCTGCGGCGCGTGTCGCTCGACATCGCGGGCGTGATCCCGCCCCCGGACCGCGTCGCGGCCTTCGTCGCCAGCCCCGACCCCGACAAGCGCCGCAAGGTGATCGACGAGCTCCTCGACTCGCCCGGCTACGCCCGCCGGATGACCGACATCTGGACGGGGCTGCTCATCCCGAACACGGCCGCCGCCGCGCGGCAGAAGCACGACCCGATGGTGACGTGGCTGCAGACCCGTTTCGCGGCGAACGTGCGGCTCGACGCGCTCGCCCGCGGCGTCCTCACCGCGGGCGGATTGCAGGAGGAGAACGGCGCCGTCACCTTCTACCTCACGCACGAGTCGGTGGACGAGATCACCGACCGCGTCAGCCGCGTGTTCCTCGGCGTGCAGATCCAGTGCGCCCAGTGCCACAAGCACCCGTTCGGCGACTGGACCCAGGCCGAGTACTGGGGCATGGCCGCGTTCTTCACGAAGGTCAAGTCGGTCTACGTGCGGGAGGGGGCCGTCCAGAAGTACGGCGCCCGCGAGGAAGTGACCGCGACGAAGGCGAAGGCGTTGCTCATGGTCCCGCCGTCGGCGAAGGCGGCCGCGCCGACGTTCCTCCGCGGGGCGAAGGCGGCCGTGCCGGCCGACGGGCCGTACCTGCCGGCCCTCGCGGACTGGGTCGCGTCGCCGGACAACCCGTACTTCGCCCGCGCCGGCGTGAACCGCGTGTGGCACCAGTTCTTCGGCCGCGGGCTCGTCGCCCCGGTCGACGACATGACCGACGACAACGCGCCGTCGCACCCCGAGTTGCTGGCCGCGCTCGCGAAGGACTTCGCGGGCAGCGGGTTCGACCTGAAGCACCTCGTCCGCGGCATCTGCAACAGCGCGGCGTACCAGCGCACGAGCAAGCCCGCGGTGGGGAACGGTGCCGACAAGACGCTCTACAGCCACGCCGCCGTCCGCGTGATGACGCCGTTCCAGCTCAACGACTCGCTGGAGTCGGTGTTCGCGCTCGCCGACAACGAGAAGACGCCCCCGCCGACCGACGCGACGCGGAAGACGAAGGCTGGCGAGCGCGGCCGGTTCGTGGCCTTCTTCCGCGGCGAGGACGACCCCGACCCGACCGAGTTTCAGGCCGGCATCCCGCAGGCGCTCTACCTGATGAACTCCGGCCACCACTACCGGATCGCAAAGGCCGCGAACGAGGTCGTGGCGCGGCTGAAGGCGCCGGAGGCGGTCGTCGAGCGGCTGTTCCTGGCGACGCTCTCGCGCCCGCCGACCGCGGCCGAGATGGGGGCGATGACCTCCCACGTCGCCCGGGCGACCGACAAGCGGACGGCGTACCACGACGTCCTGTGGGCCCTCGTCAACAGCACCGAGTTCGTCAGCAACCACTGATCCCTGAGGCGCCGATGCCGTCGTTCCGCACCCCGCCGAGCCGTCGCGACGCGCTGCGCGTCGCGCTCGGCGGCGGGTCGCTCACGGGCTGGTTGCCGGTGCTCGCGGCGCGGCCGGCGGCGGCGACCGCGCGGGCGCGGGCGTGCATCGTCCTGTGGATGGACGGCGGCCCGCCGCACACCGACACGTTCGACATGAAGCCGGACGTGGCGGAGTGCGGCGTCTACAAGGACATCCCGACCGCCGTCCCGGGCATCCGCGTCAGCGAACTGCTGCCGCGGTTCGCTGGGCAGATGGCCGACGCCGCGGTCGTCCGCGGGATGAGCACGGTCGAGAACGAGCACCTCCGCGCCCGCGTTCACCTGCGCACCGGCTACCGGTCGGGCCAGGGCGGGCTCACGTACCCGAGCCTCGGGTCGATCACGTCCGACGCGATCGGCGAGCCGGACTTCCCGGTGCCGAGCTACGTCGCGGTCGCCGACGTGCGCGACCGGAGCCACGGCCCCGGGTTCCTCGGGCCGCGGCACCAGCCGCTGTTCGTCCACGACCCGAAGCGGGGCGTCGAGAACCTGCGGGCGATGGTGCCGGCACCGGCCGTGGACGGGCGGCTCGGGTTGCTCGACGAACTCGAGCGCGGCTTCGCCGGCGAGTACCAGGTGCCGCTGAGTCAGACGCACCGCAGCGTCTACGAGCGGGCCGTCCGGCTGATGCGGACCGAGAAGGCGCGGGCGTTCGACCTCACGCTGGAACCGCTGAAGACCCGGGCGGCGTACGGCGAGAGTTCGTTCGGCCAGGGGTGCCTACTCGCGCGGCGGCTCGTGGAGACCGGCGTGAAGTACGTCGAGGTCGGGCTCGGCGGATGGGATACGCACTTCGAGAACAACGAGGCCGTGAAGCGCCTGTGCGGCACGCTCGACCTGTCGATGACGACCCTGGTTACCGACCTGAAACTCCGCGGCATGCTCGACAGCACGCTGGTGATCTGGATGGGCGAGTTCGGCCGCACGCCGACGTTCAAGGGGAAGGGCCGCGACCACTACGCGCGGGCGTGGTCAACGGTGTTCATGGGCGGCGGGGTGAGGGGCGGGCGCGTGGTCGGCCGGACCGACGCGACCGGGGCGACGGTCGCCGACCGGCCGGTGAGCGCCGCCGACTTCTTCGCCACCGTCTGCGAGTTGCTCGGCATCGACTACGAGACCGAGCGCGACACCCCCGGCGGGCGCCCGCTCCCGCGCGTGGAGAAGGGCGGGAAGCCGGTCCGCGAACTGTGGACGTGAGACCCGTTACCGGGCCGGCGTCGGCAGTCGCGCGCCCGTGTCGCGGAGCCACCTCCCGAGTTGCGCGTCGAGCGCCGCAGCCACGTCCGGCCGCTCCCCCGCCAGGTTTCGCGCCTCTCCGATGTCGTTCGCCAGGTCGTACAGCTCGACCGAGTTGTCGTCGTAGCGGCGGATCAGCTTGTACGGCCCGGAGCGGACGGCGCCGCCCGGGCGGTTCCCCTTGTGCCAGGCGAAGTGAGGGTAGTGGAAGAACAGGGCGCCGCGGTCCGGCTTCTTCCCCTGCAGCGTCGGTCGCAGCGACACGCCGTCGATGACCTCGCCCGCGCCCGGCCGCACGCCCGCCGCGTCGAGGATCGTCGCGGACAGGTCCGTGCTCACCACCGGCGTGTCGTCGGTGCCGCCGGCCGCGGCCACGCCCGGCCAGCGGACGACGAGCGGCACCCGCAACCCGCCCTCGTACAGGTCGCCCTTGCCCGAGCGCAACGGGCGGTTGTCGGTCGCCCCCTCCCACCCGCCGTTGTCGCTGGTGAAGATCACGAGCGTGTCGCGGCCGATCCCCAGCCGGTCGATCTCGTCGAGCACCCGGCCGACCGCCCGGTCGGTCGCCTCGACCTGGGCGCCGTACACCGGGTTCTTCAACCCCGGCCCCTCCCGGCCCCGGTAGCGTGCGACCAGGTCCGCGGGCGCCTCGAACGGGTAGTGGACGTTGTAGGTCCAGAGGCAGACGAACATCGGCTTCGCGCGGTTCCCGCGCAGGAACGCGGTCGTCTCGTCCGCGAGCCGGTCGGTCAGGTACTCGCCGGCCGTCCGCGGGCGGATCGCGGGGATGCGGTACGGGTCGAAGTACGTCGGCGGCCCGCCGAGCCCGCACCCGCCGACGTTCACGTCGAAGCCCTGGTGCTCCGGCCAGAAGGCCGGGCCGCCGGCGGCCGGGTCGGTCGGGTCGGGGTCGCCCGAGAGGTGCCACTTGCCGAAGAACCCGGTCGCGTACCCGGCCGCCCGGAGGCGTTCGGCGACGGTGACGGTCGCGAGCGGCAACACGTGGGCGGCGGGCGGCGGCTGGACCTTCCGGTTCGGGGGCCAGAATTGCGGGCCGTCCTTCCCGTGCTGGGTGATGCCGAGCCGCGCCGGCGTCTGCCCGGTGATGAGGGCGGCGCGGGTCGGCGAGCACACCGGCGACGCCGCGTACGCGTTCGTGAACCGCACCCCCTGCTTCGCCAGCGCGTCGATGCGGGGCGTGTGGAGGCGGGCGTTCCCCTGGCACCCGAGGTCCATCCACCCGAGGTCGTCGACGACGACGAGGAGCACGTGCGGCGGCGCGGCCCGGGCGGCCCCCGCCGCGGGGACGGCGATCAGGGCGAGTATGGCCAGGGCTCGACCGACCCGGACGGTGTGGCTCATGGCGGTTCCTGATCCGTTCCAAGAAGGCCGTCGCGTTACGGCTCGCGGGCGGGCTCACAGTGGACGATCACCCCGGCATCCTTGTTTCCGCGACCCGGTGGGGGGTTAGTCGGAAACAATGATGCCGGCCAGAATGACCACCGACTGCGTCGCAACCCCTTGCCCCCTCACGCCCGGGTGTCGGTCGCCGCGGCGACAGTGCGACGCGATTCGATCTCACCGCGTGACATGTTTCCGCGACCCGTAGGGAGGCGCGGCGGAAACAATCATTTCCGCGGGAGCGTCGGCGGAACCCGGATTACTCCACGACCAGTTCGCCGTTCATCACCATCCAGTGTCCCGGGAAGGTGCACAGGAAGGGATACCGGCCCGGGGCCGCCGGCACGCGGAAGTGGATGTCGGCGCTCCCCAGCGGCGGCACCACGTCGGTGTACGCGAGCACGTCGGCCGACTTCGGCACGAAGTTCCACGCCACCGCCTCCGGGTCGGCGATCAGCCGGTTCGCCAGCTCGCCGACGGTCTTCAGCGCCCCGGGCTTCACCAGCACCCAGTTGTGCGGCACCACGTCCGGGTTGCGGAACGTCAGCTTCACCGCCTCGCCGGATTTCACCCGGAGGACCGGCGTCGCGAACGTCAGGTTCTTCCCCGCCTCGACGCGGACCGCGCGGGCGTTGGGGATCGGCTGCCGCCACGGGTTCGGCTCGCGCTTCGCGGCGGCGGCGAGGTCGGCCAGGATCGGGTGCGCCGCGACGGGCCGGTCCGACTCGCGGTAGTTTGGCAGGTCGCGGAACGGCTCGCCGAGTTTGTGAACCGTCACGAACAGGTCGGACGTCCGGTCCGGCGCGACGCCGACGTTCAGGTGCAACTGGCTGACCGGCTGCAGGTCGGGCATCTCCAGGAACAGCGTGTGGTCGCCGGGGAGGAGGCGTGCGGAGGCGATCGGCACGGGGTCGTGGCCCGGCACGCCGTAGTGGCTCGGCGAGAACTCGCGCGACCCGTAGCCGGGGCCGTAGCGGTAGTTCCAGCACTGGGCGAAGTGGCGGTCGGCGCGCTCGACGAGCCCCCGGTCGAGCGGCCGCGTGAACTCGACGAGGACGCCGTTGCGGTGGACGTGGAGCCGGCGCGGCAGCTGGACCGGGTCGCCGGTGTAGCGGACGCGCTGGAAGCAGCCGTCGGCGGCCGAGTAGGTGGCCCAGCCGGACATGCCGGTGACGTACAACTGCCCGTCGGTCGGGTGGAATCGCCCGCGGTGGACGCCCGAGCGGAAGTCGCCGGGGAGCGGCACGACCGCGCCCTGGGGCTGCCCGTCCACCTCGTCGCGGAGCAGCAGGAAGTGGCTCGCGGTGCCGAACGACAGGTGGACGCGCTGGCCCTGGAGCGGCCCCCACTTGCGGCCGGCGACGAACACCTGCCCGCCGCTCGAGTTGTCCAGGCCGCGCGGCAGGTACGCCAGCGGCAGCGCCGGCGGCTTCCCGCCGCGCGGGCCGCCGTAGCCGAAGTGCGGCGGCTCCTTCGCCCCCGGCGGCACCTCGCAGACCATCGACGCCGGCGTCCACTCGCCTTCGGAGCACGGTACCGTGATCGTGCCGCCCGGCGCCAGGCCGAGGCCGTCCGGGTTGCGGAAGCCGGTGGCGAGTACCTCGACGCGCTTCCCGTCCGGCGAGATTCGCAGCAGGCCCTGGTTGCCCGACGCGGTGTAGAAGTTCCCGGCGGCGTCGTGCTCGAGCCCGCAGATGAAGTCGTGACCGGCCGGCGAGGTGGCGTAGGCGTTCGAGACGCACTCGTAGAAGTCGGCCTCGCCGTCGGCGTTGCGGTCGTGGAGGCGCGTGATCTGGTCGCGCCCGAGGACGTACACGGCCCCGTCCGCGACCACCAGCCCGAGGGCGTGGTGCAGGCCCGCCGCGACGCGCCGCCAGCGGACGTTCGCGAGCGCGTCGTCGAGCCCGTCCACCCGCCACACGTCGCCCTGCATCGTGCAGACCGCCGCGGACCCGTCGGGGAAGAAGTCGTGGCCGCCGAAGTGCATCAGGGCATTCCACGGGTTCTTGAACGGGGGCGGGATCGTGTCCACGGCGTACGGCCGACCGGCGCCGCGCTCGCCCGCGGCGGCGAGCACCTGCGGCCACTGCGGCCGGCCGCCGCGGGTGAGGTGGGCCAGCGGGTGCCGGTCGGCGGGGGCGACCACACGCACGAACTTGCCGTCCTCGACCCACGGGGCGTCGAGCATCTCCACGTCCCCGAGCCGGTACGCGAAGATCGTGCGGGTGCCGTGGCGGTAGAACCCACGGTAGGTGAACGGCCGCGTCACCTTCGTGCGCTCCGGCGGCGGGAGGACTTGCCCCACCGGCTTGAGCCCGTCGAGGAAGCCGGCGCGGAACTCGCTCGTCTGGACGAACCCGCCCTTCCACACGGCCTCGTACTGGAGCGTGTCCGGGTTGAAGCACACAGCCAACTCGCCGTCGTCCCCGAGCCGCACGCACACCCCGCGTGGGACGACCAGGGAACCCGACCGGAACACGCCGCACTGGAGCGAGCCGAGGTCGGTCTTGTTCCACCGGCCGTCCTTCCAGGTGGCGTCGCTCTGGTTCCCCCAGTGGCCGAACCCGCCGCCGTCGATCCCGGGCCACTCGGGGAGGAGCAACGGCAGCGGCCGCCGCCCGCGGAAGTGGAGCGCCTCGCGGGTGTAGAAGTCGTACACCCGGTCGCGGTTCACCGGGTGCGCCCGGTTCGACCAGTCCTCCGGCCGGAGCGGCGCGCGCGGGTAGTCGAACTTCGCCGGCTCGTGGGACAGGGCCTCGAGCCCCTCGGCCTTCCCGAGGTCGAGGAGGTAGCGGACGAGGTCGCGGCGCTGCTCCGGCGTCAGCCCCGCGGTCAGCCCCGCCGGCATGAGCGAGCCGACCTCGCGCCGCGTCTCGATGTCCGCCTTCGGGACGCGGTGTGTCTTGCCGGCGGCATCCGTGAGCACGAGTTCCGCCGTCGTCTCCTGTTTCACGACGCCCTGGAGGGTGCGTCCGTTGACGTCCACGACGGCAACCGCCTTGAACGCGGGGTGGACCGTCCGGCTCGGCCAGAACACCGCCTCGACGACCGCCTCGGGCGGGACGCATCTCCCGACCTTCGTGAGGTCCGGCCCGACGTCGCCGCCGCGCCCGCCGACCTTGTGGCAGGACACGCACGCCGACGTGGCCGCGGCGAAGACGCCGGCCCCCCGCCGGGCGTCGCCCCGCGCCTGCGCGTCGGCCGTCAGTTCCCGCACCAGCGCGTCGCTGTACGCGGGCGTCCCGTCCGACCCGAACGTCAGCCGGAACGGGTCACGGGGCGGCGTTGACGTGCTCACCCCGGCTGAGACCACGGTCAGCCCGAACAGCCAGCCCACGAGCGGAACCGACCGGTGCATGACGCGATTCCCCGTGCGAGGTCGATCGTCCGAGCCCGCCGGCTCGGGTCCGTCGCATCGACGATCGCACCGCCTACCTGAGATCCGAGGCGTTCAAGCCCACTACCGCAGTTCTACCGCGGTAGGGCTCCGAATACCGCATCGGAACCCGGAAACGGTTTGTCGCCCGGCGGCGGCGGCGGTAGGGTGACGGCACGCCGCCCGCCCGCCGGAGCTCCCATGATCCTCCCGTCCGTGGCCGTCGCCGCCCTCGTCGCCGCCCAGCCGCCCGCGGCCGCCCCGCGCCTCGAACTCGTCGGCGAGGTCCGCAAGGTCTGGGACGGCGGGCGGCACAACGCCTTCACCGACCTGATCCGGTTCCGCGACACGTGGTACTGCACGTTCCGCGAGGGCGACGCCCACGTCGGCGGCGACGGCCGGCTGCGGGTGCTGGCGTCCGCCGACGGCGCGGCCTGGGAGTCGGTCGCGCTCCTCGCCGAAACCGGCATCGACCTGCGCGACCCGAAGTTCTCGGTCACCCCCGACGGCCGGCTGATGATCGTCGCCGGCGGGTCGGTGTACGACGGAAAGACGCTCAAAGGGCGCCAGCCGCGGGTGGCGTTCTCAAAGGACGGGCGCGAGTGGACGGCGCCGAAGCGGGTGCTCGGCGAGGGCGACTGGCTGTGGCGGGTGACGTGGCACGACGGAAAGTGCTACGGGGTGTCGTACAACGCCGCCGAGCGGGCGAGCCCGGCGGCGAAGGAGGCGGCGAGGACCGGTGCGGCCGAGCCCGGCCCGGCCGACTGGAAGCTCAAGCTGTGGGTGAGCCCGGACGGCGAGCGGTACGAGCTGGTGACGCACCTCGCCGTGCCGGGCCACCCGAACGAGACGACGGTGCGGTTCACCCCGGCTGGCGACGTGGTGGCGCTGGTCCGGCGGGAGGGCGGGAACCAGAAGGGCTGGGTCGGGACGGCGAAGGCGCCGTACCGCGAGTGGGTGTGGAAGGAGCTCCCGGCGCGGGTGGGCGGGCCAAACTTCGTGTTCCAGCCCGGCGCGCCGACCGTGGCCGCGGTGCGCCTTTACGACGGCCGGGTGCGCACGGCCGTGTGCGTCCTCGACCCGACCGCCGGCACGCTGGCGGAAGGGCTCGTGCTGCCGTCGGGCGGGGACACGAGCTACGCCGGGCTGGTGTGGCACGACGGGCACCTGTGGGTCAGTTACTACTCGTCGCACGAGGGGAAGTCGGCGATCTACCTGGCGCGGGTGCGCGCCGCGCGCTGACGGGTTGCGGGGTGCGTGTGGTGTAACTGTCGCCGGCTCGTCGCGTCGGAGTGTGTCACCGGGTGGCGGGGCGGAGGTTCGGGTGGCTGGCCGGTTCCGCCGGCAGGCCGGTGCCTTCGAGCGGACGGTCGTGGCGCTCGCCGGGTCGCAGAGTGGTCGCGTTCGCCGGCCGCATGCCCTCTCCGGTTACGGAGAGGGCGCGAGACCCAACCGAGCCAGGTGCAACGACCTCAGGCGTAGCCGCTGTCGGGATCAGGTACGCCGCCGCGCGTATCATCATCAGGTGCGTCGGACGAGTGTCGCCTGCTTCCGCCGAACGCCATTGAACATGGCACTTTTCGCCTCGTGCCGCGGCCTCATCAGGCGGTCGTACGGCTTGGGCTGGCGCTTCCGCCGGCTGGGTTCGTGACGGTCCGACCGATCGCCGACCCGGTGGCCGGCAACGGCGTGCAGCGGCTACTGGCAGAGCTCCCGGCGGATGGCCGCGTCGTGACCGCCGCGGATGGCCATCGCCGGCTGAAACGCCCCCTTCGCCTGGGCCACCGCCGTGAAACTGATCGACCGTGGTTCGACCCCGTGCCGGGTCGCGGCTTGGGCGGCGATCGCCTGGATCGAGTTGCGCGCCAGGTCGCGCGCCCACAGCTCCTTCCGGACCAACTCCGGGGTCTTGCACCACACCACGTCATCTGCAACTCTGCTTGAGCGGCTACAAGTTGAGCTCCGCGTTCCAGCGACCACGGTACGGCAGGGGCGCGGTCGTCCGTGGCGTACTCCTGGGTGTCCTGCAGCGTCGTGGCCACGACCAACACCCGCGTCAGGAAGCCCGGCAGGCCCACCCGGGCGCGGCACTCGCATGCGGTCTAGGTACGCGGGCAGCGCCGCGTACCCCCCCCGGTCGATCGTCCGGGGCTGTCGCGGCTCGGGCCACTCGACCACGTGGTCGCCCGCGCCGTAGCGATTGCCCCGACGGAAGTCGGCCTTCCGGTGCGACGTAAGGCGGCTCGCGCAGTCGACCCCGCGCTGCTTGAGCAACACCATCTCGGCCCACTCGCACATGAGCCGGTCGCCGAGCAGAGGGTGACCACTCGGGAGAAGACCCGGTCCCACCACCCGCCGACGGCGGCCAGCGCGTCCGCGGCGAACTCCTCGGTGAGGACGGTGGCGAACGGGAGGTCGCCGTCTTGGAGGAACTGCCGTCGCGGAAGCCCGCCCGCTGGCGGATCAACCCAGGGTGTGGACCACATGGGGTAGGCACCGGGCCGGTGAGGTGCACCGCCATCATCGCCCGACATGACCCGGCAGCCAATCCCTTCGTCTCCCTTTGGGTTCCGGACTTGTAAGTGCCATTCGTCACCTCGACCGTGTGCATGCAGCCGACCCCGGCACGGGGAGTCGCAACTACCCGATTGTCACGTGGAATACCTCGTCTCATGCGTGACGCCCATCCCACGCGAGTCCGGGCGTGGGAGTAGAGGGCGGGTCACGTATGGTGGCGCCGCTACTTTGTACCGGCGAGCGGCCGCGCGCCTGTGGGCTGAAAGAAAGCCGCTCCGGCCCGCAGGACGGTGGGCTGGGACAGTCCCGGTCGAACGGTGCTCCGGCACGCGCGGGCTGGCCCACCCGTGCCAGGCGGACGGACCGGCTGTGGGCGGATGTCCGGCGCGGAGGCGATTTCGAGGAGGCCGTAGCGGTGGGTGGCGGCCCGAGCCCACAGCCCGCCAGGGACGGCCAGGGCCAGCACCGACCTGTCAACCCCGGCGAGTGAGGCCGCCACCGCCGGCGTGGCCAGGTACACGGTCTCGCCGGGCGCGGCCGCAACCAGGAGCGGCAACCGCAACTGCCAGCCCCACGAGGAGTACGTGCTCGCGGGAGACGAGGGCGGTGACGACGAGGTCGACCTCGTCGTCCCGCTCGATGAGCGGCGGCGGCCAGCCCGGCGCGGGCGGCTAGAAACTTGTCCCGCATCGGGGTGCTGGACGGCGGGCGGACCAACTACGTGCGTCGACATCCAAGGTTGTGCCGAGAGATCCGGCGCTCCGGCGGCCGCCGCACGGCCGCGCGGGTGAATACAGGATCACCCATCGGGGTTCCCCAGTCCGAACGGCTAGTCGCGGAGTGCCGATCGTTGTTGTATTCGTCATTTAGTCGGGTATGATCTTTCCATATTTCCCGTCCGAGCGGTCTTGCCCATGCCCGTCCACGTCCGCTGCCCAGCCTGCACGGCCACCTTGCGCGTCCAGCCTGGCGACATCGGCCGCGTGATTCGCTGCCCCCGGTGCGGCGTCACGATCAAGCCCCGCCAGACCGACGCACCCTCGCCGCCCGTCGCGGTTGCCCCGGAACCCCTTCCTCTCGAAGATGCGCCCGTGCGCCCGCCGCAGAAGCCCAGGGCGTACCTGGAGCCCCGGGCGAACCCTGAGCCCAAACCGGCCGGCGCAGCGCCCCAGACGTTAGTGCTCCTCGGGGGGCTGGCCGCGCTCGCTTGCACGCTGGTCGTCGGCTGCGGAGTCGGCGGCTTCCTCCTGTACCAGAAGGCCGGCGAGCGCGACACGAAGGGATCGGACGAGATCGCCGCTGCACCACCGGCGACACGAACCCCGGCGGCACAACCTCCGGCCCCGAAGTCGCCCACAACTCCGTCAAGCAAAGTCCCGCCGGACCTGGTGACCTCCCCACAGCCGGTGATGCCGACCGGACCGGCGCCGGCGGCCGGGAAGACCACGACCCCGACGATGCCCGAGACCATGCCGGTCGCGGTCAGGCTCCCAGGAGTCGTCACGGAGGTGTACCCCGCGGACGGCGGGAAGCTGCTAACGTTCCGAGTCCCGCAGGCCCGCATGCTCGCCGTTTACGACGTGGCCGGTGCCAGGCCGTCAGGCTCCGTGCTAGGGCTCGACGATCAGGTGCAGGTGTCGATCGCACGCGACAAGGCGATTTTCGGCCAACCCGATGGCCGGTTGGTACGACTGGACCTCCGCACCGGAACCCAGGAGGCGACTTTCCAACTCGATCAAAATCAGTCGATCCGGTACCTCGCGGCCGCGTCCGGGGCGGACGCGCCACTGATGGTGGTCGGGAATGCGCCGGTCCGGCGCGTGCTCTGCCAGCTATTCGACCCGCTCACGTTCACGCCGCTCGCTTTTCCAGTAGCCGACCCCCAGCGGCCCACCCAGGCGTTCCCGCTCATCCTGGGCGTCGAGCCGCTCCCGCCCGGGGTCAGCGCCAACGGCCGCACGATGGTCGTCGGCGACCGCGCCCTCGTCAGGACCCGGGACGGCTACAAGGGCGTGGAGGTCAACCAGTCGAGTGGTCTCATCCCGTCCCCGGACGGCAAGGTGCTACTCGGCCACTCGCTGGTGGGCGAGGACGGCCGACAACTCCGGCCGGGTGACAGAACCCCCAACATGTTTTTCCCGGCCGGCGCCGGCCCGTTCTTCTTGCAAGTCGAGTACGGGCCCAAATACCGCCTCCTCCTCCACGCCAACCAGGACGCCCAACCGCTGGCCGAACTCCCCGGCGGGGCCGCGGTCAAGGAGTGGATGACGAAAGGCAAGTCGCCGACCGGACTGCCCCGCGTCGTCACCTTCTTGCCGGACCCGGGGATGGTGGTGGTCGTGTCGGGCAACTCGAACGAGGCGCAGTTGTTCCCGGTGGACATGCCCGACCTCCTCCGCCGCGCCGGGCGGGACGTGCTGTTCACGTCCGTCGCGCCGGCCGTCCCCCGCGGCAACGGGCCGTACACCTACACGGCCACGGCCGTCGCCGCCGACGGGGCGCGGCCGACGTTCGCGCTCGTTGACGGGCCGCCGGGGTTGACCGTCACGCCCGACGGGTCGGTGACCTGGTTCCCCCGACCGGGCCAGGTGCGGGCGCCGGTGCCGGTCCGCATCGCGGCGCGGACCGCGGGCGGGAAGGAGGCCGTGCAGGAGTTCACGATCACGCCGCCGACGATCCAGCAGGTGTTGATCGCCAATAACGTCACGCCGAAGGGCCCCGGCCCCGGGCCGATCCCGCCGCCGTTCGGGCAACCGAACCTGCCGTTCCCGCCGCAGTCGATGCCGCCGCCCCTGGTGCCGAAGAAGGTCGAGCCCCCGCCCCCGCCCGTCCTCGCCGGCCCGGCGCCGAAAGAAGTGCCGCTGCCCGCGGCGGTGGCGTCCGTCGCGGTCGGCGGGTCCGGCCGGTACGTCTGTGCCTACCTGCCGACCACCCGCCAGGTCGCGGTGTTCGACGCCACCCAGCAGAAGGTGGTCAAGTACCTCCCGGCCGGCGGGGCGAACGTGTTCGTCGCGGCCGGGGCGGAGAAGCTGTTCGTCGTCAGCCCGGTCGAGCGGGTGGTGCAGCGGTGGAGCCTGACCACGTTCGAGAAGGAGCTGACCGTGCCGCTCCCGGCCAGCGTGACCACGCCCGGCGGGCTCAAGCGGGAGATGACCGTCAAGAACGCGCTCGTCGGGTCGGCCTCGACCGGGCCGCTATGGCTGACCGACAGCGGGGCCGTGGTCGCCCTCGACACCCGCACCCTCCAGCCCATCGGCCTGACGTGGGACAAGGGCAACCGGGGCGTCTTCGTCAACGTCGGCGAAGGGGTCCGGGTGTCGGCCGACGGCCGGACCCTCGGCTCGTGGGGGACCAGCGGCTCGCCGTCGGGGTTCAGCGTGTTGACCCTCGGCGACGCCACCCTGAAGCCGCACTACGAGCACGAGTCGCTCGGCCACGTCACCCCCGGGCCGGACGGGCGGGTAATCTACACCGCCTGCGGCCGGTTCAGCCCGACCGGGAAGGACATCGGCGGGCGGGACGGGGTCAACGGCTTCGCCCCCCAGGGGACGATGTATAGCATCCCCGCGGCCGAAGGGTCGAGCCTGTACCTGAACCTCACCCTCGGCAAGCGGGGCACCCAGCAGCCCGCGACCGCGGCCGTCCACTGGGCGGCCGACGGGACCAAGCTCGCCGACCTCCCCGGCCTGGCCCTCGGCGACATCAACGTCTGGGACCGCGAGGCGATCGGGCACGACCAGCGGCTTATGCTCCTGCCGGCGGCGAAGCAGCTGGTCGTCCTCCCGCCGACCAACGACAAGCTCCTCGTCTACCCGTTCGACCTCGACGCGGCGCTGGAGAAGTCCGGCAAGGACTACCTCCTCGTCGATTCTCCCGCGGCGCTCGTGGCCGCACGCGGCAAGGTGTTCACTCACGCCCTCTCCATTCGGTCGAAGAAGGGCGGCGTGAAGGTGAAGGTCGATTCCGCCCCGGCCGGGTTCGCCGCCGCAGCCGACGGAAAACTCACCTGGGCCGTGCCGAAGGGGTACGCGGACGACGACGCGGTTGTCATCCTCACCGTGTCCGACGCCTCGGGGCAGGAGTCGCTACACACCCTCCGCGTCGCCGTCGGCGCGGAAAAGGGCGCGACCGTCGCCGTGGCCCCGATGAACCCTGCGCCGATGAACCCCGCGCCAATGCCCAAGATGCCCGACCCGCCCCCGGCCGTGCCCGGAAAGGCCGACCCGCCGCCGCCCGACGCCGGTCCGGTCACGGTCAAGCTCCCGGCCGCGGCGAGTGCGGTCGCGGTCGGGGCCGGCGGGAAGCTGATGGCCTTCCACCTCCCGCAGCAGCGGCAGGTCGCCGTTCTCGACGTGGCGCAGGCGAAGGTGGTGAAGTACATCCCGGTCGCCGAGGACGGGGCGCTCATCGCCGCCGGCCAGACGCACCTGTTCGTCGCCAACCCGAACGCCCGCGTGCTCCTGCGGATCAACCTGACGACGTTCGAGCGCGAGGCGACCGTCCCGCTCCCGATCACGGGGACCGTCTCCGGGCTGTGCATGGGGTCGGCGTCGAAGGGGCCGCTGCTGGTCTGCGTGAAGGGGGACCAGTGGGGGGCGAAGCCGCTGCTCGTGGACCCCATCACGCTCAAGGTCATCCCCGGCGGGGACAAGCTGCCCACGGCCGTCGGCCCGTTCGCCCGCGCGTCGGCCGACGGGCGGCTGTTCGGCTGGCGGAACAGCACGGGGAGCGAGGGGCACGACATGTCCCTGGTCGAAGTCGTGAACGGCGAGGCGAAGGGCCGGTCGTTCGGCGCCGGGACCAGCCTGCTGCTGCCGAGCCCCGACGGCCGCTACATCTACTGCGCCCAGGGCGTGTTCAACTCGCAGTTCAAGAAGCTCTACCCGTCCGACGAGAACGGCAACTTCAACCGGCCGTACCTCCCGGCCGCGTCCGGGAACCTGTTCATGCAACTGGAACCCGGCGGCGGCGGCGGCCGGTTCCCCGGCGACCCGCAGGCGAAGCCCGCGGCCGGCCGGGTGAACTTCTTCCTCCCCGGCCAGTACCGCGCGTTCGCGTCGATGGACGGGATCGAGGGCGTCGCCACCGAGTCGTACTCCTACGGCAGCGTCGGCGACCCCGTGATGCACGACCGCCGCCTGACCCTCGTCCCCGACGCCGGCCGGCTCGTGAGCATCCCGGCGACGAACGACCGGGTGGTCCTCCACCGGTTCAACGTGGACGAACTGTTGCAGAAGTCGGACGTGGACTACCTGCTGGTCACGACCGAGCCGCCGGCCGAGGCACACCGCGGGACGACGTTCGCGTACACGCCGGCCGTCCGCTCCCGCAAGGGCGGGGTGAACCTCAAGCACGAAATCGGCCCGGACGGTATGGCGCTCGCCGCCGGCAATCTCACCTGGAAGGTGCCGGCCGACCATGAAGACGGCGACGTGGACGTGATCCTCTCGGTGACCGACTCGGCCGGGCAGGAACTCTTCCAGACGTTCAAGCTGGCCGTCCGCGACCGGCCGGCCAACGCGCCGATGCCCGCCCCGGAGCCGGCCCCGGCGCCCGCCCCTCCGGCGCCACCGCCGCCGATGTCCGTGCCGGCCCCGCTCGCGCCGAAGGTCGCAAACCCGCCGGCGACTGGGGGACTCGCGCTGCGACCGGCCCCGCTGGACAAGGACGAACAGACGGTGAACCTGCCGTCGCCCGCGGCGCAGATCATCCCCGCGGCCGGCGGCCGGTTCCTGCTCGCCCACCTGCCACGGGAGCGGAAACTGGCCGTGTTCGACACCGCCGCGGCGAAGGTCGTGAAGTACCTCCCGATCCCGGAAGAGGAGGCTCACTTCGCCGCCGGCCGTGACAAGCTGATCGTCCTCCTCCCGGGGGCGAACGTCGTGCAGCGGTGGGACCTGAAGACGCTGGAGCGGGAGCTGACCACCGCGAACCCGATCACCAGCCCCGTCAAGTCACTGACGATGGGGAACGCGTCGGCCGGGCCGCTGGTCGTCGTCACGCGGTCGGCCGCCGGCGCATTCGACATGCCCGGCGTCCAGTTGTACGACGTGAAGACGCTCAAGAAGAGCGACCTGGCGTTCGGCGACGGGGGCCG
Source organism: Urbifossiella sp. (assembly GCA_044220735.1). Lineage (GTDB taxonomy): Bacteria > Planctomycetota > Planctomycetia > Gemmatales > Gemmataceae > Urbifossiella. Next base: position 3,363 of record JBGAQM010000013.1, on the reverse strand, counting down.
CGGGGCGGGTGGGTTCCACCCGCAGTACCCGCCCGAAGTGCGGGTGAGCGCCAACGGCGAGACGATCACCGCCTGGGTGTTGGGCCTGTCACCGTCCGGGGTCCACGTGTGGGCGCGGGAGGGGAAGACGTACAGGGCGTTCAGCGAGCACGAGTCGTGGGGCGCCCTCCTCCCCGATGCGGATGGCCGCACGGTGTACGCCGCGCGAAAGGCCATCACCAACGGCGGCAAGGCGCTGGCCGGCGCCCCCGCGGGGCTGGCGGTCCCCGCGGTCCACGGCTCGCTCGTGCTCGGGCTCGACGTCGGCGACCCGTTCGGCGGCGGGCAACGGGGGCCGGCCCGGGCGTCGGTCTACCTCGACCGCGAGAGCCGGCCGCTCGTCACGCTCCCGGCGCTCGCCGGCCTCGACCCGCCGGCCGACCGGTTCGGCCGGTCCACCCGCGGGTACGACCAGCGCGTGTTCCTGATCCCGGACGCGAAGCTACTGATCACCGTGCCCGACGCCGGGGACAAGCTCATCCTCCACCGCTTCGACCTGGACGCCCAGCTGGAGAAGGCAAGGATCGACTACCTGTTCGTGGCCGGCCGGCCGCCGGCGGAGGTGGTGGCAGGGACCACCTTCCGGTACTCCCCGACGGTCCGCTCGAAGAAGGGCGGGGCTCGTGTCCGGCTCGAGTCCGGCCCCGAGGGGATGCGGCTCGGCGCCGATGGCGTGGTGACCTGGGCGGTCCCGGCCGCCGCCGCCGGGACCGAGGCAGACGTGATCCTGACTGTCACCGACTCGACCGGCCAGGAGTTGTTTCACACGTTCAAGCTCGGCGTCACCGGCCCGGCCGCACGTCAGTAGGTGGTGACGGGTCGAGCATCACAGGAAGCTCCTGGGTCGGCAACTGCCGACCCAGGAGCTTCCGTCCGCGCCGAGTTGCGCGGAATACTCCTCGCACGGCCCCGTCCCACGTGCTACAGTCGCTCTAGTCCTGTCAGTCGGTCTCGTCGCCCGTACCCGCATAATCGACCCCCCTCACGCACCGCGGACCCACACGGGCCGCGCCGCGGGTCGAGCGCGGTCCTTCACGTCCCTCTCTTTCTCGGCGCAGGAGTGCGTATTCATGTCCCTGTTCAACGTGTCCCGTGGGCTGCGGCGTGCGAAGCCGACGGCCCCGCTCGCCCTCGAAGGCCTCGAGCGGCGCGAGGTGCCCGACGCGCAACTGTGGGCGGTCGCCGGCGGCACCTACGACCTCGCCCAGACGTTCCGCCTCCACAGCAACCCGACCGCGAACCACACGATCTTCCTCGACTTCGACGGCCACACAACCGGCGACGTGACCGGCACGTCGTGGGACAACCTCACCAGCCCCGCGTGGGATCCCGGGAACAACGGCCCGGCCTTCTCCGACGCCGAGCGGGTCACCATGCAGCGGGTGTGGGCGCGGGTCTCCGAGGACTACGCCCCGTTTAACGTGGACGTGACGACCGAGCAGCCGGCAAACCTCGAAGACCTGCGGAAGTCCGGCGCCGGCGACACGCGCTGGGGCGTGCGGGTGGTCATCACCCCGGACGACTCGCCGGCGCCGGGGTCGGGCGGGGTCGCCTACGTCGGGTCGTTCAACTATTCGAACTTCACCCCGGCGTACGTGTTCAACGGCGGCGAGAAGTCGGCGGCGGAGGCGGCGTCGCACGAGGCCGGGCACGCCCTCGGCCTCGGCCACGACGGCACCGCCACGTCCGGCTACTACGGCGGCCACGGCACCGGCGTGACGTCGTGGGGGCCGATCATGGGGGCGTCGTACAGCCCCAACCTGTCGCAGTGGAGCCGGGGGGAGTACGCCGGGGCGAACAACACGCAGGACGACCTCGCGGTCATCACCGGCAGCAACGGGTTCACCTACCGGTCCGACGACTACGGCAACACCCTCGCCACGGCGACGCCGCTGCTGGCGCCGGGGGCGGGGACGGTGCCGACGCTGTACGGCCGGGTGGAGCGGAACACCGACGCGGACGTGTTCTCGTTCTTCGCGGGGGCCGGCGCGGCGGCGCTGACGGTGGACCCGCTGACCGTGGGGCCGAACCTGGCCGTGCAGGCGGAACTGTACGACGCCGCCGGCACGCTGCTCACCCTGGTGAACCCGGGCACGCTGATCAACGCCCCGGTGACGTACACGCTGCCGACGGCCGGCCAGTACTTCCTGCGGGTGGCGGGGACGGGGAAGGGGGCGGTGGGCGGCACCGGGTTCTCGAACTACGGCAGCCTCGGCAACTACCGCGTCACGGGGACCGTCCAACCGTACACGACCGCGCCGGTGAACCGGGCGCCGGTGGCGGTGAACGACGCCGCGACGACCACGGCCGGCACGCCGGTGACGGTTGACGTACTCGCCAACGACTCCGACCCGGACGGCGACGCGGTATCGATCGCCCGGCATCACGGGCGCTGATCGGCGGGACGGCGGCGGTGTCGAACGGGCGGGTCGTGTTCACGCCCGCCGCGGGTTCAGCGGCGCGGGCTCGTTCACTTATGGCAGTAGCGACGGTCGCGGCGGAACTGCAACCGCCACCGCCAGCGTCTCGGTCGGCGCGCCGGTGAACCGGGCGCCGGTGGCGGCGAACGACACCGCGACCACGGCCGCCGGCACGCCGGTGACGGTTGACGTGCTCGCCAACGACTCCGACCCGGACGGCGACGCGCTGTCGATCAGCGGGGTCACGGGCGCGGTCGGCGGGACGGCGGCGGTGTCGAACGGGCGGGTCGTGTTCACGCCCGCCGCCGGGTTCAGCGGCACCGGCTCGTTCACCTACTCGATCGCCGACGGCCGCGGCGGCGCGGCGACCGCCGCGGCCACGATCGCCGTGGCCGCGGCGCCGACGACCCGGACGTTCACGAACGGCACCGACGTGTCAATCGGCTCGTCGCGGGCGGTGACGGTGAGTTCGACGGTGATGGTGTCGGGGTTGACGGGGGTGCTGCGAGACGTGAACGTGTCGCTGAACCTGTTCCACACGTACACGTCCGACCTGCGGATTACGCTGATCGCCCCGGACGGCACGGCGGTGCGGCTGTTCAACCGGCACGGCGGCAGTGCGAACAACCTCCTGGGTACGACGTTCGACGACCAGGCGGCGACGGCGGTGAGCGGGGCCGCGGCGCCGTTCACCGGCACGTTCCGGCCGTCGGTGGCGCTCTCGGTGCTGAACGGCAAGTCGCCGAACGGGACGTGGCGGCTCCAGGTCGAGGACCTGGCCGCGCAGGACGGCGGCTACCTCGACACCTGGTCGCTCACGCTGGCGACCGGCCCCGCGGCCGCCCTGGCCCCGGTCGGCGCGGCGTTCGCGCCGCCGGTCGGCGGGACGGCCGCCCGCCGGGCT
>JBGAQM010000471.1:0-4105 GCA_044220735.1 Urbifossiella sp. | reverse complement strand
GGTCGCGCTTCGGCATCCGGGCGGAGAAGTCGAGGTCGTCGGACATCGCGGCACTTCCGCCGGGGCCGGTCGCGGGGATTCGCACACCAGGATACCCGCGTCCGCGGCGGGCGACTACGGCGTGCCCGCCGCGGTTCGTACAATTCACCGGTACGGTCGGTCCCCCGAACGCCCCCGGTGTCGCGTGTCGCTACCCCCGAGCCCCGGAGCCCGCAAGCGGGTCGCCGTCCTCGGGTCCACCGGGTCGATCGGCGTCAGCACCCTCGACGTGGCCCGGCACCTGCCCGACCGCCTCGAACTCGTCGGCCTCGCCGCCCACACGAACGCGGCGCAACTGGCCGAGCAGTGCCGCGAGTTCCGCCCCCGGTACGCGGTGCTGTGCGACCCGGGCGCCTTCCGGGCCGCCGACCGCTCGGCCTTCCCGCGGGAAACGGAGCTGCTCGGCGGCCCCGACGGCGTGGCGACGCTGGCGGCCGCGGCGGACGTGGACGTGGTGGTGTCCGCGGTGGTCGGCGCGGCCGGGCTGCACGGCACCTGGGCGGCGCTCGACGCCGGCAAGGACGTGGCCATCGCCAACAAGGAGACGCTGGTCGTCGCCGGCCCGCTGGTGATGGGCCTCGCCGCCCGCACCGGGTCGCGGCTGCTGCCGGTCGATAGCGAGCACTCGGCCGTGTTCCAGGCGCTGACCGGGTACACCGCCGCCGACGTGACCCGCGTCGTGCTCACCGGCAGCGGCGGCCCGTTCCGCGGCAAGACGGCGGCGGAGTTGGAAGCCGCGACGCCCGAGCAGGCGCTGCGGCACCCGACCTGGAAGATGGGGCCGAAGATCACCATCGACAGCGCCACCCTGATGAACAAGGCGCTGGAGGTGATCGAGGCCCGGTGGCTGTTCGACCTCCGGCCCGAGCAGATCGACGTGATCGTCCACCCCGAGTCCGTCGTCCACTCGTTCGTGGAGTTTGCCGACGGGTCGGTGCTGGGGCAGCTGTCGCCGCCGGACATGCGGCTGCCGATCCAGTTCGCGCTGCTGTACCCGGAGCGGGTGCCGGGGCCGGCGAAGCGGCTGGACTGGGCGGCCCTGTCCGGGTTAAGGTTCGAGCCGCCGGACCGAACCACGTTCCGGGCGCTCGACCTCGGGTTCGAGGTGGCGGCCCGCGGCGGCACGACCGGCGCCGTGCTGAACGCGGCGAACGAGGTGGCGGTGGGCCGGTTCCTGGCGGGGTCGCTGCGGTTCCCCGGGATCGCGGCGTGCTGCCGGGCGGTGCTGGACGCCCACGACTACGACCCGGCCCCGCCCCTGGACCGGCTCCTGGCCCTCGACCGCTGGGCGCGGGCCGAGGCAACCCGATATTAGACGCCAGAGGACAGGAAACCTCCGTCTGGCCTCTGTCCTCTGGCCTCTTGAATCACGACCCCCGAGCGAACACCCACCCGATGAGCGATATCCCCATCGACCCGACGACCGGCCAGCCGGACCACCACGCCGAGGTGGTCGAGGCGAAGTCGTGGCTCCGCCAGAACGCCGTGTCGCTGCTCATCACCGCCGGCGTCGTCGGGTTCGTGCTCTGGAAGCTCGACCCCGTCGACACCGTCAAGGTGGTGCTCGGCCTCGGGTTCATCATCTTCATCCACGAGCTCGGCCACTTCCTCGCGGCGAAGTGGTGCGACGTCCACGTCAAGACGTTCAGCATCGGGTTCGGCCCGGCCGTCCCGTTCTGCTCGTACCGGTGGGGCGAGACGACGTACATGCTCGGCATCATCCCGCTCGGCGGGTACGTCAGCATGGTCGGCGAGGGGACCGGCGAGTCCACCCCCGAGGGCGACCCGGACGACGACGACAACGACCCGCGCAGCTTCAAGAACAAGCCCGTCAGCAGCCGGATGCTCATCATCTCGGCCGGCGTCATCATGAACTTCGTCCTCGGCATCGCCTGCTTCGTCGCCACGTACCTGCACGGGGTGAAGGAGAAGCCGGCGAGCGTGGGGCTGGTCGAGAGCGGCGGCGCCGCCTGGCGGGCCGGCATCCGCACCGGCGACGAGATCACCCGCATCGGCGGCCGCGACCACCCGTTCTTCGACGACATCCGCCCCGTCGTCACCAGCGCCCTCAAGGACGAGCAGCTGCCGGTCGGCGTCAGCCGCGGCGGCAAGGCCGAGGAGGTGGCCGTCGTGCCGATCCGCGACGAGGAGGCGCTGTACCCGCAGCTCGGCATCAACCCGCCGAACCGCCTCTCGCTCGTCGACTCGGGGAAGCGGAAGTTCAAGCCGGCCTACGCCGGCACCCCCGCGGCCGACGCCAAGGCCGCCGACGGCCGCGGGTTCGAGACCGGCGACCGGCTCGCCGCCATGACCGACCCGGCCACCGGCGCCGTCACCCCGTTCCGCCCCGACGCCCTCGACCCCACCCGCGGCGACTTCACCGACTACTACCGCCGCATGGTCCGCCTGGCCGACAAGCCGGTGACGGTGCGCGTGGCCCGCAAGGACGGCACGAGCGCCGACCTGACGGTCGCCCCGGCCCTGCGGCGCGACCTCGGCGTCCGGTTCCAGATGGGGAAGGTCGCGGCCGTGCGCCGCGGCGGGTCGGCCGACGGCCAGGTCGTCGCCGCCCCGCTCGGGAGCCCGGCGTCGCCCGGCGACGTGATCGCCGCGGTGGGCGTCACCGACCCGGCCGGGAAGCGGACGTGGTTCGCCAACGGCGCCCCGCCCGAGGCCGCGAAGGGCGACGCCGTGCAGCCGCTCGACCCGCTGCGGCTGCCGGTCCAGCTCGGCGGGTGGGCCGCCGCCTACGCCGAGGACAAGCGCGGCGACCTGACCGCGACGGTGGTCGTCCTCCGCGAGGACGGGACCGACCACCGCGCCCGCCGGCACGCGCTGAACCTCCGGTACGACGACTCGTTCCGGTACGACCGCGAGCCGCTGAACCTGATGAACTCGCCGCTCCCGCTCAGCGGGCTCGGCCTCGCCTACTGGGTGGACGCGGTCGCGGCCGACGTGACCGGCCCGGCCGCGGGGAAGGTGCAGGCCGGCGACGTGGTGACGGCGGTGCGGCTGAAGAAGGCCGACGGCTCCGACGGGAACTGGCGCGCCGTGAAGCCGCACCAGTGGGCCGCGGTCGATTCGCTATTACAGCTGTCGCCGCCGCACGAGGTCGAGCTGAAGGTGAAGCGCGGCGACGCCGAGGTCGAGACCGGGTTCATCGCCACCGCCGCCGACCCGGCGCACGGCCTGGCCGACCGCGGGTTCCAGTTCGAGTTCGAGGAGCGGGTGCAGACGGCCGACGGGGTGGGCGACGCCGTCCGCCTCGGGTGGGAGCGGACCCGGCGGTTCATCGTCGTGGTCTACCAGAACCTGTACGGCATCGTCGTCGGCCAGATCAGCCCGAAGACGCTGAGCGGGCCGCTGACCATCGCCAACGTGTCGTACCGGCTGTCCGGCGAGGACTTCTGGCAGTTCCTGCTGTTCATCGGGATGATCTCGGTGAACCTGGCGGTCGTGAACTTCCTGCCGGTGCCGGTGCTCGACGGCGGGCACATGCTGTTCCTCCTCTACGAGAAGGCGACCGGCCGGCCGGTGCCGGAGAAGCTGTTCGCCGCCTTGATGTGGGGCGGGCTGGTGATGATCCTGATGTTGTTCGTGTTCGTCATCTACAACGACATCACGCGGTTGTTCTTCTGACCCAACGGGAGGTGTGTGATGGTCCGCGCGCTGACGGTGGCCCTGGCGGTGGTGGCGGGCGGCTGGGCGGTCACCGCCCCGGCCCAGGAGCCGGCCCCGAAGTCGGAGAAGAAGGAGACGACGCTGAAGGGCACGCTGGTGTGCGCCGCGTGCTCGCTGAACGAGACCAAGACGTGCGTGAACGCCCTCCAGGTGAAGGGCGACGGCAAGGCCGTCGTGACGTACTACCTGAACGACAAGGGGAACCGCGAGGCGTTCCACGGCGAGGTGTGCGGCGGCGGCAAGCTCGAGGGCGTCTCCGTGACCGGCGTCGTCGGCGAGAAGGACGGCAAGAAGACGATCACGCCGACGAAGCTGGAAGTGCCGAAGAAGCAGTAACCGCCCGGCGAGCCGAGCCCCGTGAGGGGCCGGGTGCGTCCCCACCTCG
>JBGAQM010000470.1:0-4110 GCA_044220735.1 Urbifossiella sp. | reverse complement strand
CCAGCACCCCTGGCGCGGCGGTGCGGCTGTGGTCGCGGCCGGCGTAGACGCCGAAGTCGTTGAAGAACAGTCGCTTCGCCATGCGGTACAACGGGTTCCGCTCCGGCACCTCCGCCGCCGGGTTGTACTGCGACGTGCGCACCGTCATGGCCTCCAGTTCCGCCAGCGCCGTCTTGCGCGCCGTGGCGTCGGCGGCGCCGTGCGCCTCCACCAGTTTTTTCAGCAGGTCGGGACGCTCCAGCACGATGCAGCCGCGGGTGGTGTCGGCGGCGAGCTTGCGGAAGTCGGCCAGGAACGCCGATCGCAGAAACTTGTCCTTGAGCGTCCGGCCGTCCGCTCCGGGGTGGATGCTCTCCGTGCTGAACTGCACGATCGGGCACGGCTCGATGCCGCCCCACGGGTTGATGTGGTGGCTGATCCCCGTCGCCGCCGGGCACAGCGCCTTCCCCTCGCCGTCGTGGTAGGCGTCCACGATCACGATCGGCTTCGTCGCGCGCATCTCGACCACGAACTTGCGGGCGCGGACGCTCTGCTCGGGCGTCAGGCACAGGTCCGGGTTCGGGTTCGGCCCCATCGGCCGGTAGACGTGGAACCACGTGTACAACACGCCCATCTCGATCAGCCGGTCGATCCACTCGGGCTTCAACAGGTCGTCGATGTTCGTGCGGCACAGGCTGGTGCAGACGCCGGTGAAGACGCCGGCGTCGAGGGCGTTCCGGATGCCCGTCATCGTCTTGTTCAGCACGCCGCCGCGGCCGCGGCGCTCGTCGGAGATGATCTCGGTCCCTTCCACGGAAATCAGCGGCGTGACGTTGCCGAGCTGCCACATGCGGCGGGCGCGCTCGGGGGTGAGAAAGTGGCCGTTGGTGAACACCTGGAAATAGCAGTCCGGGTGCTCGGCGAGCATGTCGAGCAGGTGCGGGTGCATGAACGGCTCGCCGCCGACGATCCCGAAGAAGCGGTTCCCCATCGCCTTCGCCTCGCGGATCAGGCGGTGGAAGGCGTCGGGGGCGATGGTCTGCTGCTTGTGGGCCACGTCCACCCAGCAGCCCTGGCAGCGGAGGTTGCAGGTGTTGATGATCGAGACGTACAGGAACGGCGGGAAGACCTGGCCGCGCTTGAGGCGGAGTTTGTGCCGGTGGACGGACAGGGCGGCCCCGAAGCCCATGTTGTAGACGAGCTTCCAGAGGAGTCGCTTGTCGGTCTCGACGAGCACCCGCTTGGCCATCTTCAGGAACACGGCGCACCCCCGGGCGGATACCCCGAGTGTAGCAGCATTGGGAGGGGCGGGCGAGCGCACCCCATTGACGCCGCCCCCGCGCCCGGCAGAATACGGCTTGGCCGTCTCCCTCCCGAGGTCCACCTCATGCTCCGCCGCCTCCTCCCCGCCCTGCTCGGGCTCGGCGTCGTCGCCGCGTCCGCGTCCGCCCCCGCCCAGGACAAGAAGGACCCGCCCAAGAAGCGCGAGCGCATCGCCGTCAACGAGCCGACGAAGGCCAAGGCCGACCCCGACTTCGCGATCCAGGGCGAGTACGTCGGCGCCGGGCCGGGCGGCATGAAGGTCGGCGCCCAGGTGATCGCGAAGGGCCTCGGCGAGTTCACGGTCAAGGCGTACCACGGCGGCCTCCCCGGCGCCGGGGCCGACACGAAGGACGTACTCGCCGGCACCGCCACGACCAAAGACGGGAAGGTGACCGCCACGATGAAGCACGGGGCCGAGGTGTGCACCGCGGTGATCGGGGGCGGCGAGATCAAGGTGTCGCTCGGGGCCGACACGTTCACCCTCAAGAAGGTGGAGCGCACGTCGCCGACGCTCGGGGCGAAGGCGCCGGCCGGGGCGAAGGTGCTGTTCGGCGCCGCCGGCGACGAGAAGAACTGGAACGGCGGCAAGCTGGTGAAGCTCTCCGACGGCGAGTTCCTCGACGTGGGGGTGACGAGCAAGGACGCCTTCGGGGCGTTCACCGCGCACGTCGAGTTCCGCCTGCCGTGGATGCCGAACAGCACGAGCCAGGGCCGCGGGAACAGCGGCGTCTACCTCCAGAACCGCTACGAATTGCAGGTACTCGACAGCTTCGGCCTCACGGGCGAGAACAACGAGTGCGGCGGCATCTACACGCAGCACAAGCCGCGGGTGAACATGTGCCTGCCGCCGATGGTGTGGCAGACCTACGACATCGAGTTCACCCCCGCGGCGTTCGACGCCGACGGGAAGAAGACGGCGAACGCCCGCGCCACGATCCGGCACAACGGCGTGGTGATTCACGACGACATCGCGTTCCCGAAGGACTGCCCCGGCGGCCAGCCGGAGCGGCCGACGCCGGGCGTGTTCCAGTTCCAGAACCACAGCGACCCGGTGGTGTACCGCAACGTGTGGGTGGCCGAGCGGCGGTGAGTTCTCTTCAGGCTCGGGGTGTGTCCGCTTGCGGCTTAGCGCTGCCCAACGCTAAGCCGCAAGCGGCGAAGCCCCGAGCCTAGACCCCATTCCCCTCTCCCCCGGTGCCCGCATGCCCCGCCTGCTCGCGCTCGTGGCCCTGCTCGCCGCCGCCGGCCCGGCCGCGGCGCAGGAGAAGATGAACGTCCTGTTCGTCGTCTCCGACGACCTCACCAACACCGCCCTCGGCTGCTACGGCGGCCGGGCCAAGACGCCGAACATCGACAAGGTCGCCGCCGCCGGCGTGCGGTTCGACCGCGCGTACTGCCAGTTCCCGCTGTGCAACCCGAGCCGCGCCAGCCTCCTCACCGGCCTCCGGCCCGACACCCTCCGCGTCTACGAGAACGCCACGCAGTTCCGCCAGAACGTCCCCGACGCGCAGAGCCTGCCGCAGACGTTCCGCCGCGCCGGCTACTTCGTGGCCCGCGTCGGCAAGCTGTACCACTACGGCGTCCCCGCCCAGATCGGCACCGACGGCCTCGACGACCCGCCGAGCTGGGAGCGCGTCGTCAACCCCCGCGGGTTCGACAAGGACGACGAGGACGCGAACCGCATCATTACCCTGAACCCGAAGGGCAAGGGCTCGGCGCGGTTCGGCGGCACCCTCAGCTGGCTGGCGTCGGCCGGCCGCGACGAGGCGCACACCGACGGCATGACCGCGACCGAAATCACGAAGCTGCTGGAGGCGAACAAGGACCGGCCGTTCTTCCTCGCGTGCGGCTTCTTCCGCCCACACACGCCCTACGTCGCCCCGCGGGCGTACTTCGATCAGTACCCCGTCGCCGACATCCAGCTGGCGAGCGTTCCCGAGGGGCACCGCGCCGCCGGGCCGGCGCCGGCGTTCGGCAGCGCCAAGCCCGAACAGGAGACGATGACCGACGCCCAGCGCCGCGAGGCGATTCAGGCGTACCTGGCGTCGGTGGCGTTCATGGACGCGCAGGTCGGCCGGGTGGTGGCGGCGCTGGACCGGTTGGGCCTGGCGCGGCGGACCATCGTGGTGTTCATCAGCGACCACGGCTACCACCTCGGCGAGCACGGGCTGTGGCAGAAGATGAGCCTGTTCGAGAACAGCGCCCGGGTGCCGCTGGTGATCCACGACCCGCGGGCGCGGGGCAACGGCACGGCCTGCGCCCGCACCGTCGAGCTGACCGACCTGCACGCGACGCTCGCCGAGGCGTGCGGCCTGACCGCCCCGCGGACCGACGGCGCCAGCCTGCGGGCGCTGCTGGAGAACCCGGCCGCGGCGTGGGACCGGCCGGCGTTCACGCAGGTGAGCCGCGGCACGCCGACGGCGACCGGCGAGGTGACCGGGAAGAACCCGTTCTTCATGGGCCGGAGCGTGCGGACGGAGCGCTACCGCTACACCGAGTGGGACGACGGGAAGCGCGGGGCGCAGCTGTTCGACTACGAGGCGGACCCGCAGGAGTTGCGGAACCTGGCGGCCGACGCGGCGAGCGCCGACGTGGTGCGGCGGCTGAAGGCGCTGCTGCCGGCGGCGAAGAAGTGAGGTGAAGTTCCGTGGCCGCTTGCGACTTTGCGCTGGGAAGCGCGAAGCCGCAAGCGTTCGCTCGGGTGGTTCCGCTGCCGCTTGCGGCTTCGCGCTTCCCGTCGCGAAGCCGCAACTCACGTTACTCGAACGCCGCGTCGCCGAGCCCCACGTTGGCCCGCAGGTCGGTGTA
>JBGAQM010000012.1:0-35927 GCA_044220735.1 Urbifossiella sp. | reverse complement strand
GGCTGGCTCACGCCCCCCGGCTCGCCGGGTGTCACGGGAAGGTGATCGGGTTCCCGTCGCCGATCGAGATGGCGCGGCGGAGGGTCGTGTCGTCGAACGCGGTGCGGCGGAAGGTGCGGGTGCTGCCGTCGCCCATGACCACCGCAAAGAACCCCGACGGCCCGCCGAGCTTCGGCAGCGCCGCACGCCCGTCGTAGGGGAGGTCGTCCGGCTTCGCCCACGGCACCGCCTCGCCCGCCTCCACCACCATGAACGTGTTCGACAGGCCGTCGGTGACGCTGGTCATCTTCGCACCCTTCGCCTCGCCGTCGAGCAGGAGGGCCCGGTTCTCCCCGGCGCCCTTCGGGCTGGTGAACATGCGGAAGTACGTCTCCCACGGCTGGTTCGTAGGCCGTCCCGGCACCTGGTAGGTGCGTACCACCGTCTGCGACACCGCCTTGTTGGCCGGGCTGTCCCACGCCTCGTCGAGCTTGAACCGCTGGTACAGCGCGGCCTGTTCGATGTGTGGGAGGATCTGCACGCGCCAGCTCAGCAGCGCCTTGCCGTCCTTGTCGTAGACGTTGGCGGGGAAGTGGCCGACGGTGTCGTGGTAGTTGTGGAGCGCCAGGCCGATCTGCCTCAGGTTGTTCTCCGCGGCCGACGCCCCGCGCGGCGCCAGGGCCGCGTCGGGGAGGGCGGTCAGTGCGCGGGCCACCGCCTCGTCCAGATTCACGTCGGCCGTGCCGACCACGGCGGCACCCTCGGCGCGGAGCTTCGTGTCGGTGAGAGTCTTGGCGACGAATTCGAGGAGCGGGGCCGGGTAGGCGTTGCCGACGGGCGGTCGCGCCTCGGCCAGCTTCTGTTGCGCGACGGCGAACCCGGCCAGCTCGCGGAGCTTCGCCGCCAACAGCGGCTCGGCGGCTTTCGCCGCGGCGTCGCCCGCGAAGCGAGCCGTCAGCCGGACCACGGCCGTATCGGGGCCGAGGTCCACGGTCAACGCCGCGGTGCGGGCGTCTTTCAACAACGCATCGGGCGGGGCGCTGGTGCCGAGCAACGCCGGCAGGTCCACGCCGACGGTGAGGGTGTGTTTCCCGGCGGCCGTGCGGAGGGCGGGTACGAGTGCCGCGGCCGCGTCGAGTTTGGCGTGCGCGGTGCCCCGCGGCGCGAGCAGTAGCGTTCGCGCGTCCACGGGGTAGACGAACTCGAACTCGCCGCCGACCACGGCGACCGCCGGTCCGGGGGGCGGTTTCTCCGCGGTCCCCGGGCGGGAGAGCGCTTTCGCCACCGCGGCCGGTGAGACGTCCTTTCGGCCCACGACCACGACGAACGGCAACTCGTTGACGGCGCCGGGCCAGAACAGTGTGAGGCGGTCGAGGTCGGTCGGGGCGAGGCCGATCATCGACTGCACGGCCCACGCGAACTCGACCCTGCCGGGGGACTGGCGGACCGGGTCGAGCGCCTTGTGGTCCCACAGAGCGGCGACGTTCAGCGCGGCGAACGCCTTCACGCCCGGCGGGATGGGGGCCGGTGTTGTCGCGGGCTGGGCGAGCGCGAGCGCGCTGACGAGTGCTAACCCGGCGAGCACGGCCGTGCGGCGGGGCAGATTCATGGGGCTGCTCGGGTGCGACGTGGTGGTACGCGCCGACGCGACCGCACAGGCGCGGTGCGTGCAACGATCACGACGACGGAGCCGAGGGGCTGTTTCACGGGACGTGGGGGGATCGACGTGTCGCCGCTTGCGGCGTTGCAGCGCGTGCAACGCCGCAAACGGCGGTCACCAAACACGCGTCAGTAGGCGTGCTTCTGCTTGGAGAAGACCATCCGCCACACGGTTAGTAGCATGATGCGCACGTCGAACAGCGGGTTCCAGTGGGTGATGTAGTACAGGTCGAACTGCACCCGCTTCCGGAGCGACGAGTTGCCGCGCCAGCCGTTCACCTGCGCCCACCCGGTCATCCCCGCCTTCACCGCGTGGCGGGCCATGTAGTTCGGGATCGACTTGCGGAACCGGCTCACGAACACCGGCCGCTCCGGCCGCGGGCCGACCAGGCTCATGTCGCCCATCAGCACGTTGATCAGCTGCGGCAGCTCGTCGATGTTCGTCGCCCGCAGGATGGCGCCGAGCCGCGTCTTGCGCGGGTCGTTGGCGCCGGTCATCTGGGCGCCGCCCGACTCGGCGTCGACGCGCATGCTGCGGAACTTCAGCATGTTGAACGAGCGGCCGTTCAGCCCGCAGCGCTCCTGCCGGTACAGTACCGGCCCGGGGCTCGTGACCTTCACGAGGACGGCGACCAGCGCCAGGAACGGCGCCAGCAGCACCAGCGCGGTCGTCGCCAGGAGGATGTCCATGACGCGCTTCACGACCACGTTGAGGCCGTGGTGCGGGCTCTCGCGGAGGCCGATCACCGTCATGCCGTGGAGGCTCGTCGTCGTCAGCCCGAACCCGGCCAGCGCCGGCACGTCGGCGATCAGCCGCACGTCCACGACGGTCTCCGAGAGGGCCGCGAACACGCGGCGGGCGTCGGGGTAGCGGTTCAGCGGCAGGGCGATGAACACGTGTTCGATGTGGTGCTTTACCACCAGCTCGGGCAGCTCCTCGATGCGGCCGACCACGGGGAGGTCGGTCGGGATGCGGCCGGGGTCGTCTTCCACGTGACCGACGGTGCGGATGCCGGTCCAGTTCAGGTGCCGGAGGGTGCGCGAGGTGCGCCGGGCGAGCCGGCCGGTGCCGACGATGAGGGCGTGGCTCTGGTTCACCCCGCGCCGCCGCAGCCCGCGCACGACTTGCCACGACGCCCGCCGCAGGCACACGATGGCGACGAACCCGCCGGCCGCGAACAGCAACATGACCGCCCGCGACTCGTACTGCGCCTGGCGGACGAAGCTGGTCGCCATGACCGCCAGCGCCATCAGCCCGACGCCGCGGGCGACCGCGACGAGCTCCTCCCGGAAGCGTCGCATCCGGTGGACTTCGTACATCCCCGCGAGGCGGTAGCTGACAAGCGCCAGTAGCGCAACGAGCGGCACGTTGGCGACGTACTGCGCGAACTCGGGGACGGGGTGGAAGACGGGAATGAGGTCGGCGCGGAAGCGGACGTAATAGGCGACGAGCCAGGCGGCGGCGGTCAGGGCCATGTCGCCGAGCACGAACCACGCGACGAGTGGCTGACTGGTCCGATTGGTCATCTTCTGTGCGCCCCGCGTTCCCTGCGGAGCTCGGGACAGTACCCGCCGCCGTCGGGGCTGTCAATCCAGCTAGAATGCCCGAGTTCCCCCGTTCCCGGAGCCGAACCGTGCTGACCGCCGACCAACTCCTCGCCCGCCTGTACGCACTTCGGAAGGACTACGCGGACGACCCCGAAGACGAGACGTTTCAGGCGCTCCACCACGCATTTCTGTTCATTTCCTACCGCATGGGTGAGTTCAAGGACTACGTGAGGGAGTCCGACGCGAAGGGGGAGAAGGCGGCGAATTGAGACCGACTCAACTTCATGCAATAAAACAGTTTGGGGTAAATTTCCGGGCCGGCGAGCTGCTCCGTGGCCGCTTCTTGAGATTCTCCCACGACCCGGTGTGGGTGGTGGTGGGAGAATCAATCACGACCCCATCTGGTCGCCGGGTTACGCGGCCGATCGTGTCGGATGGCGCCGGTCGGGGCGGGTTCGCGGGTTTTTTGCGGCCCCGTGAGACCTTTCGCTACCTCACGCCGTCTACAGAGTGAGGCACCATCGGGTATGTACTCCGTATCAGGATGCGCCCGGTGCCCGTCCCGGTCCGACGCCACCCGACGCCGCAGCCAGGAGGTCCGCCGGTGCTCCGCCGCCTGTTCCCCGCCTCGTCCCCGTCCCGGAAGTTCCGCTGCGGCCTGACCGGCTTCGAACCACTCGAAGCCCGCGAGGTACCGTCGGTCACACTCGGGACGATCTCGCAGCCCCAAATCCCGAACGACGTGCCGGTGTTCGTGCCGGTGAACGTCACCAGCGTCCCGGCCGGGGCCGTGACGACGACCGTCACCACCGACAACGCCAACGTCGCTGCCACGGTCTTGAGTGGCGGCCGCAGCGTGCGGTTCGACGTGTCCGGCGTGGACGCGAACAACGTCCCGTTCAGCGGCAGCGTGACAATCCGGCTGTTCGAGGACGTGGCGCCGCTGCTGACCCAGCGCGTGATCGACCTGATCAACTCGGGGTATTACAACGGCAAGGAGTTCCACCGCGTCTCCGACCTGTTCAGCGGGGCGCAGGAGAACATCATCATCCAGGGCGGGTCGCCGAACGGCGACGGGGTGGGCGGGTCGCCGCTGGCGGACCTGCCGGACGAATACCGGTCCGACATCCGGTTCGTCAGCAGCGGCCTCGTCGCCGCGGCCAACGCCGCCGACGACGGCAACGACGCGCAGTTCTTCTTCACCGACGTGGGCCGCCCGCTGGCGGAGCAGATCCAGTTCCTGAACTTCAACCACACCATCTTCGGCATCGTCACCGACGGGTTCGACACGCTCCTGAAGATGCGGAACACCCCCCGGACCGGCGAGACGCCGACGACCGACCTGCGGATCAACTCGGCGGCGGTGTTCACGGACACGAAGAACGCGGTCGTGAAGCTCACGCCGACGAGCGGGTTCCTCGGCAACGTCAACGTGATGGTCACCGCGAACGACGGCACCGGACCGACCACACAGTCGTTCGCCGTGCAGAGCGTGGCCAACCCGGTGGTGACGAAGAAGCCGTTCATCACCACGCCGGTCCCGGACCAGACCACGACCGCCGGCACGCCCGTCACGTTCACGGTGCCGGTGACGAACGTGTCCGGCGAGGGCACGACGATCGCGGTGCGGTCGGTGGCCTTCACGGGCACCACGAACACGATCCCGAACGCCACGGTGACGGTGGACAACGCCACCAACAAGGTCACCATCACGCCAAACGCTGGCTTCACGGGCACCATCGAGTTCAAGGTGGGCGTCCGCGTCACGAGTCAGCCGGAGGCCAGCGGCAGCGACCCGTTCGGGAACTACGACACGCAGGTCGTGCGCCTCACCGTCACCGCGGCGCCCGCTACGCCGACCGACCCGACGAACCCGAACACGGGGCCGTTCACCGCCACGGGGTCGGCGACCGACACGCCGGGGACCGTGACGGTGCGGAACGCGGACGGCTCGGTCCGGTTCAGTACCACGGTGTTCGACGGGTTCACCGGCGGCGTCCGGGTGGCGACCGGCGACGTGAACGACGACGGCGTCGCCGACGTGGTAGCGGTGCCGGGGTTCGGCGGCGCCAGCATGATCGTGGTGTTGAACTCGCAGACCGGGGCGCTGATCCGCACCGCGACGGTGTTCGAGAACACGTTCCGCGGCGGCCTGTACGTGCAGGTCGGCGACGCCCAGAACCTCGGCTACGACCAGGTGCTCGTCGGCGCCGGCGACTCCGGCGGCCCGCGGGTGACGCTCCTCGACTTCAAGCGCGGGGTGGAGTTGCTGAATTTCTTCGCCGGGAACGACGCCCTCCGCGGCGGCGTGGACGTGGACCTCGGCGACGTGTTCGCCGGCCGCGGCCAGATGATCGTCGCCGCGATGGGGCCGGGGGCCGGGCCGGAAGTGTCGCTGTACAACGCGACCAACGCCACGTTCGTCGGCAAGTTCCTGGCCGGCGACGCGGCCGACCGCAGGGGGATCGAGGTGACACTCGGCGACCGGCCGACGCCGACCGCGGCGCGGTCGATCTTCGTGACGCCGTCCGGCTCGCCGGAGGGGACGCAGGGCACGGAGTACGATCCGTCCAAGTTCATCGACCCGTCGAAGCCGGCGGCCTCGACCGCCACGTCGGGCAACAACGGCATCGACATCAACTCGCTGTTCAACACATGACGCGGGTCGAAATCGCAGGGGCCGCCGTCCCCGCGAATTTCACCTCAGCGCGAACCACCCGGCCGCGGCGACCGCGGCCGTTTCCACGCGCAGGACGCGCGGCCCCAGTCCGACGCGCGCCCACCCCACGGCCGCGGCCACCTCGGCGTCGGTGAACCCGCCCTCCGGGCCGACTGCGATTACGACTCCTCCCCCGGCCGGCTGGACGGCGTTCAGCAGCACCGCTTCGCCCGCCGTGTGGAGGATCAACTTCAGCGGCGGTACGTCGGTCGCCGCCAAGAATGCGGCCCACGTCGTCAGCGGCGACACGCGCATCAGCACGTTCCGACCGCACTGCTTGCTCGCCTCGATCACGGCGTGCTGGAGCTTTTCAAGCCGTGCGTCCTTCGGCTGCACGACCGTCCGTTCCGTGACGAGCGGCGTGAACCGCCGCACGCCCAACTCGGTGAGCTTTTCGACGAGATAGTCGCCGCGGTCGCCCTTCGGCAGGGCGGCGGCGACGTCGAGGGGGAAGGGGAGCTCGCGGTCCGCCGGCACGGCGTCGTGAACCGCCAGCAGCGTCCGTTTCCGGTCGGCGGCGACCACGTCGGCGGGATAATCCCGGCCGTCGCCGTTGAACAGCACGACGCGGTCGCCGGGGCCGAACCGGCGAACCGCGGCGAGGTGATGGGCCTCCGGCCCGGACAACACGTACTCGCCCGGCACGAGCGCGTCGGGGGTGTAGAACCGGTCGGCCATCCGATCAGTTTACTTCGAGGCGGTCCACCGTCAGCACGGCCGGCCCCGCCTCCGCGGCGTGCGAGAACCGGGCGTAGGCGTCGTCCTTCGCCGGGCGAGCGGCCGGCGGCGGGTCCACGGGGATGGCGTCCCAAAACGTCGGGTACGACACGGCCGCGGCCGGCACGTCGTCCTGCATCCGACTCATCATCGCGTCCTCCGGTGGGTCAGGCGGCGGACCCGCACGTCCGGCCCCCGACACGGTGCCACTCGCCGCCGCGCCACTCGAAAACGACCTCGTCGCGGCCGCGCCAGGCGACACAGTACGACCCGGTGAACGACGAGATCGCCCACCCGGCGCAGCGGAGCAACTCGAAGTTCGGACGCACGGAGGGGTTGGCGGCGAGTGGCGACGGCGTGTCCATTGCGGCCTCGCAGGTGGTGGGCCCCGGCCGAACCGGGGGTGCGACTTCGTGCGGGCGAATCGCGGCAGCGACCCGTCCCGGGCCGGGCGAGAGAGGGCGGTTCGTCGCTCCTCTCGTGTCGGCATCCTCCCACACGCGAATTGAGCCGCCGCGCCAGTCGCCCGGTGTTCGACTCTAGGTCACGCCGTCACGACCGGCGCGACCGATCCGGCTGGCCCCGGCGGGCGGCCGGGGTAGAGTACCCGGACGGCGTCAACATTCTCCTCGGAGGCGAAGCGATGGCACGGCACACGCGGCGGGGCTTCTTGCGGTCCGGGTTGGCCGGCGGGGCGTTCCTCGGTCTCGGGGCCGGAACCTACCGCACGGCCCTCGGCCAGGACGCGCCGAGCGACCGGGTGCGGGTGGCCTGCGTCGGCCTCGGCGGGCAGGGGAAGGGGAACATGAACGCCGTCCGCCGCAACGTGGTCGCGATCTGCGACGTGGACCGCACCCACCTCGCCACCGCCGCCGCCGACCTGGAGAAGAACAACGTCCGCGCCGACACCGCCGCCGACTACCGCCGCCTCCTCGACCGCCGCGACGTGGACGCGCTGCTGGTCTCGACCCCCGACCACTGGCACGCGCTGCCGACGATCCACGCCTGCCAGGCCGGGAAGGACGTGTACTGCGAGAAGCCGCTGACGCTGTTCGTGGCCGAGGGCCGTGCCGTCGCCGACGCCGCGAAGAAGCACGCCCGCGTCGTACAGACCGGCAGCCAGCAGCGCTCGAACCGCGGTTTCCGTCAGGCCTGCGAACTGGTCCGCAACGGGGCGCTCGGCGCGATCCGCACGGTGAAGGTCGGCCTCCCCGGCCCGAACTTCCGCGGCCCGGCCGTGCCCGACGGCACGCCGCCGGCCGGGCTCGACTACCAGGCGTGGCTCGGGCCGGCGCCGGAGCGGCCGTTCAACGAGAAGCGCGTCCACTACCTGTTCCGCTTCTTCTGGGACTACTCGGGCGGCCAGCAGACGAACTTCGGCGCCCACGACCTGGACATCGCGCAGTGGGGCCTCGGGATGGACGCCGCCGGCCCGCTGTCGGTGGAGGGCACGGCCACGTTCCACAAGGACGGCTGGTTCGAGACGCCGGAGAAGGCGAGCCTGACGTACACGTACCCGAACGACGTGACGCTCCGGTGCAGCCTCGGCGGCGGTTTCCCCGGCGGCGTCACGTTCGAGGGCGAGCGCGGCACCATCCACGTGAACCGGAGCGGCCTGACGGTGACGCTCAACGGCGAGCGCGTGGCCGACCCCTACGCCCTGCCGACCGGCGCGACGCGGCTGTACGTGAGCACCAACCACCACCAGAACTGGCTGGAGTGCGTGCGGAGCCGGCGGGCGCCGATCTGCGAGGCCGAGATCGGCCACCGCAGCGCGACGGTGTGTCACCTGGGGAACATCGCCCTGCGGACGAGGCGGAAGATCACGTGGGACGCGGCGAAGGAGCAGATCGTCGGCGACGCCGAGGCGGCGGCGATGCTGTCGCGGCCGTACCGCGCGCCGTACCGGCTCGCGTGATGGACGCGCTCTTCGCCGGAGCGCCGGGATGCGATCACAGCTTCGCCGTGTTCGGCTGGTTGTGCATCGCCCCGATCGTGTGCGGCCCGCCGCTGTTCGTGGTCGGGATCATCGTCCCGGTGCACGGGGCGGTGAGTGTGCGTGAGTGGACGCGCAACCCCCGGCAGTAGGGTCGGGGGTTAGATCGCCTCCGGCCCGCGCTCGCCGGTGCGGATGCGGACGCAGTCTTCGAGCGGGAGGATGAAGATCTTCCCGTCGCCGATGCGGCCGTCGGTGCCGGTGCGGGCCGCCTCCATGATCGCGTTTACCGTCGGCTCGACGAAGTCCTCGTTGACCGCGATCTGGAGTTGCACCTTCCGCAGCATGTTGACCGTAAGTTCGTGGCCGCGGTAGACCTCGGTGTGTCCCTTTTGCCGTCCGAAGCCGAGCACGTCGACCATCGTCAGGCGGAACACCTCGACCTTGTTCAGCGCCTCCTTCACGGCGTCGAGCTTCTCGGGCTTGATGATGGCGAGGATCAGCTTCATGTCGCCTCCGGGGCGGTGCCCGAGCGGTGGGGGATGACGAGGCCGGAAGTCGTATCGACGACCGCCCACGCCCCTTGAAAGACGGGTGCGACAACGACGAGGTAGCGCTCGACCGGGTCTAGCCGCAACGGGGTCGTGCCGTCCCAGTGGAGCGAGTCGGTCGGCGTCGTGGCGAACCAGCGGTGGTGGTGTCCGACGAACGCGGCCCGACCGCCGAACGCCCCGAACGTCCGCGCCAGGAGTTCCGGCGTCCGCGGCAGACCGTCGAAGTGCCAGAGCGCGGCGACGTCCTCGGCGTCGATCCACGGCTCGACGTGGGAGAAGTGGCACCCCCCCAGTTCGAGCCGCGGGCGGGCGGCGGCGAAGTACGCGAGCGCGTGGTCCGAGTAGCGACCGCGCAGGTGGGCTTCGACTTCGCCACAAAGGCCGTGGTCGTGGTTCCCCCAGACGGACACCGCACCGGCCCCGCGGAGCAGGCCGACGACCTCGTCGGCCCGGTGTTGTGGGCCGAACGCGTCCGTCGCGTCGCCGAGATTCACGACGGCATCCACACCCTCACCGGCGAGGGCGGCGAGGGCCGCGGCCAACTCCTCGACGGCGTCGTGAATGTCGGTGACGATGCCGATTCGCATCGCGTTAACGGGTGACGACCCGCTCCCCGTGGGTGGCGTATTCGGGTCCGACGGCGTAGTTGTCGAACGCCAGCGAGTACGCCGACTCGAACCACCGGCGGACGTGCGGCAGCACGCCCGCGTCGTAGGCCGGCCGCGAGACGAGCGCCGGCCCGAACGGCACGGACCGCAGTTCGCCCTGCTCGACGACCAAGTCGCCGCCCTTGAACACGTACCGCGGCAACTCGAACATCGCCCGCCGGTCGGCCGACGGCGTGTACACCGTTATGTCGGCGTCTGCCCCCGGACCGAGGTGCCCCTTGTGCGTCAGTCCCAGGATGCGCGCCGGGCCGGCGCGGGTGACGATCGCGATCTCGGCGAGCGTGTACTCGCGCGTCAGGTCGGGTAGCGAGCAGCGGTCGCGCAACCTCTCGGGCAGGCGCTTCACCGCCTCGCGGCGGTAGTCGCGGCTCATCAGTAGCGCACAAATCTCGGGGTACGCGAGGAACGACCCGCCGTTCGGGTGGTCGGTGCTCATGCACACCCGCCAGGGGTCGTCTACGAGCAGATACCATTCGAGCCCGACGGCCCACTGGAGGGCGTGGACGAGACTCTTCTCCTTGTACTCGATCGGCACGATGCCGCAGCCGGCCTCGCACTCGGCGTCGCCGTTGAACCACTTCCGCCCCGTGACGCGGTGGAGGAAGTGCCCGAGCGGCCCGTCGCCCGTCATCGACGTGGTGTCGCCGAACAGCACCTGGCCCACGTCCACGGTCAGGTTCGGGTGCGCGTTCACGTAGTCGGCGAGCGGCGCAACCTTCGAGCAGAACGTCCCCTGGTCGTCCGGCCCGCCGCCGTAGCTGTGGAACTGCACGTGGGTGAAGTGGGCG
Source organism: Urbifossiella sp. (assembly GCA_044220735.1). Classification (GTDB taxonomy): domain Bacteria; phylum Planctomycetota; class Planctomycetia; order Gemmatales; family Gemmataceae; genus Urbifossiella. The sequence goes on along the minus strand of JBGAQM010000012.1, from coordinate 25,359 downwards.
CGACTCCCCTCCACGGCCCGCATCGTTTCCAGTGTGGTCGTCCAGTTCCCCGGCATCCCGAGTTGGTTGCAGTGGACGTGGAGCGCGTGCGGCACCCGGATGTCGTCCGCGGCGCGGGCGACCTCGCGCACGATCGCCCGCGGGCTCACGTCGAAGCCGGGCACCACGTCGTCGAAACCGGACATGGCGCCGCCCTGCTTCCACACCTCGACGCCGCCCGGGTTCACAACCTTGAGGGCGTAGCCGCGGGTGGCGTGGAGGAGCCAGCCGAGGAACCCGCGCAAGCGGTCGCCCTCGCCGGCCGCGATCTGGTCCATGACGTAGTGGTTGTTCCCGACCAGGACGTAGAACCCCTTGTCGATCACGGGGGTGTCGTGGAACTCCTCGTGCGTGTGTCGGGCGCCGAGCGGCGGGATGGCCGCGTCGAAGACGGTGGTGTACCCGAGGCCGGCGTACAAATAGCCGGTGACGAACGTCGTCGGCGTGCTGCCGCCGGTGCCGGAGCGGCGGCGGGCGGTGCGGCGGTGGGGCGGGTGGTCGCGGCGGTCTTCGGGGCGGAGCTTGCGGGCGACGTTCACCTTCGGCCCGGCGATGTGGGCGTGAATGTCCACGCCCCCCGGCATCACCACGAGCCCCGAGCAGTCGAACACGCGCGCGGGCGGGTCGGCGGGCGGTTCGACGATGCGGCCGCCGTTCATCCACACGTCGCGGACTTCGCCGACGATCCCGTTCGCCGGGTCGTACACCGTCCCGCCGGCCAACTTGAGCAGTCCCATGCCGACCAGTGTATCGCCGCAGCGGATCACGCTCGAAGTCTGCGTCACCACGGCGGACGAGGCCGTATCCGCGGTCGCCGCGGGCGCCAACCGCCTTGAACTGTGCGCCGCGCTCGAGGTCGGCGGCGTGACACCCTCCCCGGCCACGTTCCTCGATGTGCGGTCGGTGGTCACCGTTCCAGTGTGTGTTCTGCTCCGGCCGCGGCCGGGCGGGTTCGCCTATTCGCCGCGGGAGTGGGCCACGGTCCGGCGCGACGCCGACTGGTTCCTCGCGCACGGGGCCGACGCGATCGTCGGCGGGGCGCTCGACGAATCGGGTGACCTCCACCGCGACCGGTGCCGGGACCTCGTCCGCGCGGCGGGCGGGCGGGCGGTGCTGCACCGCGCCTTCGACTTCCTGCCGGACCTCGCCCTCGGGCTGTCCGCGGCGATCGATCTGGGCTTCGCCCGCGTGCTGACCAGCGGCGGAGCCGTAACGGCCCCGACCGGGGCCGGCGCGATCCGCGGTTTGTGGCGGCAGGCGGCCGGTAGGGTCGAGTTGCTACCGGGTGGGGGGATAAGCGACGCGAACGTCGCGGGGTTGCTCGCGGCGACGGGCTGCGACCAAGTTCACGGATCGTTCCGCTCCACCCTCCCGACGTCATCCCACCCGCTGACGGGTCAGATGGGGGTGCGGACGGCGACCGATCCGCTCAAGGTCGCCGCGGTGCGGTCCGTGTTGGACCGCGTCGCCACGGGCTGACTACCGCCCGCCCAACACCTCGGGGTGGTGGCGGACCATCTCGCCCCTCACGAGGTAGATCACGTCTTCGGCGATGTTCGTGGCGTGGTCGGCGATCCGCTCCAGGTGGCGGACGGCGGTGAACAGCGACATCGCCGGCTCGACCGTGTTCGGGTCGGCCTGCATCCGCGCGATCAGCCCCTGAATGATCTCGGCGTTGTCGCGGTCCACCTCGTCGTCGGCGTGAATCACCCGGCAGGCCGCGGCGGTGTCGAGGTGCACGAACGCGTCGAGGCTCGCCCGCAGCATCTCCAGCGTCCGGCGGGTCATGCCACCGATCGCCTCCGGGATCGGCACGTACGGGGCGCGCGACACCACCGCCGCACGCTCGGCGATGCCCACGGCCATGTCGCCGATCCGCTCCAGGTCGGTCGTGATCATCAGCACGGCGGACACGCGACGCAGGTCCACCGCGACCGGCTGGTGGAGGGCGAGGATCTTCAGGCACTCGTCCTGCACCTCGTTTTCCAGGCGGTCGATGTCGGCGTCGCCGGCGACGACGCGGGCGCACGCCTCCGGGTCGCGGGCCTGGAGTGCCGTCGCGGCGGTGACGACCGCGTCCTCCACGTACCCGGCCATCCGCAGCAGCGACCGGTGGAGGCGTTCCAGGTCCACGTCGAGGTGCTTGGACACGACCGACTCCAGCAGAAAGGACGGATTCGGACTTCATAACGGATGCGGCGGGGCGGGAACAGGCGGGTTCGCGGGCCGACCGTGCGACGTTCCGCTACGATGAGCCGGACCCCACCCGAGACGCGAGTGATGGCCGAGCCCGCACCGGCCGACTTCCTCCGCAGCGTGGCCCGCAGCGGGCTGGTCGGCGCGGACGAGTTGGCGGCCATCCCGGCCGCGCACCGGGCCACCAGCCGGGCCGTCGCCGACCACCTCGTTGCCGCCGAGAAGCTGACGCACTTCCAGGCCGAGAAGCTCCTCCGCGGCCGGTCGCAGGGGTTCTTCATCGGCCCCTACGTCGTGCTCGCGCCGGTCGGCCGCGGGGGCATGGGCGCCGTCTACCTGGCGCGCCGCCGCGACCGCTCGGGCGGCCTCCTGGCGCTCAAGATCCTGTCGCCGAAGCGCGCGAAGGCCGAGTCGCGGACGCTCGCGCGCTTCCTCCGCGAGATGCAACTCGGCCGGCACCTGGAGCACCCGAACGTCACGCGCACGTTCGACGCCGGCGAGGCCGACGGCACCTACTTCATCGCCATGGAGTACGTCCCCGGGCTGACGCTCCGGCAGCTGGTGGAAGGCGGCGGGCCGCTGTCCGTGTCGGACGCGGCGCGGGTGTTCGCCGACGTGGCCGCGGGGCTGGCCCACGCCCACGCCCGCGGCCTCGTCCACCGCGACCTGAAGCCGGCAAACGTGATGGTGACGCCCGACGGCCGCGCCAAACTCCTCGACCTCGGGCTCGCCATCATGGTGGGCGAGGAGTTGCCCGACGACCCGGCCATCCTCGGCACGAAGGGCTACGTCCTCGGCACGATGGACTACATCGCCCCGGAGCAGACGACCGACCCCGCGGCCGTCGGCCCGGCTGCCGACCTGTACGCCCTCGGCTGCTCCCTCTACTTCGCGCTCGCGGGGCTGCCGCCGTTTCCCGGCGGCACGTCGCAGCAGAAGATCCGCTGGCAGCGCGCCGAGGAGGCGCCGCCGCTCGAACAGTTCAACTCGTCCGTGCCGCCGGAGCTGGTTTCGCTGGTCCGGGCGCTCATGGCGAAGAACCCTGCCGCCCGCCCGCCGACGGCCGACGCCGTCTGCAAGGCACTGACGCCGTGGGCCGCCGACGTGTTGAGCCGGCCGTCGGGCGACCCCGGCGTCCACACCACCCGCGAGACGGTGGCCGCCGTGGACGCCCCGGGCAGCGACCCGGAGTTGTGGGACGCGGAGCCGGTCACGACCGCCGCCGCCGCCGCCGGCCCGGGGCCGAAGCCGTGGGTCCTCGTCGCGGCCGGCTGCGGGGTGGTGGTCGGCGTGGTCGGCCTCGTCGTCGTGCTGGGCCTCCTGTCGCGGCTGTGACGTTTTGACCGAGCCCGTGTGGTCGGGTACGATGCCCAGCAAGCCATACGCCGGGCGGGCCGACCGATGCGGCAGTACGAGTACTTCAAGCGCTACCGGATGGAACTCGACCTCCGCCGCCCGCCCACGGGCGCCGCGGACGAGGCCGGCCGGCTCCTCCCCGCCACGCTCCCCGACGACTGCCACTGGCTGCCGTGGCACGACTCACTCCTCGGCACGCACGCCGAAGTGAAGGCGCTGAGCTTTCTCGACGAACTGGACGCGGCGGTGTTCCCGTGCCTCGGCTCGCTCGCCGGCTGCCACGACCTGATGACCGCCATCCGCACCCGCCCGGGCTTCTGCCCGCAGGCCACGTGGCTCGTCGGCTCGCCGGCCTGCCTGGGCGCACTTGCCCGCGGCTGCATCGCCACCATCCAGGGGCTGATCGACGACGCCGGGCACGGCGGCATCCAGAACGTCGGCGTGCTGCCCGAGCACCGCGGCCGCGGCATCGGCCGGGCACTGATCCGCAAGGCGCTGGCCGGGTTCGCGGCCGTCGGCGTGCGGCGCGTGTTCCTCGAGGTCACGGCGCGGAACGAGCCGGCGGTCCGAATGTACCGGGCACTCGGGTTTCGCTGCACACGCACGACGTACCGTGGCGTGAAAGTCGCTGAAGTCGGCGCGGGCATCTGACGGCGTAGTCCAAGCCGGGCTCCCACGAGCCGTCTTTTCAAGAACCCTCTAGCACCCGACCGATCCTGAGGGTATCTTGAGGGCGACTCATAACCCACACCCGGCTTGCCGACCGCGACGACCTTCTTCGCCGTTTCCGTCGCCCGGCCAGTCGCGGTGCGTCCCTCATCTCCCAGGGGGTGTCCGGTGCCACGCCGTCGTCACGGGTTCACGCTCATCGAGTTGTTGGTCGTCATCGCGATCATCGCCATCCTGATCGGGCTGCTCCTCCCCGCCGTGCAAAAGGTCCGCGAGGCCGCCGCGCGGGCCAAGTGCATGAACAACGCGAAGCAGTTGGCCCTCGCGTGCCACGGCTACCACGACATCCGGGGGAGCCTCCCGGTGGCCGTCCAGATGAAGACAACGGGCACCGGGGCGATCACCGACTACACGATCGCCAGCGGGCAGAACTTCGGCCCGAACTGGGTCGTGCTGGTTCTCCCGCACGTCGAGCAGGGGCCGCTCTACAACCAGTAGTATCAGACCGGGATCACCAACTACCTGACGACCGGCGACAAGCCCTGGCGGGGGCTCCGGTCGGTGTCCATCCCCACGCTCCTTTGCCCGTCCGACCCGGCCCCGCAGAACCCGTGGACCGGAGCGGGCGGCGGTTGGGCCCGCGGGAACTACGCCTGCAACGCCGGCGGGATTCACGGCCCGAACGTCGGGTGGACGAGTACCTCAAGGGGCGTCGCCGACGAACTCGAACGGGTGGGGCGGCCTCCCGACCACCCTCAACGGCGGCGGGGTGATGTGCATCAACTGGGGCGCCGGCATTCACCGGATCGAGGACGGGTCGAGCAACACCGTGATGCTCGGCGAGGTCCGCAACGGCGCAACGGAGTGACGCTGACCCCCGCGGTTCGTGGGCCCTGGGTTCCTGGGGGCGAGCGTGCTGGTGGGCCACTTCCAGCTGGGACTGCACGGTGCCGAACACGAATGAGACAACGCCGACGACTGCGAGGGGTGCATCAACGACCCGAAGAACGGGATGGGGGCGTGGCCCGGCTGCCCCTTCCAGCAGGCGCAGGGCGCGGGGCAAGCACACGGGCGGCGTCGTCGTCGCCATGGGCGACGTCGGTCCGGTTCGTCCGCAACAGTGTGACGCAGGCGAACTGGCAGGGTACTTGAACGCGCGGAACGACGGGCAGTCCGTGACGGAGTAATGCGTCCTGACCGCGGGCGTGGGTCGGCCTCGGCCGGCCCACGCCCGCCTCCTTTCACGCCGGGCCCATGTCACGTCGCACCCGCGTCGCCGTCGTTGGTCGCGCTCGCCGTTGTCGGGGCTGCCGTCGGCGGGTGGTTCGCGTTCCGCCACGACCCGGGCGACCCGCGGCTGAACGCGCTCGTGCACGTGAGCCCGCCCGTCCCCGTCGTCTTCACGTCGCGCACCGAGCCGGCCAGCTTCGAGCCGGCGGCACCCGAGGGGGAGGAGTACCGCTACCCCGGCTCAGTGCCTCTGGGCGGCCCGCGAGGGGCGGCGCCTCCTCACGTCGCGCGGCACCGTCCACGAACTCACCTGGGGTCGGACGCTTCCCGACGGCGGCACACTCGTGGACGTGATGAGCCCGTCCGTCTCGCTGGACGGTAAGTCGGTCCTGTTCGCGGGGCGCAGAGGCGGCGACGACGCCGGCCACTTCCGCCTGTACGAGGTGCTGCTGGACGGCCTGGCCTCCGGCCGCTGACCGGCGGTCTGGCCGACGCGGGCACGACCGCCGTTCCGCCGCTGCGGTTCGCGGCGGACGGGTCGCGTCTCTCCGACCAGGATCGAAGCCACATCGACTACGACGACGTGGACCCGGTGGAAACCCGCGCCGACCCGCGGCAGATTGTGTTCGCGTCGAGCCGCACGCCGGACCTCGGCCGCGACCACGCCCGCCGGTCCACGACGCTGTGGGTGCGCGACCAGCACGGCCGGCTGAGCCCGGCCACGGCGAACCGCAACAACGACCGCTGGCCGTGGACGATGGCCAGCGGGTACGTTGCGTTCAGTCTGTGGAGTCGCAACCGCGAGGTGGTCAGCGCCGACGCCACCGACGTCCGGCCGTTCGAGCCCGGTGTGCCGTCCGCCACGACGCCGACCGACGCCTGGCTGGCGGCGTTCGTACGGGTGAGTTCGGCGGGCCACTTCGGGATGCTGGCGAAGCCGCCCGTGCCGGTGTGGCGGCCGCGCGTGCTGGGGAACGGGCGCGTCGTGTTCATGACGCCCGGGGCCGAGGGCCGCGGCCTGACGGTTGCCCAGGTCGAACCGGGCACGATCGCCGCCGTCCCGAGCGCGGCGGCCACGCCACTTCCGACGCTGTCGGGCACCCGCCTGCGTCGCGGGCCGGCGGTCGATGCGGCCGGTCGCGCGCTCTGGCTCGGCACGCCGTCGCCGTGTCCGCCCGCGGGCGTGCTGCTGTCGGGAGCGCCGTGTGAGGCTGGACGACCCACGCCTGCTCCGGGCACCATCGGCCTCTACCTGACGGACGCCGAGTGGCCCGACCAGGATGCCCCCGCGAGCGGGTCGGCCGTCGGCATGACGTCTATCTTTGACGACCCCGACTTCGTCGATGCGGAACCCGTGGCGGTATACCGACGCGCGGTGAACGAGGTGCCGGCGAGCCCGGGCGAGAACTCGGCGCCCGAGCGTTCCCTGTTGCTCCTGTCGGGAAAGACGTATCACGGTACGACCGGGACGGTGTTCGCCACCGGGCTCACGACCCTGACGATGGGTGACCTGCCGGGACAGAAGACCGACGCGGGGAACGGACCCGTCTTCGTCCCGCCGCCGGCGAAGGCGATCGTGAAGTTGAAAGTGTGGGCCTCGCGTCGCGACCGGTTCGACGACCCCGCCCGATCGCGTGTGCCGGGGGAGTGGGAGCCGCTGGTCGAGATTGCCGCCACCGACGCGGCCGGAGGCCCGGTGCCGACCGACGCGCCGACGGTGCTGGCCGGGTTTGGTTCCGACGGCCGTGTGGTGCGTTGGGAGTCGGCGGCGGCAGACGCGGCGGGGCGTCGGGCGGCGTTCTACGCCTTCGCCGGCGACCACTACAGTTTGACGACACCCGCCGGCCGCCACTTCTGCGTCGGCTGCCACCCCGGCCACAGCGGGATGCCGCCGGCGGACCACCGAAAACATGCCGAGTCCTTCCCGAACTAATGCGATATCGTCGTGTCGTTGCGATCGGCCACTTAAGATATTGCGGAATAATGGTTTGTGTCCATAAGACGGGTCCCGATCGCTCCAACGTAGATTCTTCTGGTTGACTCAATGCTTCTGGGATGGGGTCCCCCTCTTTCCCAGAACCAATGAGAGCGATTGGAATAACCCTGCTCCCAAAGGTGGATCGATGCGACGGAATCTCACCGCCGTGGCACTCTTCGTCGTCGTATCAGCCGGTTGCGGACGGGCGCCGCTCTGCACCGTCAGCGGCACGGTCACCCGGGGTGGCGAGAAGTTGACGTGGCCGGACGGCGGGAGCTTGTTGGTGGTGTTCATGCCCGCGGACCCCGCGAAGACGGACCGCTACACCGCCCGCGAGACCGACACCGCGACCAGCACCTACAAGGTGTCCGGCGTGCCGGCGGGGAAGTATTTGGTGGCCGTGCAGCAGTTCAGCCCGCGGTTCATGGACGCGCTCGGCGGCCGCTACGACCCCGGGCACACGGACTACGAGGCCGAGGTCACCGCCGACGGCCAGGTGCTGGACATCGACCTGCCGAAGGCCGCGCCGCGGGGCAACCGGTAGCCCGCCGCGGGGCGGAGGTCGTAGAATGCCCCTCGCGGCGGCCGCCCGGCCGCCCACGGACGGGAAGGGGCGGTCGTGGGACAGCAGGTTCACCAGCACACCCTCGCCAACGGCCTCGTCCTTCTCGCCGAGCGGATGAGTCACGTTCGCTCGGCCGCGATTAACTTTCTGGTTCCCGCCGGCGCCGCCTACGACCCGCCCGGCCGGCTCGGCCTCGCGTCCGTCCTCGCCGACCTGATGACCCGCGGCGCCGGCAGCCGCGACAGCCGGCAACTCGCGCTCGCGCTCGACAACCTCGGCGTGGACCGCGACGAGAGCGTCGGCGCCGTGAACATGCGCTTCTGGGGTTCGACGCTGGCCCGCAACGTTCCGGCGGCGCTCGACCTCTTCGCCGACGTGCTCCGCCGCCCGCACCTGCCCGAGGACGAACTCGAGCCGGTACAGGCACTCGCGCTCCAGGACTTGCAGGGCCTCGAAGATTCGCCGCAGCAAAAGGTGATGGTCGAGCTGCGCCGCCGCTACTACCCGCACCCGCTCAACCAGGACCGACGCGGCGTCGCCGAGCACATCGAGGAACTGACCATCGACGAGGTGCGGGCGCAATACGCGCGCCTGTTCCGCCCCAACGGCGCGATCCTTTCCGTGGCCGGGAATGTCGAGTGGGAGCCCTTGAAGGCCCAGGTCGAGCGGCTGTTCGGCGACTGGCGGGTCGGCGACGACGGCGGCATCGTCCCCTCCGCGAGTACGCCGCAGTCGGACCACATTCACAAGGATACGCAGCAGACGCAGATCGCCCTCGCGTACCCGGCCGCGCCGATCGGCACCCCGGAATACTATCCGGCACGGGCGGCGGCGTCGGTGCTCTCCGGCGGGATGGCCTCGCGGCTGTTCACCGAGGTACGCGAGAAGCGGGGGCTGTGCTACAGCGTGTCGGCGTGGCACGAGACGTTCAAGGACCGCGGCTCGATGCTCGCCTACGCCGGCACCCGCGCCGAGCGCGCCCAGGAGACGCTCGACGTGACCGTGGGCGAGCTGCGCCGGCTCCGCGACGGCGTGACCGACGACGAGATCGACCGCGTGAAGGCGGGGCTGAAGTCGTCGCTGATCATGCAGGAGGAATCGACGTCGGCGCGGGCCGGCGCAATCGCCACCGACTGGTACTACCTCGGCCGCGTTCGGTCGTTCGACGAAGTGCAGGCGGCCATCGACGGCCTCACTCCCGCGGCCCTCGTCGGCTACCTGGACCGCTATCCCGCCCGCGGGCTGACGCTGGTCACCCTCGGCCCCGCCCCCCTGACGATGCCGGAGTGACGGTGAACGACTCGACCAATCCCCCCCCCGGCGGGACGCCGGTCCCGCCGGAGGCGGCCACCGAGCCGGCCACCTCCTTCAAGTGGGTGATCGTCGCCGGTGTTTCCGTGTGGGTGCTCGGGGCCGCGATGATTGTGTGGTCCCGCTACCTGAGCAACTGAGGAGCCCGCGGCCGTGCCGTTCCACACCCACACCCTGCCGAACGGGCTGACCATCATCGGCGAGCCGAGCCCGGCCGCGCGGTCGGCGGCCGTCGGGTTCTTCGTCCGCACCGGCAGCCGCGATGAACGGCCGGACGAGTCGGGCGTCAGCCACTTCCTCGAACACATGATGTTCAAGGGGACGCCGCGCCGGTCGGCGCTGGACGTGAACCTCGACTTCGACCGCATCGGCGCCAGCTACAACGCCTACACCAGCGAGGAAAACACCGTCTACTACGCGGCCGTGTTGCCCGAGTACCTGCCGCGGGCGGTGGACATCCTCGCCGACATCCTCCGCCCGAGTCTCCGCACCGACGACTTCGACACCGAGAAGCAGGTAATCCTCGAAGAGATCGGCATGTACGAGGACCAGCCGGCGTGGGCGGCGTCGGACCACGCGCGGAAGCTCTACTACGGGCCGCACCCGCTCGGGAACAGCGTGCTCGGTTCGAAGGAGAGCGTGACCGCGCTCACCCGCGACGGGATGTACGCCTACTTCGGCCGCCGCTACGCGCCGACCAATATCGTCGTGTCCGCCGCCGGGAATTACGACTGGGACGAGTTGGTGAAGCTCGTCGGCGCGGCGTGCGGCCACTGGGAGCGCGGCGAGGCCGGCCGCGGCCCGCGTACGGAGTGGGCGGGGGAGGGCGGCCTGCACGTCTTGACGCGGGAGAAGGTCCAGCAGGAACACGTCATGCTGATGACGGGCGGCCCCCCGGCCGACAGCCCGCTCCGCTACGCCGCCGACACGCTGGCCCTGGCCCTCGGCGACGACTCCGGCAGTCGGCTGTACTGGGCGCTGGTCGACCCGGGGTACGCGGACTCGGCCGACAGCGCGTACTACGAGAACGACGGCGCCGGCTGCGCGTACACGTCCTTCAGCTGCGAGCCGGACCGGGCCGCGCCGAACCTGGAAATCGTGCGAACGGTACTCGCGGAGGTGCAGCGCGACGGTATCACGGCCGCCGAGCTTCACACCGCGAAGAGCAAGATCGCCAGCCGGGTGGTCCGCGGCAGCGAGCGGCCGATGGGGCGGATGCAGGCGATCGCCGCCGCGTGGTCGTACACCGGCGAGTACCGCGACGTGGACACCGAGCTGGCGAACTTCGAGGCCGTGTCGCTCGCCGACGTCCGCGAGTACCTGGACCGCTACCCGATCGACCGCAGCACGGTCATCGCCTTCGGCCCCCTGGACGCCCTCGACGGCGTGACCGGGAACCCCGTTTGACTCCGCCGGTTCAGGAATTCTTGTGATGCCCTACGACCCCGCCCGGCTCCCCGAGTACCTCTCCGCCGCGCAGGAGGCCGCCCGCGCCGGCGCCGCGGTGCTCGAGTCGTGGCGCGGCCGGTTCGTGGTCCGCGAGAAGGCCCGCGCCGACCTCGTGTCCGAGGCCGACCAGGCGTCGCAGGACGAGGTCAAAGCGTACCTCCTCGGCCGGTTCCCGGACCACCAGTTCCTCGGCGAAGAGGAGTCGTTCGGCAAGCCGATCGAGGCCACTCGCCCGGCCCCCGGTTCCGCCCCGGCGTGGGTCGTGGACCCTCTCGACGGCACCGCCAACTACGTCCACGACGTGCCCGCGTACTGCGTGTCCATCGGTCTCGTTGTGGCCGGCCGGCCGGTCGTCGGCGTGATCTACGACCCGCGGCTCGACGAGATGTTCGCCGCCGCCGCCGGCCTCGGCGCGACACTGAACGGAAGGCCGATGGGCGTCAGCACGATCGCCACGGTGCGCGACGGGATGATCTCGACGGGCTTCCCGTCGAACTACGAGCGGCAGCTACGGAACCTGGAAGTGTGGAAGGCGGTGAGCGCCGAGGCCCAGTCCCTCCGGCGGAACGGGTCCACGGCGCTGGCGCTGGCCTACGTCGCGTGCGGCCGGTTCGACGGGTACTGGGCGTTCGACAACTGGGCGTGGGACGTGGCCGCCGGTTTCGTGCTGGTTGCCGAGGCCGGCGGCCACGTCACGGCAATCGACGGCGGACCGCCCGACCCGTTCCGCCACGACTGTCTGGTCACCAACGGCCGCCTCCACACGGAACTCGGCCGCCTCATCCACGGCCGCTGAGCCTACCACTTTGCCTCGTCGTCGAAGCGGGTCGGGGGCTTCTCCGCCTCACACGCTACGGACCGAGACTTCAGGATCAACTCGGCGAGCGCCAGGTCGTCCTTCGTCGTGATCTTGAAGTTCGTGGCCGCGCCCGTCACCACGACTACGGGGTAGCCCGCGGCCTCGACCAGTTGGGCGTCGTCGGTGACGGGTTGCGGCACGCTCGCACGGCGAGCGTAGGCGTCGAGCAGCCAGCCGCGGCGGAACACCTGGGGCGTCTGGGCCTGCCACAACCCCGTCCGCGGCATCGTCCCGGTGACGCGGTACGTGCCTGCCTCGACCTGCTTGAGCGTGTCGGCGACCGGCAGCGCGAGGAGGGCCGCGCCGTGTTCGGCGGCGGCGCCGAACACGGCGTCCACGAGCGCCGGCGTGCCCAGCGGCCGGACCGCGTCGTGAACCGCAACCAGGTCGACATCCCCGGGAATGCGGTCCAGGGCGTTGGCGACCGACTCGAAGCGCTCGGCCCCGCCCTCGACAAGCTCGACGTTGGTGAACGCGATGAGGTGCCCGAATCGGGCGCGGAAGTCGGCGCGATCGTCGGGCGAGAGGACGAGGTAGACGCGACTCACGTCGGGGCGGTTCCAAAACAACTCGGCCGAGCGTTGCCACACCGGTCGGCCGGCGAGCGACACGAACGGCTTCTTCTCGACGCCCCCGAACCGGGACGACTGCCCCGCGGCCGGGATGACGACGGCGACCGACGGCATGACGGCTCCCGCTCAGGTGGGCTGGTCCGCCGGCTGTTGTATCCGGTCACGCCAGGCTGAGAACGTTTCGCCCCACTGAGCGAGAGCCGTCGCGCCAGCGGCGAACTCGCGTTCCAGTTCCTCGGCCATCCGGCCGGCCGCGACCAGCCGATCGTCCCACCCCGAAAGTCGCGATTCCAGTTGGTCCGGCGGGGACTCTCCGCGCACCACCGCCGGAAAGTCCGGCCAGCGGGAGTCGAAGGCGTCGAGCCCGGCGAGGGCGGCGGCGACGGCCGCATCCATCTCGGCCAGGGCGGCGAGCCAGTCGGCGGTTGGCAGGGTCATCGCGCTCCCGCGACGGCGGCAAGGGGGGCAACTGGGGCGAGCAGATACCGACCCCGAACCCCCTGCGGAAGGCCGCTTTTCGCCGTTTTTTCCTTGCGTGATACCTCGCCTGTGGGTATTCGACCGGCTCGTCTTGGGGGACGGACCCGGTACCCGCGGGGGCGGGCGGCCGGGACCGCTGATCGACGCGCGCCCACGGGGAGGGCCACGCCGTGTATGTAGCCTGTTCGACGCTCTGCTTCACCCGGCTGCCGCTGGAGGACGCCCTCCGGACGATCCGGGAGATGCACTTTCCCAAAGCGGACCTCGCGGTCCACTCCGCCGGCCCGCACCTGACTCCGGCCGAAGTCCTCGCGGACACCGGCCGTGTCGCGCAGCGGCTCAAAGCTGCTAATCTCCCGCTGGCCGCGTTCCACGTCGTCATCGACAACCCCGACGCCGACCAGGCGCGGGCCGAACTGCGCGCCGTCTGTCGACTCGCCCGGGTGATGACCGTGCCGACCGTAACCGTGCCCGCGGCCCCACTCGGCGCCGACCTCGACGCCGAGACGAGTCGTCTGTCGGACTGGGTCCGCACCGCCGAGAGTGAGGGCGTGATCCTGACGGTCGAAACGAATTCGTCCACTGTCACCGCCGACCCCGCGGGGGCCGTCGAGTTGTGTCGCCGTGTGCCGGGGCTCGGGCTGACGCTCGACCCGAGCCACTACCACGTCACGCCGCACGGGCCGGTCGGCCACGACGCCGCCTTCCCGTACGTCCGACACGTCCGGCTGCGCGACAGCGGGACCACGCCGGACCAGTTCCAGGTGCGCGTCGGGCAAGGCGAACTGGAGTACGGCCGGGTTCTGACGCAACTCGACCGCGTCCACTACGACCGTGCCCTGACCGTGGACGTCCGCGACGTGCCGGACAGCCCGTTCCCGGTCGAGCCGGAGGTGCGCAAGTTGAAGTACCTACTCGAATCGCTGATCTGACCCCCACCCTACTCGGCGCCGACGCGCTGGCCGTCGACGGTCGGCGCGGCGCCGGGCAGGAAGCGGAGAAACGCGGGGTCGTCGGCCCGGTTGGTGGAGAAGTCGGGTGCGGGGTTCACCTCGGCCGGGTTCAAGTTGAGGTTGCCCGTGGGCGTGCCGGGGGCACGCCCGTTCTGCGTCGCGGTGACACCCGGTAGATCGCCCTCGGTGCGGCCGACCGCCTCGGACACGCGGGCGAAGTAGTTGCGGTTCACCGTCAGTGCCACGGCGGGGGCGCCGCTCGCCGGTCCGTTCACGAGCAGACCGACCTTACAGTCGGCGATCGTGTTCTGCGCCACGTTTATCTTGAGCGACTGGCGCTCGCCGGGGCGGGCGGCGGAGATCGCCGCGTCCAGCTGGTAGAACCGGTTACCGGTCACCTCGACGGCATCGGCCGGCCCTTCGAAGCGGATGCCGGCGTGGCCCGGCCCCTCGAAGCGGCTGTTCCGCACGGCCAGCGCACGGGCCGTCAGGTTCCCCTGCGTCTCGACCTTCACGCCGGCGTCTTGGCCGGCGCCGACCACCACGCGGACGCGCTCCAACAGGATGGGCCGCCCGGGTTGACCGGCGGGGTTGTAGAGCCGGACGCCGCCCTTCTTGCCGCCCTGCACGGACACGTTCTCCAACGTCGCGCCGGCGACGTTGCCGCTCATCTGCACGGCGAAATCTGCCCCCCCTTGGGCGTCGATCACGAACCCTCGGAGGCGGAACCCCTCGGCCCCGTGCGTCACTTCGATCACGGCCGTCCCGTGCGTATTCGTGCTCAGGTTCAGCGCGACCGGCCGCCCCTCCGGCAGCGCCGACTCGATGGTAATGTCACGCCGCCCCACCCGGATGAGGCTCTCGGTCAGGGTCGGCTCTTCGACGGCGATGGTGTCGCCGACGGATGCCCGCGCCACGGCAGCCGCCAGCGTCGGGAACGCCCCCTCGCCCTTCGACTTCGACACGATCAGCCGCTTCGTGCCGTTGTTCGTCGGCTGCGTTGCGGTCGTATCGCTCGGCCGGGGGCGAATGAAGGCGAAGTACGCCCCCACGCCGCCGCCCACCAACACGACGAGGGCGCCTACCGCCAGGAGTAGCGGCATCCGCCGTCGCGGACGCGGGGCCGTCCCACTCGCGGGCGCACGGAACCGGTTCGACCGCGACTCGGGGACGGTGCGCCCCGACCTCCCCGTGTCGCCGGCCGCGACCGCCGACACCTCGTCGAGTGACTCCCAGACGCCGGCCCCCGCGGCCGGGTCCGGCGGCGTCTCGACCGAAATCTGCGTGGGGACGGAACTCAGGCTGGGCGGCGAACTCATCCGGATGCCGCTCCCCGGCTCGACGCCGACAGACAGCATCGGATTCGGGGTCGTCCGGACCACGGCGGGGCGCCCGCCCAGTGCCGCGGCCAGCGCCGGAGACAGTTGCGGCATCTCGGCGTCGGACGGCGGCGCGATCGGAATGTTCACCCACGGCTGAAGCGCGGCCATCACCTCCGCCGGCGTCTGATAGCGGTCGGCGGGTTTCTTCGCCATCATCCGCACCACCACCCCGGCGACCGCGTCGGGCACGTCGGGCCGGAGCTCGCGGACGGGCTTCGGCTCCCGCGACCGGTGCCAGATGAGCTTCTGCGGGATCGTCCCTTCGGGGAACGGCTGGTTGCCTGTCAGAAGGAAGTAGAACGTCGCGCCGAGCGAGTAGATGTCGGAGCGGATATCGACGGTGTGGCTGTCCTCGGCCTGCTCGGGAGAGAGGTAGTCGGCGGTGCCGAGGATGTTCTCGTCGTACTTCCGGGTGATGTGGTCGTCGGTGTCGAACGTGAGCCGGGCCAGGCCCATGTCGAGAATCTTCACCACGCCGGCGCGGTCGAGGAGGATGTTGCCGGGCTTGATGTCGCGGTGCACCATGCCGATGGCGTTGGCGTGCTCGAGGCCGACCGCGGCGGCGTACACGTAGTGGCACGCCCGGACCGGGTCGAGCGGACCGGCCTTCTTCACCAGGTCCTGAAGGTTGGTGCCGTCCACGTACTCCATCACGAGGAAGTGGAGGTTCTCGTCCTGGTCGATGTCGAAGGCCCGGACGATATTGGGGTGGTCCACGGCGGCGGCGGCGCGGGCCTCGCGGTTAAACCGGTCGAGGCTCGCCTGGTCGGCGGCCTTCGCCGTCGGCAGCACCTTGACCGCCACCCGGCGGCGCATCAGTTTGTGTTCGCACAGGAAGACCGTGCCCATGCCGCCCGAGCCGAGCTTCTCCAGGACGCGGTACTTGCCGATGGTGAACCGCTTCCACTTCCCCTGCAGGATCTGCTCGGCCTGGAAGTAGGTGAGCATGGCGTCGCGAACGAGTTGCCCGGCGGCCTTCGTCGGCTCGGCGGGGAGGGCGCCGGGGCCGCCGATCTTGTCCAGGTACGCCTTTAGCTTGGCCTCGTCCGCGACCCCGCTTTTCTGGACCAGGTCCAGGAATTCGGGAACCGATGCGGGGGCGGGCATGAGTCGGGTTCCTCGCCGGGCGGCGGAGGGTCAACGAGCGTTGTTACTATAGGGCATGAGCCGCGGATGGGAGACGCCCAACGGCTTCAGTCTGTCTGCTTTCCGGTCGCGCTTCAACCCACAAGTTGGCAATCTGCACAGTCTGGTTGAACGGTAACATCGTCGCGGCTGCGACGTGGGGACGAGTCTCATTGGTTGCGTGAGAAAGGGGACCCCGTCCCAAAAGCATTGAGTCGCCCGCAAGAAAGACCTTCAGGGCGATGCCGCGGCTCAATTCCAACGAAACCGTGACGGGATGAGAATTTACCGCGGCGGCACGACCAGGAGTTGCCGGAAACTCTCAACTTCCATCGTCGTCGGCCCGGACTGAGGCTTGTGTACCTGGCCGCGGACGCGGATCACCTTACCGTCGAACCGCTTCACCACGTCGTCGCGATTCCCCTGGCCGACGAGACCGGCGTCGAGTTTGGCGATGAATGCCCCCGGAGCCAGATCATCGGGCGAGGATTTGAGGCAGACGCACTCGCCCCCGGCCACCGCCGCGACTCGGTACTCCACAGTACACACCTTGCCGACCTGCTGCGCGGCAGACTCGGGGGCGTACGCCGGTTCGTCCAGATTCGGGGCACGCACGTCGTTGGCGACGACCGGCGGGTGCGTCGGCTGTGTTGACTTCGCCGTACCGCCGTCCGGGGTCTGTTGACCCTTGCCGATAAAGTACGCCCCGGCGGCGAGTGCGGCACAGAACACGACGCCGATCGTCATCGCCAGCGCCACGTACAGCCCGCGCCGCGGCGAGGGCGGACCCTCAAGCCGGTAGTTCGTCGTCGAGTCGTCGCCCGGATCCGGCGGAACGGCCGGCGCCGGCCGCTGCCGCATCGGGGCGGTGGCGACGGCCGCGTTTCGGGCCGTCGATTTCGGACTCGCCGGGACCGGGAGCCGTGGCGACGACTTCCCCGCGACGCCGACGCGGCCTGACGCCGGCCCGAGGCGCCCGGACGCGTCGGTCATCATCCGGGCCGAACTGCCCCCGCCGCGCAGGGCCGACCGCCCGGGGCCGAACAGCGCCCGCCCGAGCGGCACCGACGCCCCCGTGCCGGTCGCCTTGTCGACGGCGTGCCCGGTCAGCGCCAGCACCAGCGGGCAGAGGCCGGGCATCTCCTTCGCCGGCGGCGGGTCGCACGCCACGTCGGCCCACTCGGTCAGTGCCTCGGCCACCTCGATCGGCGACTGGTAGCGGTCCTCGGCGTTCTTCGCCATCATCAGCCGCAGCACGTCGAGGATGCCGGGGGGCACGTCCGACCGGTACGCCTCCACGGGCTTCGGGTCGCGCGTCTGGTGCGCGACCAGTTTCGCCGCGATGGTGCCGTCGGGGAACGGCGTCTGGCCGGTCAGGAGGTAGTACAGCGTGCCGCCGAGGCTGTAGATGTCGGCCCGCACGTCCACCGTGTTGCTGACGGCCTGCTCGGGGGCCAGGTAGTCGGCGGTGCCGAGGACGCACTTGTCGTCGTACTTCTCGGTCACGCTGTCGGAGGGCTTGTGAAAGAACCGGGCCAGCCCCATGTCGAGGATCTTCACGACGCCGGTGCGGACGTCGATGTCGTAGGCGCGGACGATGTTCGGGTGGTCGAGCGCGGCCACGGCCCGCGCCTCGCGGTGGAACCGCTCCAGGTTCGACGGGTCCTCGAGCTTCTCGACCGGCAGCACCTTCAGCGCCACCAGGCGCTTCATGAGGGTGTGCTCGCAGAGGTACACGGCCCCCATGCCGCCGGCGCCGATGAGTTCGAGCAGGCGGTACTTCGAGCCGATCGTGAACCGCTTGTACCGGCCGAGCTTCAACTGCTTGGCCTGAAAGAAGGTGAGGAGCCCCTCGCGGACGAACAGGGCGGCCGTGGGGTCGAGGGCGGTCGGGAGGGTGCCGGCGGCGCGGTGGCGGTCGATGACGTCGTCGACCGTGGCGTCCGGGAGGAGGCCGCTCTTGCGGACCAGGTCCAGGAACTCCGGGACGGTGGCGGGTGCCGGCATTTGGGTTCCTCGTCCCCGGGCCGGGGTGGGCGTTACCCGGTCACGGTCCCTGGGACCGCCCCCGCGGGCAGGTCGGTCGGCCGCGTCCGTGGCGGCAATGCGTCTACTCTGCCGACGCGGGGCGGGGTCCGCAAGCGGGCGAATCGGATTTTTCGGCGGAACCCGCGTCGTCCCCTCAGCCTACCCGGTCCCCGCGGACCGAACGGGTTCCGGTATCATATCGGTCGCACCACCCCCGCGGCGGGAGTCTCATGCTCCGCGAATTGCCGACCGTCCGCGCCGTTTGTCCGCACGACTGCCCGGACACCTGCGGGATCGTCGTGACCGTGGACCCCGCGTCCGGGCGGGCGGTCAAACTCCGCGGCGACCCCGACCACCCGTTCACCCGCGGCTTCCTGTGCCAGAAGGTCGCCAACTACCTCGACCGCGTCTACCACCCGGGTCGTGTCCTGTACCCCCAGCGGCGCGTCGGCCGCAAGGGGGAAGGGCGGTTCGAGCGGATCACCTGGGCCGAAGCGGTTCTCACCATCGCCGACCGCTTCCGCGACCTTGCCGCGTCGGCCGACGGCCCGCAGGCGGTGCTGCCGTACAGCTACGCCGGCACGATGGGGAAGCTCATGTACGGCAGCCTCGACCGCCGCTTCTTCCACCGGTACGGGGCGAGCCTTCTGGACCGCACCATCTGCGCCACCGCCGGCGCGGCGGGTTGCGACGTGACCCTCGGTACCCGCGCGATGATCGACCCCGAGGTGGCGGTGAACGCCCGCTATATCGTGAACTGGGGCTCGAACACGTCCGTGACGAACACGCACTTCTGGCGGATCGAGCACGAGGCCCGCAAGCGCGGGGCGCGGATTATCACCATCGACCCCTACCGCTCGCCGACGGCGGCCAGGTCGGACCGGTGGATCCCGATCCGCCCCGGCACCGACGCCGCGCTGGCGCTCGGCGTGATGCACGTCCTGTTCCGCGAAGGGTGGGTGGACCGGGACTACCTCGACAAGCACTGCGTCGGCGTCGAGCCGTTGCGCGACCGTGTGACGAACGAGTACGCGCCGCCGCGCGTCGCCGAGATCACGGGCCTGTCGGTCGAGGAGATCGAGCGCTTCGCCCGCGAGTACGGCTGCGCCCCCGAACTGTTCGGCGGCCCGGCCCTGATCCGTCTGAACTACGGCCTCCAGCGTCACGGCGGCGGCGGCACCGCGGTGCGAACCGTCGTGTGCCTGCCCGCCCTGACCGGCGACTGGCGCCACCCCGGGGGCGGCGCCCTGTTGAGTACGAGCAAGGCGTACCCGTTCGACGACACCTACCTGACGCGCCCCGACCTGATCCCGCGCGGCACGCGGACGGTGAACATGACGAGCCTGGCGGAAGCGCTGCACGGCGAGTTGCCGGGGCCGCCGGTGCGGGCGCTGTTCGTGTACAACTCGAATCCCGCGGCCGTGTGCCCCGACCAGTCGCGGGTGCTGTCCGGGCTGCGCCGCGACGACCTGTTCACGGTCGTCCACGACCAGTTCCAGACGGACACGGCCGACTACGCCGACATCCTGCTGCCCGCGACGACGCAACTCGAACACTTCGACCTCCACGGCAGCTACGGCCACCTGTACGTGCAGTCGAACAACGCGGCCGTGGCGCCGCTCGGCGAGGCGAAGCCGAACACGGAGGTGTTCCGCCTGCTCGCGCGAGAGATGGGGTACGAGCCGGAGCTGTTCGAGATCAGCGACGAGGAGTTAGCCCGCGGCGCGATCGCGGCAGCCCCAGAATTCGAGGGCGTCACGCTCGAAGCGACGAAGGTCGGGCCAGTACGGTTAAACCTGCCGGCGGGCTGGGCGCCGTTCGCGGACGGCGAGTTCCCCACGCCGTCGGGCAAGTGTGAGCTGTACTCGGAGCGTGAGGCCCGCGCCGGCCGCGACCCGCTTCCCCACTACCGACCGCCGCACGAAGACCCGCAGACACGCCCCGACCTCGCTGCCAACTACCCGCTGCAACTGCTCACGCCGCCGGTGCCGGCGTTCCTCAACTCGACGTTCGTGAACGTGGACAAGCAGCGGGCGAGTGCGGGCGGCGTGACGCTGGAGATGCACCCGACTGACGCGGCCCGGCGCGGGATCGGGGACGGCGCGGCGGTGAGCGTGTTCAACGCCCGCGGCCGTTTCCGCGCGACGGCGTCGGTGGGCGACGCGGTGAAGCCGGGGGTCGTGGTGTCGCTGGGCATCTGGTGGAACCGGTACACGCCGGACGGCGTGAACGGCAACACGACGACGAGCACCGCCCTGACCGACCTCGGCGGCGGGGCCACGTTCTTCGACAACCTGGTGCAGGTCGAGCGGGCGTGAGCGGATATCGGGTCGGGGTTGACGTCGGCTCCGGCCGCGGGCTACGCTCCGCCCGGTTTCCCCGCACCCGGGTCCGCGCGCCCCATGATGCTCCACCGCCCGCCGGTCCCCGACGCGACCGACGCCACGCGGCCGGCGGTCGCCTGGGAGGACACCGCCTGCCCGCTGTGCGGCCGCGACCAACACGCCCTGCTCCTCGAAGCCCCCGACCCGCTCCCGCCCGCCGGCACCGGGCTGCGGTTCGCCGTCGTCCGCTGCGAGGAGTGCGGTCTGACCTACACGAACCCGCGGCCGACGCCGCGAACCATCGGGCGCTTCTACCCGTCGGATTACGCCCCGCACCGCCGCCCGCGCAAGATGCGCGAGTCGCGCCCGACCCGGCCGCTGACCAGCCGGCTCCTGGGTCGGCCGTGCGGGGAGCGTCGCGGCGAACTCCCCTGGCCGGGTCCCGGCCGGCTCCTCGACTTCGGCTGCGGCGGCGGCGCGTTCCTGAAGCGCATGGCCGACCGCGGGTGGGACGTGACCGGCCTCGACACGGCGGTCGAAACCGGTCGGGCGGTGCAGGAGGAGTTGGGGCTGCGCGTGTTGACCGGATCGCTCCCGCACCCCGACCTGCCGCCGTGTTCGTTCGACGTGGTCACGATGTGGCACTCGCTCGAGCACGTCCACCGGCCGCTGGCCGTGCTCCGGGAAGCGTTCCGCCTCCTGGTTCCCGGGGGGAAGTTGGTCGTGGCGTGCCCGAACATCGAGAGCCTCTCCTTCTACTGGTTCGGGTCGAACTGGTTCGGCCTCGACGTGCCCCGACACCTGACGCACTTCACCCCCAAGACGCTCCGCTCGTCGCTCGAAACGGCCGGGTTCCGGGTCGATCGGGTGCAGCTGCTACGGCACTCGGACTGGCTGCGGTCCAGCGCCAGGCTGGCGGCGCGCGACGGCGGCGGGCTCGCGGCCCGGGCGCTGACGTGGAAGCCGCTGGCGAAGGCGGTCGCGTGGCTGTGCTACGCCGCCGGGATGAGCGACTGCATGATGGCCGTGGCCGAGCGGCCGTAACCCGTTCCCTTGACTCCCTCTACCCCGCCGCCTACCGTGAGGGGGGTTGTCCGGACCCTCTCCACGAATCAGCAGCAGGCGGTTCCCAGATGCCGGGTACGTGCGTCGTCGGGTTGCAGTGGGGCGACGAGGCCAAGGGGAAGATCGTCGATCTGATCGGCGACAACTTCGACTACGTCGTCCGCTACAACGGCGGGGCCAACGCCGGTCACACCGTCGTCGTCCACGGCAAGACGTTCAAGCTCTCCCTCCTCCCGACCGGCGTCATCCGCCCGAACGTGACTTCGGTGATCGGCAACGGCGTCGTCGTGTACCCGCCGAAGTTCATCGAGGAGGTCGGCGGGCTGAAGGCCGGCGGCATCGACCTCGGCGAGTCGCTGAAGCTCAGCGACCACGCCCACGTTATCTTCCCCTACCACATGGAGGAGGAGCGGCTGGCCGAGAGCAGCGGCGAGGGGAAGATCGGCACCACCGGCCGCGGCATCGGCCCGTGCTACCAGGACAAGGTCGGCCGCCGGTTCGGCATCCGCGTCGGCGAACTCCTGCGCCCGGACCACCTGCGCGAGCGGTTGCGGTTCGTGGTGCCCTTCAAGAACCGGCTGATGAGGGCGTTCGCCGACGGCCACGCGGACCAGCTCGTGCCGATGAACGGGGACGCGATCGCCGACCAGTACCTCGGCTACGCCGACGCCCTCCGCCCGCACGTCACCGACACGTCGCGGCTGTTGCAGGAGGCGTTCGCGGCCGGTAAGCGCGTGCTGTTCGAGGCGGCCCAGGGTAGCCTCCTCGACGTGGACCACGGCACCTACCCCTACGTCACGAGTTCGAGCAGCCTGCCGAGCGGCATCTGGGGCGGGACCGGTGTTCCGGCCAAGAACATCCAGCGGACCATCGGCGTGGTGAAGGCGTACACCACCCGCGTCGGCAAGGGGCCGTTCCCGACCGAGCTCGACGACGCCACCGGCGAGCGCATCCGCAAGATCGGCCGCGAGTACGGCACCGTCACCGGCCGGCCGCGGCGCGTCGGCTGGTTCGACTCCGTGGCCGTGCGCTACACCGCCGCCCTGGCCGGGGCCGACGACATCACCGTGATGCTGCTCGACGTGCTCAGCGGCCTGCCGGAGCTGAAGCTCTGTACCGCCTACGACGTCGACGGCGAGCGGACGACGCACTTCCCGAGCGACGCCTACCAGCTCGAGCGCTGCAAGCCCGTGTACGAAACCATCCCCGGCTGGTCCGAAGACCTGACCGCGGCGCGGAAGCTGACCGACCTGCCGGCCGCGGCCCGGCGGTACATCGACCGCGTCGGCGAATTGGTCGGGCTGCCGGTGTCGGTCGTGTCGGTCGGCCCCGACCGCGCGCAAACCATCGTCGTCTAATGGCCCACGACCCCGCCGCCTACGCCCGCTCCGTCGGCCTCGACCCGGCGACGCTGCCGCGCCACGTCGCCGTCATCATGGACGGCAACGGCCGCTGGGCGCGGGCGCAAGGGAAGGAGCGCGTCGAGGGGCACGCCCGCGGCGCGAAATCGGTCGACGACGTCACCGAGGAGTGCTGCCGCCTCGGCATCGGGCAACTCACGCTGTACTGCTTCAGCTCCGAGAACTGGAAGCGGCCCAAGCCCGAGCTCGACTTCCTGATGGCGCTCCTCAAGCAGTACCTGCTCCAGGAGCGAGAGAAGATTCAGCGGCAGAACATCCGCTTCGCCGTCATCGGCCGCCGCGACGGGCTCTCCGACGAGGTGCTCGCCGAGATCGACGAGAACGCCCGCCTTACGCGCGGGAACACGGGCCTGACGCTGTGTCTGGCGATCAACTACGGCTCCCGCGGCGAGATCGTGGACGCCGTGAAGGCCATCGCCGACCGCGTGCGGCGCGGCGAACTCGACCCGGCGGCGATCGACGAGGACACGATCTCCGCGAACCTGTACACGGCCGGGATGCCCGACCCCGACCTGCTCATCCGCACGGCCGGGGAGATGCGCGTGAGCAACTACCTGCTCTGGCAGATCTCCTACGCCGAGCTGTGGGTGACACCGCGGTTCTGGCCCGAGTTCGGCGTCGCGCTCCTGCACGACGCCCTCCGCGACTTCGCCCGCCGGGAGCGGCGGTTCGGCGGCCTCACGACCCCGGGGCCGAACTGATGCGCACCCGCATCATCATTGGAAACCTGCTCGCCGCGTTCACCATCGCGCTGCTCATCGGCGACCGCTACCTCCACCCGTGGTTCCCGATCCTGTTCGTCGCGCTCGCGTTCATCGGCGTCGTCGCCACCCGCGAACTCCTGTCGCTGTTCCCCGCAGACATCCGGCCGGACGCCCTCCTCACCGCCGGCGGTGTCCTGCTCGTCATGGTGGCGAACTGGGTGCCACTGCTGCACCCCGCGGTGCCGTGGTCGTTGGCCGTCCTGGCGGCGTTCGTGACGGTGTTGCTGGCGGCAATCCTGCTCGAAATGGCCCGCTTCCGCGAACCCGGCGGCATCGTGCCGCGTCTCGGCTTGGTCGTGTTCGCGGCGGCGTATATGGGCCTCCTCGGGAGCGTGTTCGCGCAACTCCGCTGGGTCACCCCCGACCCCTATCGGTCGAGCTGGCTGCTGGCCCTGGCCATCTTCATCCCGAAGGGGGCGGACACCGGGGCGTACTTCGCCGGGAAGGCGTTCGGCCGGCACAAGATGTCGCCGGTACTGAGCCCGAAGAAGACGTGGGAAGGGCTCGTTGGCGGGCTCGCGTGGTCGGCCGCGACCGCCGCCGGGTTCGACTACCTGGCCGGGGGGCTGTTCGGCGCGGGTATAGTGGAAGCGGTGGCGTTCGGCGTCGTCGTGGGTGCGGTGGGAGTCCTCGGCGACCTGGCCGAGTCGCTCATCAAGCGCGACGGCGGGGCGAAGGACGCCGCCAACCGCATCCCCGAGTTCGGCGGCCTGCTCGACGTGGTCGATTCCGTCCTGTTCGCCGCCCCGGCCGCGTACCTTTGGTTCGCCCTCTCGCAGTCATTGAACCCCGTCAGGTAGCCGTCATGGCCGACACCGCGGTCACCCGCACCGTCACCCTCGACAGCCGCGAGGAGGCGGTGTTGCTGTTCGGCCCGCGCGATCAGTACCTGCGTACCATCCGCGACGCGCTAAACGTCAAGGTCGTGGCGCGCGGCGACCTCATCATTCTCGAGGCCGCGACGACCGAACCGGTCGATCAGGCCGAGCGCGCCTTCCAGCAACTGCGGCTGGTGCTGCGGAAGCACGGCAAGCTGACGGGCGAGGACGTGCGCACCGTGGTCGAGGTGGTGCGCGGCGCCACCGACCGCGGCGCCGGCGCCGCCGTCACGATGATGGAGAGCGGCCGCCACCTCCGCCCGCGCACGGACGGCCAGGGCCGCTACGTGCAGGCGATGAAGACGCACGACATGGTCATCTGCGTCGGCCCGGCCGGCACCGGAAAGACCTACCTCGCGGTCGGCATGGCAGTAAGCCTGTTGCGGGCCGGGCAGGTGAAAAAGATCGTACTGGTGCGCCCCGCGGTAGAGGCGGGCGAGCGCCTCGGGTTCCTCCCCGGCGACCTGGCGGCGAAGGTGAACCCGTACCTCCGCCCGCTGTTCGACGCCCTGAACGACATCATGGAGCCCGAGCAGGTCCGCAAGTACATGGACAACGACGTGATCGAGATCGCGCCGCTGGCGTACATGCGCGGCCGGACGCTCAACAACTCCGTCATCATCATGGACGAGGCGCAGAACGCGACCGTGCCGCAGACGAAGATGTTTCTCACCCGCATGGGGAACAACTCGCGCGTCGTCGTGACCGGCGACCT
>JBGAQM010000469.1:0-4142 GCA_044220735.1 Urbifossiella sp. | reverse complement strand
CGGCGCACGTCCGCAACCTCGGGGCCGACGACTACCGCGCCCGCGAGAAGGCCGGCCGCGACCTCGAGGCGCTCGGCGACAAGGCGCTGCCGCACCTCAAGAAGGCCCTCGCCGACACGACCAACCCCGAAGTCGCCCGCCGGCTGTCGGTGCTCGTGCGCAAGATCGACTACGAGCGCCTCGTCAGCCCGCGCCGGGTGACCATGCCGGAGAAGGCGCGGACGATCAAGGAGGCGTTCGACGAGGTCGCCAAGCAGACCGGCTACCGCATCGAGTTCCAGGGCGACTTCGCCTCGAACGCCGCCCGCCACAAGGTCGCGTTCAACAACGTCCCGTTCTGGCAGGCCCTGGACACCATCGCCGAGCTCGCCGGCGCCACCGTCAACAACAACGGCGGCGACGACGACACGATCTACGTGAACAACTACGGCGGCGGGATGCGGACGCCGTTCGTGGCCTACGCCGGCCCGTACAAGATCGCCGCGAACAACATCCAGCTCAACCGCAGCATGCCGCTCACCGCCGCCGACCCGCGCGGGGCCATGTTCGTCCGCCCGTCCGAGTCGGTGAACCTGATGTTCAACATCTACTCCGAGCCGAAGAACCCGATGCTCGGGATGGGGCTCGGGCCGGTGGTCGTGACCGCCGAGGACGAGTTGGGGCAGTCGATGGCGCCGCCCCCGCAGGGCGTGATCGACCGGTTCGGGGTGCGGATGTCGTACTACGGCGGCGGGTCGGGCAACCGCTCGTTCCAGATGTCGGGCGGCCTGAACCTGGTCCGCGGCGGCCGCGAGGCGCGGACGATCCGCACGCTGAAGGCGAAGGTGGGGGTGAACCTGCTGTCGGCGACCGTCCCCGAGGTGACGTTCGCCGACCCGCTGAAGGCGAAGAACGTGAAGGCGGCCGGGCGGACGGTCGAGGTCGAGCTGGAGTCGGTGACGGCCGCGAACGGCGGGTACAGCGCGGCGATGACGATCCGCCGGGTGGGCGTCCAGGACCCGAACAACTACGACCCGTTCGGCTGGACGAACAACATCCACCAGCGGGTGGAGCTGATCGACGCCCAGGGGAACAGGTACCGGTCGAACTGGCCGAACATGTCGAACAGCAACCAGTCGGCGGTGACGATGACGGTGCCGTTCCACACGATGGACCGCCGCGGGATGATGCAGAAGCTCGGCCCGCCGGTCCGGCTGGTGGTCAACGAGTGGGTGCAGGCCACCCACGAGGTGACGTTCGAGTTCCGCGACGTGCCGCTGCCGTAAGGCGACCGGCGGGGTGTGGGGGTTCTGTGTTCCGTCGTGCGTGGTTCTCCCCCTCACCCCGCGTGCTTCGCCGCGACCCTCTCCCCCGAGGGGAGAGGGTGGGAGCTGGCCGGTCTTCCTCTTGCGTCCCCGCGCGGGAACGCACCCAGAAGGTCGGCGGCCTCCCACCCTCTCCCCTCGGGGGAGAGGGTCGCGGCGAAGCACGCGGGGTGAGGGGGAGAACCACGCAAGATGGTAACCAAGTCCTCGCCGCGCTACCCTTTCGCCGCGGTGTAGCGGTGCGTCGGCACCGGGCGGCCGGGGCGCAGGCTCTGGCTCGTGCGGAACTCGACCGCCACCCCCGCCCGCGCCGCCTCCTCGCCCACCACCCGGCGCACCTCCGCCTCCAGCACCGCCGGGTCGATCGCCACCCGGGCATTCACGATCAGGTCCGCCTCCTTCGGCCGCACCCCGCTAGGCAGGCTCAGCTTCGCCGCCGTGTCGCTGCTCACCACGTTCCCCAGGCCGAACGCGCCGGCGTCGTCCATGCCGATCAGCTTCAGGTGCGCCACCTCGCCGCCGAGCCGGCCGCACGAGTCCGCCAGCCGGGCCAGTACCGCCGTCAGCAGCGCGTCGAGGTCGAACGGCGCCGGGGCCGTCAGCCGCGCCGCCGCGTTGAGCCAGCCGAGCTCGGCCTCGCCCTCGGCGTACGTGTCGTAGTCGATGTCGAGAATCTTGCGGCCGAACTTCCCGGTCTGGTCGAGGAACGCCAGCAGGGCGTCGAACCCGGCGCCGGTCTTCGCCGACACGCGCAACACCGGCGTGTTCGGGAACTGCTCGTCCACCAGCCGTTCCAGCTCGTCCAGCTCCGCGGGCGCGAGTTCGTCGGCGCGGTTGAGCACGACCACGTCGGCCTCTTCGAGCTGCTTCTTGAAGATGTACGCGGCCTTCGGGCTGAACCCGCCGGCCGGCTGGTTGCGGAGGATTTTCGCCCCGTGGCTCGGCTTGAAGAACACCGGGTACGGCGCCACGTCGAACTGACCGCGGTACAAATCCCGGAGCGGCTGGATGACGGTCGCAACGAGGTCGGTACAACTGCCGACGGGCTCGGCCAGGATGACGTCGGGGCGTTCCCCGGCCGACAGCGCCCCGACCTTGCCGACGAGGTCGTCGAACCGGCAGCAGAAGCACGCCCCGGGCACCTCCTCGGTGACGAGCCCCTGGGCGCGGAAGGTGTTGGTGTCCACGAGGTCGTGGGCCTGGTCGTTGGTGACGACGCCGACCCGGCTGCCGCGGGCCTGGTACATCCGGGCGAGACGGCCGAGCGCGGTCGTCTTCCCGGCCCCGAGGAAGCCCCCGACCATGACGAAGCGGACGGACATTCGCGGACCCCTCGGGTGATGCGGCGGTGGTGCCGCTGTTATAGAGGTGGGAAGGTGTGCTTCGGTGCGAGCCGCGGGCTCGCGACCCTCCCCCCTCCGAGAGGGGAGGGGGCCGGCGGCGACACCGCCGGTCGCGAGCCGGTGGCCTCCGCGGTGAGGTTCACACGACCCGGTGAACAGGAGCCGACCCCCGACATGGACTCGTCCCGCCCGATCCGGCTCGTCACCGTCGCCCCCGGGCACTTCCACGCCGCGCTCGTCCAGAAGCAGGCCACCCCCGGCGTCCACCGCCGCGTCCACGTCTACGCCCCGCTCGACGCCGACCTCGTCGCCCACGTCGGCCGCGTCGCCGCGTTCAACACCCGCCCCGACGACCCGACCGCCTGGGAGCTAGACGTCCGCGCCGGCGCCGACTGGCGCGAGCGGTTCCTGCGCGAGCAGCCGGGGAACACCGTCGTGCTCTCGGGCCGCAACCGGCCGAAGGTCGGACTCATCCGCGCCGCCGTGGCGCAGAACCTCCACGTCGTCGCCGACAAGCCGTGGGTCGTGGACGCCGCCGACCTGCCGGAACTCGACTCCGCCCTCGCCGACGCCGAGAGCCGCGACGTGCTCGTCTGGGACGTGATGACGGAGCGGCACGAGGTCGCCAACCGGCTGCTCCGCGCCGTCACCCGCGAGCCGGACGTGTTCGGCGACTGGCTCGGCGGCTCGGCCATGCACCCGGCGCTGACGCTCACCAGCACGCACTCCCTGATGAAGCACGTGGACGGCCGCCCGCTCCGCCGGCCGTGGTGGTGGTTCGACCCGACGATCGCCGGCGAGGGGCTCGCCGACGTGGGCACGCACCTGGCCGACCTGGCGCTGTGGCTCGTCGCCCCGGACGTCGCCGTGGCCGCCGGCCCGGACGCCGACGTGTACGCCGCCGACCGGTGGCCGCTGGTGCTGACCCGCGAGCAGTTCGCCGAGGTCACCGGCCTCCCCGCCGTGCCGCCGGAACTCGCGCCGCGGCTGGCCGGCGACCTGATCTACTACGCCGGCAACCACACCGCCTGGCTCGGCGTCCGCGGCGTTCACGTCCGGCTGACGACGGTGTGGGAGTACGCGTCGCCCGGCGGCGACACGCACGTCGCGGTGGCGCGCGGCACCGACGCGGTGGCGGAGGTGCGGCAGGTGCCGGGCTCGCCGCCGGACGTGTTCGTGAAGGCGACGGAGGCGACGCACGCGGAGCTGCTGGCGAACCTGACCGCGGCGGTCGGCCGGTGGCAGGCGGAGTTCCCCGGGCTGGCGGTCGAGGACCGCGGCGCGGAGGTGAAGTTGCTCATCCCGGCGGCGCTGCGGACGGGGCACGAGGAGCACTTCGCGGCGGTGATGGCGGAGTACGCGCGGGCGTTCGCGGCGCCGCGGTCGGTGCCGGCGTGGGAGAAGGTGAACGCCCGCACGAAGTACCACCTCACGACGCGCGCCGTGGCGCTCGCGCGGGACCGGCGGCCGTTCTGAACGTGGGGCCGGTTTCCAA
>JBGAQM010000011.1:0-34680 GCA_044220735.1 Urbifossiella sp. | reverse complement strand
GTTCCACGGCTAGAATTGCTTCGACTTGTTAGGCCGGGGCGCGAGCCCCGGTGGGCGTCTGTACCCCACCGGGGCTTGCGCCCCGGCCTAACGCGCCGCACACTCCACGGATGAGCCATGCCCCCGTCCGCCGACGAGCAGTTCGCCCTCCTCACCCGCGGCGCCTCCCACGTCGAGAAGGCCGACGAGCTCCGCAAGAAGCTCGCCACCGGCCGGCCGCTGCGCGTCAAGTACGGCATCGACCCCACCGGCTTCGACGTCCACCTCGGCCACACCGTCCCGCTGCGGAAGCTGAAGCAGTTCCAGGAGCTCGGCCACACCGCGGTGCTCATCATCGGCACCGCCACGGCCGCGGTCGGCGACCCGAGCGGCCGCGACTCCTCCCGCGCCGGCCTCACCCCGGAGCAGATCGAGAAGAACGCCGCCACGTACCTCGAACAGATCGCCAAAGTCGTGGACGTGACCAGGGCCGAGGTGCGGCCGAACGCCGACTGGTTCAACCGGTTCGGGTTCGCCGACATGCTCAAGCTGCTCGGCAGCACGACGGTGCAGCGGATGCTCGAGCGCGACGACTTCTCGAACCGCATCAAGGGCGGCACGCCGATCTACCTGCACGAGTGCCTGTACCCGCTGATGCAGGGGTGGGACAGCGTCGAGGTCCGCGCCGACGTGGAACTGGGCGGCACGGAGCAGCTGTACAACCTGATGGTCGGCCGCGACCTACAGCGGGCGGCGGGGCAGGAGCCGCAGGTGTGCATGACGATGCCGATCCTCCGCGGCACCGACGGCACGAAGAAGATGGGGAAGTCGGTGGGGAACTACGTGGCGCTGGCCGAGCCCGCGTACGAGCAGTTGGGGAAGACGATGAGCATCCCCGACGACCTGATGCGCGAGTGGTACACGCTTCTCACCGACCGCACGCCCGCCGAGATCGACGCCGTGCTGGCCGGCAGGCCGAACGAGGCGAAGAAGGCGCTCGGCGCCGAGATCGTCCGGCAGTACCACGGATCCGCGGCGGCGGACGCGGCGCTACTCAACTGGAAGAAGCAGCACGAGGAGAAGGGCGACCCGGCCGACATGCCGGAGGTGTTGGTCCCGGCCGCGGACGTGGCCGACGGGGCGGTGTCGGCGGTGAAGCTGATCGTGCTGGCGAAGTTCTGCGCGAGCAACGGCGAGGCGCGGCGGAAGATCGAGGAGGGGGCGTTCAACTACGGCCCCGACCGCACGAAGCCCGCCGACGCGAAAGCGGCGGTGCCGGTGTCCGACGGCCTGGTCGTCCGCCTGGGCCGCAAGGTGGCGCGGGTGCGGCTACGATCCGAGTCCTGAGGGTTGGGGTTCGAACGATACCGCCATCGGGGCCACACCGAGTCACTTCGGGACCAGGCAGACGCGGAACCCGTCCCCAACCCCATTTGCGATCATGAGGTTACCCGCCCGTGATGTCGTGCGACATGACCACGCCTGGTCGGTCAACGACCCGCCGCGGGCGACCCGCCAGCCGAGTGGGAGGGCGGGATTGATCGCGGGGTTCCCGGGGTAGAGCTTGAACTCGTCCTCGCACCACTCGGCGACGTTGGCGTGCATGTCGTACAACCCCCAGGGGTTAGGCGGGTAGCTCGCCACGTCCTTGGTCTGCTGGGTGGAGACACCCCGGGCGAGTGCGTCCATGTCGAAGTTCGGGTAGTAGTTCGCGGCCGAGGTCGGGAGGTCGTCGCCGACGTTGTACGTGGTCGTCGTGCCCGCCCGGCAGGCGTACTCCCACTCGGCCTCGGTCGGGAGGCGGAACCGGCCCGCGGCATTCGGTGCGGCACTCGCGGTCTTGCACCACTCCTGGCATTCGGTCCAGTTCCGACCGTCAACGGGGCGTTGCGGACCCTTAAACCGGACGTTGACCGTCTTCATGACCGCCTGCCACTGGGTTTGAGTGACCTCGGTCTGACCCATCCAGAAACCCGTCGGGATGGGAACGGTGTGGGCCGGCCATTCGAGCGGTGAGGCCTTTGCGTCGTCGCACCCCATCGTGAACGAGCCGGGCGGGATCCAGCATAAGGTCAGGTCGGTGGCCGGGTCGCCGACGCTCACGGTGTAGCGGTCACCCGCCTTCGGGTTGACCGGGCGAACCCGGACCACATCCACCTCGGCCGGCACGGCCACCGGCTTCTCACGGAATACAGTCGGCGTGGTGGTGGTCGTCGGCCACGTGATCGCACCGACCATCAGCGCGCCGCCGAACAGACAACCGATCAGGAGCACGCCGCCTAGGACGAGTAAGGGAGTTGGCGGGAGGAACCGGGACTTCTCCGGCCGGACACCGAGGTCGCGCGACGCCGTCGCATCCGACCCACTCGCCTGGGTGGGTGCCTTCGGCTCCGGACGCGGGGCCGCGAGGTCCGCCATGACGGGCGCGACTTCCTCGACCGGCGGCGCGGCACCGGGGCGGGGTCGCTTCCCCAGCGCGTCGAGGCGGGCGGACAGGGCCACGGCGTCGGCCGGGCGGTCGGCCGGGTTTTCCGACGCGGAGTCGAGTAGGATTTCGATCAGGTCGCGGCGCACGCCGAGCTTTTCGAGTTGCTTGGCGGCCCGTGGGCCCGGCGACTCGTCGAGCCGGCCGACCAGGAGCTGGTACCCGATCACGCCGAGGGCGTGGACGTCGTCACGCGGGTCGGGCGACTCGCCGCGGCGCTGCTGCGGACTGCTGTACAGCGGCGTGTGCGCGCCGCGGAGGTACGACACCTCGCGCTCGCCGCGGCTCGTCTGCCCGCCCTGCTCGCGGGCGTTCGCCGCTCGCTGCGTGACCGCCCCGATCCCGAAGTCGGTGATCCGCAGCCGCCGGCTGACCGGGTCAACCAGGATGTTCGACGGCTTCAAGTCGCGGTGCGTGAGCGGGGTCGGCAGGGCGTGGAACAGGCTGACGCCGCGGCTGAGTTGCTGCAAGGCGGCGAACACCTGCGGCAGCCGCTCGGCCGGCGGGGTGCGGGCCGTCTTCATCAGCCACCCAGCCAGGTTCCCGCCGCCCACGTACTCGAACATGAGCCACGGCGTCGCGCCGGTCAGCCGCACGTCGAGTATCGGCACGATGTGCCGGCGGGGGTCGTCGTCGCGGCCGGTGTCGCCGCGGCTGGCGTCCATCGCCCGCTTCACCAGCCCCGCCTCCCGCTCCACGTCGCGGCCGGTCTCGTCGAAGAAGAACTTCACGGCCCGCGACGGGTGGTACCCCTGTGCGTGGCGGGCGAGCCACACCTCGCCGAACCCGCCGACCCCGAGGACGCGCTCGAGCACCCACTCGCCGTCGCGGCCGGGGACCGGCTGGCCGGGGAGGAACCGCGGCGGCCGCGGCGGCAGCACCTTCAGCACCTCGGCCGGGGTGTCGAGTGCGAAGGCCGCCCGGAGGGTCCGGCCCGACGGGTCGTCCGGACGCCGGTTCGAGACGCGGGCGGCCTCCGGGATGCCGGCGATCCACTCGACCACCGCCCCGACCTCGGCCGCGGGGAGGCTCACCCCACGCTCCCGCGCCGCCGCCACGACCGCCGAGTGCGCTTCGTCGCGGGCGGCGTCAGGCGTGAGTGCCAGGATGCTCTCGAACTCCGCCCGGAGTTGACCGAGCTGGTGTCTCGCTCGTTCCTTCTCTACCACCCGCTCGGCCACGTCGCAGAAGTAGCGCCCGAACGGCACCTCCTCGAGTAGCCCGCGCACCCCGGCTTCCACAACCGCTTCGGCCACGCTGCGGAAGAACCCGACCATTACTCGCCGTCCGGGGTAGGGGGTGCGGTACCGCGTGATTCGATCGTTCGGTCAAAGTATTGGGACATTTCACGCCGGAATCCGATTGCGGGCCGTCGGTCGGCGCGAGGTCGGCACTCACAGCGGCGGGAGTTGCGGCAAGTCGGCGAGCCAGCCGCGCTTCCCCGGCAGGGCGAAGCGGTACGGGTCGCCCTTCGTGCCGCGGCCGGTCCGCTCGGCCAGCCCCTCCCGCGCCGCCCGCTGGAGCCAGTCGTACAGCTGCTGGCTCGACGGCGCCGGCCGGTCCTCCGGCCACGTCGCTAGCAGGTCGCGGACACTCACCGCGGCCGACCGGTCGGCCAGGAGTCGCCGCACCTCCTCCCAGTTCTCGCGGAACCGGGCGTCGGGCCCGTCGGTCACCACCCGGAACTCCGACGTCCCCACCACCCACTCGTACACCACCGACTCCGGGGCTTGCGGGTGACGCGACCGGACGGTCAGCCGGCGGCGGTTGGCGTCCGTCGCCAGCCGGCCGCACCCGCCCAGTTCGGCGATCACGTCCACGTACCCGAGCAAGGCGCCGCTCCCGCGGGACGTGCTCCCCGCCTCGCTCGCCTTCTTCCGCGGGTGGTGCAGCACCAGCACCGCGGTTCCGCCGGCGGCGAGGCGGCGGAGTGGGCGGAGGAACGCGAGGAACGTGCCGACGTGGCTCTCACTCGCCCCCGGGAGGAAGGCCGCGAGCGTGTCGACCACGAACAGGTCGAGCGGCGCGTCGGCCCGGCCGGCCTCGGCCGCCGCCACCAGCGCGTCCCAGTCGTCGGGCGACGGCGTCCCGGAAAAGGGCCGCGACACCAGCCGGGCGCGGAGGCCGCCGGGGATGATCGACCGCCGCTCCGCCCAGTGGACGGGGGCTTCTTCGGAGACGATCACGCTCGCGGCCGGCACGGTGTCGCGGCCGAGGAACGCGCGGCCGGCGTCGAGGGAATCGAGGAGGCCGGCGAGGAGGGTGGTCTTTCCGGACTTCCAGGCGCTGGTGAGGAGGGTGATGTCGCCGCGGGCGAGGAGGCCGTTCCATACCCACTCGACGGGTCGGGTGGTCGAGGCGTCGATGGCGCCCAGCAGGACGGGTTCGTAGACGACGTGTGACATGGCGCACAACTCCCAGACGCGCGTCGATGCGACGCGGTGACATGTTTCCGCGACCCGCAGGGAGGCGCGGCGGAAACAATAATCTCCGTCAAACCGCGGTCGAGGGAGGTCAGTTGTGGGCGATTGGCACACGGAGTGCATTACTTGATGTGGGCGGGGCATGAGAGTCTGGATCGAATGGGCGACGATCCAGACCCGTGCCCCGCCTCTTTTCGTTTTCGCAGCCGCACTTCCTGCGAATTTCCCACAAAAACTAGCAGATTCAGGCCGCAAACGTGAAAGAACGTCGGGGCACGCTCGTCTAGTCGTGGGTGCCACGGCGAGAGTATTGCGCAGTACACCGCCGAGAGTTGAGAAGTACGCTGCCGATTTCGGACCGAGTGCCTGTCACGAACCGTAGGGTTCGCGCGAGACACATCGGTCGGGCGGCGGTATGCTGGCGGCACCTTGCACCGGGAGCCGTCATGGTTCGACCCTTCGCTCGGGCCGCTGTCGTCGTCACGGCCGTCGTCGCGTTCCTATTCGCCACCACCGTCCACTCTCAGCCGGCCGGTGCGACCGCCCCGCCGACCCCGTACCGGTCCGTTCTCGACGGCTTGAAGGCCCGCTGCATCGGCCCCGCGAACACGGGCGGCCGCGTGACGGACGTGGCGGTCGTGGAGAGCAACCCGGACACGTTCTACGTCGCCAGCGCCGGCGGCGGCGTGTGGAAGACGACCGACGCCGGCGAGACCTTCGCCCCCATTTTTGACTCGCAGCCGACGCAGTGCATCGGCGCGGTCGCGCTGTGTCAGGGGAAGCCGGAGGTGGTGTACGTGGGCACCGGCGAGGGGAACCCGCGGAACAGCGTGTCGTGGGGGAAGGGCGTGTTCCGCAGCCCCGACGGCGGCAAGACGTGGGTGTCGTGTGGTCTGGAGAATACGCACCACATCGGCCGCGTCGTCGTTCACCCGACCGACCCGAACACCGCGTACGTCGCGGCGATCGGTCACTTCTGGGGGCCGAACCCCGAGCGCGGCCTGTTCAAGACGACCGACGGCGGCAAGACGTGGGCGCACAGCCTGAAGATCGACGAGGACACCGGCGTGGTGGACGTGGCGCTGGACCCGGCCGACCCGAACACGTTGTACGCGGCGGCGTGGGGCGTGCGCCGCGACGCCTTCAGCGGCCCGAACCCGGCGAAGCAGACGAACGGGAAGGGCGGCCTGTTCAAGTCGCAGGACGGCGGCAAGACCTGGGACCAGATGACCGGCGGCCTCCCCGAGCGGGCCTACGGCCGTTGCGGAATCGCGGTGTCGCGGAAGGACGCGAACATCCTGTACGCCGTGGTCCAGACGGACAAGACGAAGGCGATCACGAACGTCGGGCAGGTCGCCGAGCCGGGCGGCAACGCGGACAACGGCGGCGTCTTCAAATCGACCGACAAGGGGAAGACGTGGGAGGTGGTGAACCAGATTGTGCCGCGGCCGTTCTACTACGGCCAGGTCCGGATCGACCCCGAAGACGCCGAGCGGGTGTACGTGCTCGGCGTGTCGTTGCACTACGCGACGGACGGCGGCAAGCACTTCAAGACCGCGCCCACGCCCGGCGTCCACAGCGACATGCACGCCCTGTGGGTGAACCCGAAGGACACTAAACACCTGATCCTCGGCACCGACGGCGGCCTGTTCGTGTCGAAGGACCAGGGGAAGAACTGGGTGATGAAACGCGGCCTGGTGATTGGCCAGTTCTACGGCGTGGCCGTGGACAGCCGCACGCCGTACCGTGTGTACGGCGGCCTCCAGGACAACGGCACCTGGGGCGGCCCGGTGAGCACGTCGTTCGCCGACGGCGTAACGGTGGCCGACTGGAAACGCATCGGCGGCACGGCCGACGGGTTTCAGGTGGCCGTGGACCGCGACGACCCGGACACGATCTACCACGAAATCCTCTTCGGCGGCCTGAACCGCACCAACTTGAAGGCCCCGAAGGGGGACGCGACGAAGAAGATCCGCCCCGGTCCGCCGACCAACCAGCCGATGCCCGGCCAGCCGCCGCAGCCTGCGGCGCCGAACCGGTTCAACTGGAACGCCCCGTTCATCCTGTCGCCGCAC
Organism: Urbifossiella sp.; assembly: GCA_044220735.1. GTDB lineage: Bacteria > Planctomycetota > Planctomycetia > Gemmatales > Gemmataceae > Urbifossiella. The sequence continues at coordinate 27,718 of JBGAQM010000011.1, read as the reverse complement.
GACACGAAGGTACTGTACTTCGGCAGCCAGTACGTGTGGCGGTCGTCGAACCGCGGCGACACGTGGACGAAGCAGAGCCCGGACCTGAGCCGGGCGAAGGGCGGCGCCGCGAACGGCCGCACGATCCTGACGCTGGCCGAGTCGCCGGTGAAGGGGCTGGTGCTGTGGGCCGGCACCGACGACGGCAACGTCTGGGTGAGCAAGCAGACCCGCGGCCAGTGGGTGGAGGTCGGCAAGAACCTGGAAGACATCCCCGCCGAACGCGCGATCTCGAAGATCGAGTGCGACCACAAGGACGCCGCCACCGCCTACGTGGCCGTCGATCGCCACCGGAACGACGACGTGAAGCCGTACATTTTCAGGACGCAGGACTACGGCGAGACGTGGGAGCCGATCGTGAAGGGGCTGCCAGTCGGGGCCGTGGTCGGCGTGGTGCGGCAGTCGTCAAAGAACCCGAAGCTCCTGTTCGCGGGCACCGAAATGGGTCTGTACACGTCGCCCGACGGCGGCGCCACGTGGCACCATCTGAACCGGACGGGCCTGCCGCCGGGCGTGCGCGTCGATGACCTGGTGATCCACCCACGCGAGCGCGAACTGGTGATCGGCACGCACGGCCGTGGCGTTTGGGTCATGGACATCGGCCCGCTGGAACAACTGACCGAAGAGGTACTTTCGGCTCCCGCGCACCTGTTCGAGGTCAAGTCGTCGGTGGCAGTGAAACAGGTGCCGCGGCCGGCGCCGGCGAAGGGGGCGGAGCCGACCGGGAAGGCGTTCGCCGCCCCGAACCCGCCGGCGGGCGTGCCCGTGACCTTCTACCTCGGCAAGGGCGCCGGGAAGGCCGAGGTCGTGCTGACCGACAAGTCCGGTAAGACGGTCGCTTCCAGGGCGTTTGATTCACCCGCGGTCGGCCTCTACACGGCGGCGCTGCCCGCCCCGCCGGGCGAGTACACGGTGACGCTCAAGGCCGGAACGGCGACGCAGACCGGCAAGGCGATCGTGACCAAGGAAGGAGCCATGCCGGAGGAGGATCAGTAGAAATCGTTTGATCCCGGGAGCCCGGGGGCGGCCGCCCCCGGGCGTGTTCGTTGCCGTTGCCCACCCCCCGCGTCTGCGGTAGCCTCACCGTACGCCCCCTTACCGGAGCCCACCGATGACCACCCCGGCCCGGCTCACCGCCGCTGCTCTCGCGTTCCTCATCTCCGCCGGCGTCGTAGCCACGGCCGTCCCCCCCGACCAGATCGACGGTCCCGCCGTGGCCCCCGCGAAGGGCTCGGCCGAGGAGGCGCTTGTCCAGGTGCAGATCGAGAAGGGGCTGAAGGTCGGCGTGTGGGCGGCCGAACCGCTGCTCGCCAACCCCGTGGCGTTTGCGTTCGACGAGCAGGGCCGCGCCTACGTAGCCGAGTCGAACCGGTTGCACAAGGGGGTGCCGGACACGCGCAGCCACATGAACTGGCTCGACGACGACCTCGCCAACCGCAGCACGGCCGACCTGCTGGCGATGTTCAAGAAGCACAAGTACGGAGGGTTCGAGAAGTACTCCGACCAGCTTCGGGTGGTGTGGGACGCCTCAGGGAAGGGCCGCGCCGACAAGAGCGGCGTCTTTTCCGGTGACTACAGTCGGCCACAGGACGGCCTCGCCGCCGGTGTGTTGGCCCGCCGCGGCAGCGTCTACCTCGCCTGCATCCCCGACCTGTACCGGTTGAAGGACACGAAGGGTACGAACGTCGCCGACGTGAAGGAGAGCCTGTTCACGGGCTTCGGCCCGACCGCCCAGTTCATCGGCCACGACCTCCACGGGCTGCGGATGGGGCCGGACGGCCGGCTGTACTTCAGCATCGGCGACCGCGGGTTCAGCGTGAAGACGAAGGAAGGGAAACAGCTCAACTATCCGAACATGGGAGCCGTCCTCCGCTGCGAGCCCGACGGGACGAAACTGGAGGTGGTTCACTACGGGCTCCGCAACCCCCAAGAGCTGGCGTTCGACGACCTCGGGAACCTGTTCACGTTCGATAATAACTCGGACAGCGGCGACCGCGCCCGATGGGTGGCGATCGCCGAGGGCGGGGACAGCGGCTGGCGTGGCGGGTACCAGTACGGCACTCTCTACCACCCCCCTGGTACGCCGCAGGGGAACCGCGGGCCGTGGAACGGTGAGAAGATCTGGCACGTCCCCGGCCCCGGGGGTGGGCCGCCCGCCTACGTGCTGCCGGCGCTGCTCCACTTCGGCAACGGCCCCGCCGGCCTGACCCACTACCCCGGCGTCGGCCTGAACGAGAAGTACCGCGACCACTTCTTCGCCTGCGACTTCCGGGCGGACCTGAGCAGCCGCATCTGGGCGGTGGCCGTCACGCCGAAGGGGGCCAGTTATGAGGTGAAGCCGCAGGACAAGGCGTTCGTTGGGGGCGCGGTGCCGACCGACTGCGAGTTCGGGCCGGACGGTGCGTTCTACTGGTCGGACTGGGTCGGCGGCTGGAACCCGCCGGGGAAGGGCCGCATCTACCGTGTCACTGACCCCGAGGCGATGAAGAACCCGGCCGTCGCCGAGGCCAGGACACTACTCGCGGCCGGGTTCGAGAAGCGCGACACCGGCGAGTTGCTGAAGCTCCTCGGGCACCCGCACCAACAGGTCCGCAGCGAGGCCGGGATCGAACTCGGCGGCCGCGGCGGGGACGTGGGTGTGAGGAAGGCACTCGCCGGCGTGGTCGTGGAATCGAATGACCGACTGGCTCGAGTTCACGCCGTCTGGGCGCTTGGTATCGCCGGGCGGTATCGGTCCGCCGATCCGGCGGAACTCACGGGTCTCGCGTCGCACCCCGACCCGGAAGTGCGCGCGCAGGTGTACCGCACCCTCGGGACGTTCACGTATCTGTCGCACGGAATCACCCCAGTCCTCGTCCGCGGTACGACCGACGCCGAACCGCGGGTGAGGGCCTTTGCCGCCGCCGCGTTTCGAACGCTCGCCCGACCGATCGTGGCCGTCACGCCGGGCTCGGACGCCGACCGCGTCGCGCCGTTGTTCGACGTGCTGAAGGCGAATGCGGACGCCGACGCCTACCTCCGACACGCAGCCGTCGTCGGACTCGTTGGGCAGACCTCTGACGCACGCGAGTTGAAGGCGATCTGGACGTCCGTGCGTGACCGCTACGACGTCCCGGCCGTGCGGCTCGGCGTCGTGCTCGCACTCCGGCGGCACCGTGGGGCGGAGCTCGCAGACTTCCTGACCGACAACGACCCGCGGGTCGCCGTCGAGGCCGCCCGGGGCATCTACGACGAGCGCGTGAGCGGCGCGCTGTCCGCGCTGGCGACGCTCGCCGACCGCGGGGCACCGGACCCGATTGCCTACCGCGCGATCGCCGCGAACTACGTGCTCGGGACACCGGATGCCCTCGGCCGAGTGTCGCGCTTCGCGGCCCGGCTGGTCGAACCCGATCACCAGCGCGTATTCGCGCTCAAACTCCTCTCCGACTGGGCCAGCCCCCCGCGACGCGACCCGATCACGGGGCTGACGCACGACCTGCCGCGGCGTGACGCCGCGACGGTCGCTGCGGCCCTGCGGCCGGTCCTGCCGGGCCTCTTCGCCGGGTCCGACGCGGTCCGCGCCGAGGCCACGCAGGTGACCGGGAGGCTCGGCATCACCGAGGTTGGTCCCATCCTGACGGCGGTCGTCCGGGACGAGAAGGCCACCCCCGCCGACCGTGCCGAAGCACTCGCGGCACTGGGCTCGGTCAAGGCGCCGAACCTGCCCGAGATGACCGCCTACGCGCTGACGTCGGCCGAGCCACGGCTCCGCGCCGCCGGCCTGACGGCAAAGGCAAAGATCGACCCCGCCGCGGTCCTTCGCGAACTGCCCGGGTTCGTCCGCGATCAGAAGGCGAGCGTGGTCGAGAAGCAGGCGGCGCTGGCAGTTCTCGGCAAGGCCGGTGAGTCCGCCGAAGGTGACAAGTTACTCGCCGAGTTGCTGTCGAACGCGACCGCCGGGAAGGGGCAGGTGGACATCCTTCTCGACGTGCTGGAGGCGGTCGACACGCGGGCCAAGGGCAAGGTCAAGCTCCATGCGCCGTTGAAGCAGGACGCCGCGGCCTACCGTGCGGCCGCGGGCAAGTCGGGCGACAAGCTTGCCCCGTGGGCCGAGACGCTCGCCGGCGGCGACGCGGCCCGCGGGCGGGCCGTCTTCCTCAACAACAACGCCGTCTACTGCCAGCGCTGCCACCAACTCGACGGCCAGGGCGGCGAAGTCGGTCCCGCACTGAACGGCATCGCCGCTCAACCCGGCAAGGACCGCCGATACCTGCTCGAAGCCGTCGTGCTGCCGTCGGCTCAGATCGCCAAGGGGTTTGAGTCGGCGGTCGTGACACTGGCCGACGGTCGGGTCGTGAGCGGTGTGGTGAAGGAGGAGACGAAGCAACGCCTGCGACTCCTCACCCCAGAAGGCCGCGAGTTGGTGATCCCCGCGGACGACATCGAGGCGCGGCGGACGGGTCCGTCGGCGATGCCGGACGACCTGCACACAAAACTCACCCGCCGGGAGTTGCGTGACGTGGTGGAGTTCCTGAGCAACTTGCGTGACGCCGTCCCGAAAGGGCGTCCGTCAGGAGAGTGACGGCTACGCGGAACGCAAAGTGAGAACGGTCAGTTCCGGCGGGCTTCGGAATCGCATCGGGGCCGCCACGGTGCCGAGCCCGCGCGAGACGTAGACCTGCGTAGCGGGCGCCTGCACCAAGCCCTTGAGGTATTTCTGGCCGTAGCGGCTCGGGACGATCGGGGCGCCGAACCCGGGGACGTACACCTGCCCGCCGTGGGTGTGTCCGCTCAGCACCAGCCCGACCCGTTCGTCGCGCAGCTTCTCGGCGAAGTCGGGGTTGTGGCTGACTACCACGCAGGCGTCGTCCGGGCGCGCGTCTCCGAGCGCCGATTCGACGTGCGTCTTTCCACACCACAGGTCGTCCACCCCGGCGAGACGGAACCGGTGGCTACCGCGTTCGAGCCACACGCCGGCGTTAGTCAACTCCATGATTCGCGACGCTCGGAAGCCGTCGTGCGACTCAGCGATGCCGTGCCAGTAGTCGTGGTTGCCGAGAACGCCGAACACACCGAGTGGCGCCTTGAGTCCGGTCAGCACTTCGAAGCATGGCCCGATGTACCGCGCTTCCGCGGTCGAATAGTCGCCGCCAAGAATCACGACATCCGGCTCCAGCGCCAGTGTGGTGCGGACGATCGCGGTGACGTGATCCAGATCGACGTAGGGGCCGTGGTGGATGTCAGCGAGGAATGCGACCCGCAGTCCGTCGAACGCCTCCGGCAGCCTCGGCACGCCGACCTCGGGCCGTTCGACGACGACAGCCCCGGCTTCGTAGAGCCCGTAACTCGCGCCCGCAACCGGGCCGACGCTACCCGCGGCGAGTGCGGATTTGAGGAACGTTCGGCGGTCCATTAGGCAGTCGCTCCGAAGAGGAACTGAACCCAAGATACGCAGTGCGCGGGCCGGCAAGCTAGGTCAGGATTGAGCGAAGTGCAAGAAAAACCGTCGGAATTCTCGGCAGTTATCGGGTGGGAGCGAGCGAACCGCGTTCACAACCGGCAACACCGGCCGGGAGCTCAACGAGACTGTGGGTGGGCCTGAATAGCGAGTAGTCCGTGAAAGCAGAAGGCCCGCGGCGAGTTACTTCGCCGCGGGCCTTGTCCCACTGAGTTGGGGATCTAGGATTCGAACCTAGACTAACTGAGTCAGAGTCAGTCGTGCTACCGTTACACCAATCCCCAGTAGTTCTAAATCAACTTCGGCATCTTACCCACGACCCGTACGCCCGGCAAGGTCGCCTTCGCGGGCGAATCGGCGTGCCCTTAGCCGCGCAGGGCGGTATCTTCACGATGTTTTCACTGCCGCCGAGACTCACCATGCGCCCCTCAATCATTTTCCTTGCGGTCGTCTCCGGACTTGCCCCTGCACAGCAGACGCCGAAGGCGAACCCGAAAGACGTCGTCGTCACGCCGGAAGCGCTCGCTATCCATCGAGATGCGCTGCTCGTAGACGGTCATAACGACCTGCCGTGGGAACTCCGCCAGAAGGACGGCCCTGCGTTCCGGTCGATCGACATCGGTCGGCCCCAGCCGCGCTTCCACACCGACCTCGCACGCCTGAAGCAGGGGAACGTTGGTGTGCAGTTCTGGTCGGCCTACGTTCCGACGGACACGGTCAAGAAGGGCGTCGCGGTCCGCACGACGCTCGAACAGATCGACATCGTGCACCAACTCGCCGCGCGCCACCAGGAGTCGCTGGAGATGGCGTACAGCACTGCCGACATTGCCCGCATCCGGAAGGCCGGGAAGATCGCCTCGCTCATCGGCGTCGAGGGAGGGCACTCCATCGACAACTCCCTTGGTGTACTCCGTGACTACTACCGCCTCGGCGTCCGGTACATGACGCTGACCCACTCCGAGTCGCTCGACTGGGCCGACAGTTGCTCGGACGTGGCGAAGGCGAACGGCCTCAGCCCGTTCGGGGAGGAAGTCGTCCGCGAGATGAACCGCCTCGGCATGCTCGTGGACCTGTCGCACGTCTCGCCGGACACGATGAAGGCTGCCCTCAAGGTGTCGCGGGCGCCGGTGATCTTCTCGCACTCGTCGGCCCGCGGCGTCGCCGACCACCCGCGCAACGTGCCGGACGACGTGCTCCCGCTGGTGAAGCAGAACGGCGGCGTGGTCATGGTGAACTTTTATTCGGGCTTTCTGGTCCCGGAGGGCGCCCGCGCCACGCGGCGAATGTTCGAGGTCGCCCGGGAGTTGCGCAAGAAGTTTCCTGCGGAGGACGCCTTCCAGGAAGCGATGAAGGCGTGGTCGAAGGAGAACGACTACCCCGCCGGAACCGTCGGCACGATCGTCGATCACATCGACCACATCGTGAAGGTCGCCGGCATCGACCACGTCGGTCTCGGCTCCGATTTCGACGGGGTGCCGCGACTGCCGCACCAGATGCACGACGTGTCGTGTTACCCGTTCATCACGCAGGAGATGCTGACGCGCGGGTACAACCGCGAGGCGATCCACAAGGTCCTCGGGGGCAACGCGATGCGGGTGTTCGCCGCGGCGGAACGGGTGGCGAAACGGTAGGAGGTCGAAGGCCTACCGCGAGGTTCACGCGACACCCGAGATTCGATCCCACGCATGTCACTCGAAGGCACATCATTGGTTCTGGAGAAGAGGGGGACCCCTGGCCAGAAGCATTGACTCAACCAGAGGAATCAGCGTTGGAGCGATGCCGCGGGTGATAACCGCCGTGGCATGTCTGGGTTAAGTGCGCACGGCCGGCCTCGTAGGTGCCCGCTGCCCGGAGTTCTGCTCACGCTCTGGCGTTGCGTCCACCCCCCCCAGGGGGGTATACCTCCTCACCCGAACCGGCACAGGGACGTGCCATGCCGACTCCACCCGCCGACCGCCTCGCGCTCGCACGGGACGTCTTGCGCGCCGAAGCTGCGGCCGTCGCCGGCGTCGCGGACCGACTCGGCGCCTCGTTCCTCGCCGCCGTCGATCACCTGCTCCACTGCCGCGGCCGGGTGGCCGTCGTGGGCGTCGGCAAGTCGGCCGACGTGGGGGCAAAGATCGCCGGCACGCTCAACTCGACCGGTACCCGCGCGTACAGCCTGGACGCCACCCGAGCCGTCCACGGCGACCTCGGCATGGTTCACGCCGACGACGTGGCGTTGCTCCTGTCGCACAGCGGCGAGTCGGACGAGATCGTCCGCCTCATCGGCCCGCTACGCAAACTCGCGGCGGCGCTTGTCGGCGTGACGGGCAACCCGGCCGGGACGCTGGCCCGCTGTGCGGACGTCGCCGTCGTGTACGGCCCGGTCCGCGAGGCGTGCCCGCTGGCCCTCGCCCCGAGCACCAGCACGACGGTCATGCTCGCACTCGGGGACGCGGTCGCGTTCACGCTGCTGGAAGAACGCCGATTCACCGCCGAAGACTTCGCCCGCTACCACCCGGCCGGCAGCCTCGGGCGCCGGCTGGCGACCGTGTCCGACGTGATGCGGACCGGCCACGAACTTCGCATCGCCCCGGCCACGGCGACCGTCCGCGAGGTGTTCGCCCGCGTCCACCACGAAGGCCGGCGCACCGGCGCCGTCATGCTCGTCGACGGGGCCGGCCGGCTCGCGGGCTTGTTCACCGACAGCGACCTGGCCCGGCTCTTCGAGGCGCGCCGCGACGGGGCGATGGACGAACCGGTCGAGCGGGTCATGACGCGCGCGCCCGTCGTAATCGGCGTCTCGGCCCGCGTGGGCGAGGCGCTCGACGTCCTCCGCGCCCGGAAGTTCAGCGAACTGCCGGTGGTGGACGGCGACGGCCGGCCCGTCGGCATGATCGACATCACCGACCTGATCGGACTCGCGCCCCCCTCCGTTCCGGCCGAATCCCGGACGCCGCTCCGGCTCGCCGAGCGCCGAAGCGCGTAGGATCCACCATCCCCCGGCACCGATGTCCGACCTCGTCGCCCGCGCCTCCCGGATTCGACTTCTCCTCCTCGACGTGGACGGCGTGCTGACCGACGGCCGCATCGTGTACGCCGACGACGGGACCGAACTGAAGCGGTTCCACGTTCGCGACGGCTCGGGGTTGAAGTTCTGGCGCGACGCCGGTAAGCGGGCCGCGATCGTATCCGGGCGGACGTCCCCGGCGGTGACGCGCCGGGCCGCCGAGCTCGGCGTCGCGCCGGTGCACCAGGCGCAAGGCGACAAGCTGCCGGCGTTCGAGCGGGTGCTGGCCGAAGTCGGCGTGTCGGCGGACGAGGTGTGTGCCGTCGGCGACGACCTGCCCGACTTGCCGGTGCTCCTCCGGGCCGGGCTGGCCGTGTCGGTGGCCGACGCGGCGCCGGAGGTCCGGGCCGCGGCCGACTACGTGACCGCGGCGGCGGGCGGGGCCGGTGCCGTCCGCGACGCGATCGAGTGGCTGATGAAGCTGACGGGGGAGTGGGGCCGCGTCGTCGAGTCGTACCGGCCGTCGGCCCGCTGAGGGGCCGGCCGCTCATCCGCGTCCAGGGGACAACCGATCGTGTGGACGCCGCGGCGGGTTATGCTCCTCCTCGTCGGCACCGTGCTGTTCGCGGCGGTGTACGGGGTCTACGCCGTCGCCCTCGGCTGGATCGACGGTCTGCCCCAACTCCCGGCCAAGATGCTAGCGCGCGGGACCGGTGCGTTCCGACCGCCCGAGCGGCCGGTGCTCCCGACGGTGCAACTCCTCCGCGAGGCGTTCGGCCCCGAGTGCAGCGAGGAGAACACCACCACCTACGCCAACCAGTTCACGTTCAAGAGCGGCGACTCGTGGATCGTCGTCGCGACCGGTCGGGTCCCCAGCCCGGACGGAAGCAAGTCGGTCACCCTCAGCCCGTTCAGCGTCGCCGTCTTCGGGAAGCCGCGGGCCCCGCACCTGCGGGCGCCGGGCGAGGTCGCCGAGGTCAGCACGTTTCACTCGGACAAGGCGGTGCTCGAGTTCGACCGGCCGGTGTCGGGCTTCGCCGAGATGAGCAAGGCCAAGTTGCTCCGGCTCGAACTCGTCAGCGACCCCGAGGGCACGACCGAGGACAAGCGGCGGGGGTTCGTACACGTCACGAACAACCAGCGGTCGGCCGATCGGCACAAGGCGCTCGTGATGCGGACGCCCGGCCCGCTGTTCTACCGCGACCCGAAGAACGCCGACCGTAAGGCCGCCGGCCCGGACGTCTGGACGGACGCCGCGGTCGAGATCGTGGACAAACAGAACCTGCCGCGTGCCTACGGCGCGCCCGCCCCGGACACCGCGACGACCCGGGCGAAGGACCTCCAGGAGGCGGGCGTCGTCCCCGACATCCTCGCCGGCCGGCGCTACCCGCCGCCGACCGTCACGGCCGTGGGCCTGAAGGTGTATCTCGACGACGCGACCGCCGCGAAGCCGGCTGCGGACAAGAAAGGCTCGGCCGGGTTCTCCGGCGTCCGCCGCCTCGAACTCGGCGAGAAGGTGCTGTTGAACCTCTGGGTGGACGCCAGCCAGTCGGTCGTGTCGGCCCCCGGCGGGAGCGGCACCAGCCCGCTCGGCGTGCTCGACGAACCGCCGGCCGCCGTCGGAGTTCTCGGCGGGCTGTTCACCGCCGCGCAGACCATCCGGCGCCTCGACCGGGCGCTGTTGCAGGTCGAGACGCTCGGCCCGTTCGCCTACGACGCGGAGCGAAACGTCGGCCGCTTCGACGTGGTGCCGCAGGCCGATCCGAGCGTGCAGGATTACGTCCAGGTCCACAAGTTGCCGCCGCGCGGCGGCACGCAGCGACTGTTTAGTCAGGTGCTCGAAGTGGAGTTTCACGGCTCGCCGACCGGCGGCGCGGGGTCCGACTCGAAGTCGGCGGACGCGACGCCGGCGGGCCCCTCGTTCAAGGAACTCCGCGCCTGGACCTACACCCCGGGCCGGCTCGTCATGGTGTCGTCCGACGCCGACCGGCTCAACGCCTTCGGCACCGATTTGAAGCACGACCAGGTCAAGAGCCGCACGGTCCTCACGGGGGCGCCGCTGACCGCGATTCGCGGCAACGAGGCACGCGCCGACAAGAAGGAAGCCGGCGAGAGCGTCCTGACGGCCGGCGCGCCGGGACGGCCGGCCACCCTGACAATGACGAGCACGACGACGAAGGGAGACGCTGGCCCGAGGAGGACGACGACGGCGCTGATCGAAGGCGCCGGCACGATGAAGTTGTTCGACCCGAACAGCGGCACCCAGTCGGTCGAGGCGGCGTGGGCGCAGTCCATGTCGCAGACGCGGGAGGTTGCCCAGAGGCGCGACCTGGACCTGCTCACGTTCACGGGCGCCGCCTCGTTCGAGGACCGGAAGGCGGACTTCTGGCTCAAGGGGAACGTGCTGAAGCTGTGGCTCGACCCGGCGAGGCAGGGCGGTGGGCAACCGCTCCCGCACCAGGTGCAGGCCCTCGGCGACGTGACGAGCCATTCGCCCGACTACGACATCGACCGCTCCGACCACCTCAACGTCGTGTTCACCGAGGGTCTCGCCCGCCCGACGGCGCGGGCGGTCACACCCGCGCCCGCACCTGCCGCCCCGACGGCCGTGCCGCCGCCCCCGGGGGGCGCACCGGCGGTCGCGGCGGCCGCGGCACCGGCCGCGAAGGAGGAGCCGCGACCCAAGCCTCCGGTCCGCCTCCGGGCACGGCTAATCAACACGACCGTCGAGCGGGTGGCGACCAAAAACGAATACGAGGGCTTGGACCGACCCGGCACCAAGATGCCCGGCTTGTCGCCGTCCGACCCGGTGTCGAGGCCGGTCAGCGGGGGCACTAAGTACCAGTTGAAGCAGGCGACTTGCGAAGGGAGCGACCAGGTCAACGGCCAGTTCGTGCCCCTGGTCCACCAGGACCCGACCGACCCGGTCAAGCACCCGCGCGGGCTCGACATCTACGGATCGAGCCTCCACCTCGACCAGACGCCCGACGGCGGCGTAATGACCGTGACGGGCGAGGCCGGGCGGCCCGGGCAGGTGCATCACGAGGGGATGTCCGTTGTCGGCCCGAAGGTCGTGATCGACCAGTTGAGGAACAAGCTGCTCGTCGAGGGGGGCGGGTCGCTGGCGATGCCCGCAGGGAGCACACTCGCGGGCGGCGAGCCGCAACCGGCGCCGCCCGCGGCAGGCAAGGACAAGGCGGCCGCACCGCCGCCGCCGATCGTGATTCACTGGCGCGACTCGATGTTGTTCGAGGGGGCGCTCAAGTCGGCGGAGTTCATCGGCCGGGTGCAGGCGAACCAGGGCGAAACGTCGGTCGTGTGCCACACGCTCCAGGTATTCTTCGACAAGCCGGTGGCGTTCAACCCAGGCGGGCGGGCGGGTGCGCTCGCCCTCGACCAGATCCGGACGCGGGACTGGCTGCGGGTGTTCCGCCGGGAGCTCCTCATGGCGGCCGCACTGGCCGCGACCCTCGGCGTGCTCGCCGTCGCCCGCACCTACTGGCTAACGCCGGGGGACGTGGAGGCGAAGGTGCCGGACGGTCAGTTCTGGAACCTCGTGTGGGTTGTCACGTTCGCGGTGATGGGCATCTGCCTCACGGGTGCGCTGATCGGGGCCATGCTCCCCCTCGTAATCAAGTCAATCGGGTGGGACCCGGCGCTAATGTCGGGTCCGTTCATCGCGACGCTGTCGGACGTGCTCGGCATCATCATCTACTTCAGCATCATCACCGTCTTCTTCTGACGGCCGCCATCAACCGATCACCCGCCGCCTGTCAACGACCACGCCGCCCGCGATCCGCCGGATCGCCTCGGGGTACGCCTCGCACTCGGCGGCGAACACCCGCGCGGCCAGCGAGTCCGGCGTGTCGTCGTCCCGCACGGGCACGCACCGCTGCACGACCACCGGTCCGGTGTCGTAGGTGTCGTCGGCGAAGTGGACGGTGCAGCCGCTCACCTTCGCACCGTAGGCCAGCACCGCTTCGTGGACGTGCCGGCCGTACATCCCGTGTCCGCCGAACGCGGGCAGGAGCGATGGGTGGATGTTCAGCACCCGGTGGCGGAAGTCCGCGGGGATCGGCAGCAGGTGAAGCCAGCCCGCGAAGCAGACCAGGTCCGGGTCGAAGGCCCGCACGGCACGCCACACGCGGTCTGCGAACCCCGGCCCCCGAGGTTCCACAACCGCCGGCACGCCGGCCCCGCGGGCGCGCTCGACGCCGAACGCATCCGCGCGACTTGAAATCACCCCGACGATTCGGGCGGGAATCAAGCCGTCGGCGGAGCGGTCGAGGAGGTTCTGGAGGGTGGTGCCGCCGCCGCTGACGAGGCAGACGAGGCGCAACGGGTCGGGCATCGGGGTCCGCCGGGCTTGGGGAAACGACCGCCGTGTTTTATGCTATCAGGGAACGGGGTTGACCCCCGGGCGAAAGGACCGACCCGCGGATGGACGGCATTTACCCCGAGCTGGCCCGGCGGACCGACCCGGGCAAGCTCCTCGGCTACCTCAATTTCTCCGACGGCCGCCCCGACCCCCGATTCCAGAAGGGGCTCGCGGACGCCTACGCCCTGTTGCTCGAGCACAACGACGCCGCCCCCTGGCTCACACTCCTGGGGTGTCTCGGCAAGGCGCTCGCCGACCTCGCCGCGTCCGGGGCCGCGGCCTTCCGCGACACGGCCCAGGCGGCCGGTGTCCTCGCCGCGGCGGCGGAGCTTCCCCACGCCTACCGCGAACACCACACCGACCTCCTCGCCCACCAGCCGGACGCCGAGCTGTTCGCGCCGTTCTTCCTGGCCCGCGCGTTCGAGGCGATTCTCCGCCAGGGCGGCCCGTGGGACGACACTCCCCGACTGGTCACCGCCGCCGTCCGCACCCTGAACGATTTCGTCGGCTACCGCCCGATCGCCGTCTTGGAGACGCGGCCGAACACCGACTACTACCCGCACGAGAAGGTCCGCCCCGTCCCGCTCTATCTGAAGGGGGCTGGTGTCGCCCCGGGCCGGTACGCGGACTTGCTACGGCCTGCGATCGAACTCCTCACCACGACGACGCCCGAACTGCTCGACGAGGCGTGCTTCGACCCCGAGAAGATGGACGAGCTCGCGTACGACCCGCGCGCTCACGACCACTTCCACCCGATCAACAAGCGGCCGAACGTGTTGTTCGGCGAGTGGGACCCGCACACCATCGACGCGAAGGGGTTCTACCGCCGATTCGTCCTCCGGCAGATGACCCTCGACACCCTCCTGACGTGGGTCCACCCGCCGGCCGGCGTTGCGGTCGGGGACCGCGGCGAGCGGCTGTTCGAGGCGTCGGCCGTGCTCGCGGGGACGATTCTGATGGGGGCCGGCGTCAGCGGCACCGGGCCGACTACTTACGACTCGACGGTCACGCTGTCGAAGTTGGTCCCGCGGATCGCCCGCTACCGTGACGGGTTTTACAAGAAACTGCTGGCGGACCTCCCCGGGGCGCACGGCGACCGGCTCCGCGACGAGGCCGAGAAGCGGAAGCAGCCGTTCGCCGGCGTCCGCCAGTACCTTAACCAGGCCATCGCCACCCAGCGCGCGTCCCACCTCCAGGACCGGCGGCTGGCCCAACTGTTCGCCGCGATGGGCTACCCTCGCGCGGCCCGCGAGCAGGCAAAGAAGATCGCGGCCCCGGCGGTCCGCTTCGGCACCGAGGTACGCGTCCGCCAGACCGAGGCGGACTTTGCCGCCGACCGCGGCGACCTCGTCGCGGCGGCCCGATTGCTCGGGGAGGTCGAAGACCTCCTCCGCCGCGGGATCGACTGCGGTGCGGTCATCGACCCGTGGAGCGTCCTCGGCTACCAGGGGCTATTCCCGATCTTCCCCGGCCGCGAGGACACCGTCCGCGACCCGCGCGCCGAGGAACTTATTCACACCGTGGGTCGGCAGTTCGAGCTGTACGCGAAGGCGGTGAGCGCGGCCGCGGTCGCCGGCGACGTTCTCACCCGGGAGCGGCTCGGGCGGGCCATGAGCACACTGGCCGAGTGGTGGGACCGGTTCGCCACCGGCACCGTCAACGACATGCCGCGTATCCACGGCGGCGAGCGGGCCGACGCGGCCGGCCACGTCGCCACGGCGCTCGCGTCCTGGTCGAAGCGCGACCCCGGTGGGAACGACCTGGCGTTCTGGCGGCAGCACCGCGAGGGGTTCACCAGCCCGGCGGCGTTCGCCCAGGTCATCGCCGCCCTTGTTCGCCACGGCGAGTGGAAAGCAGGGATGGGCCTGCTGATGACCTGGCTGTCGGACAGCGACGCGGTGCCGTTGGAAGACCCGTCCGCGTCGTTCGACGACCTGGCCGAAAAGTGGCTGACGGGGGTCGTGACCGCCGCCGCCGTACCCGTCGTGGAACGGGCCGGGTTGGTGCAACGGTTCTTCGAACTGCTGGAAGTGAACGCCGAGAACAAATTCACGCCCGTGGACGAGTGGCTCCCCGGCGTCGTCGCCGACGAGGACGAGCGCGACGAGGACGAGGAGGACGACACCTTCGCGTCGGCCTACGAAGGGATGTCGTTCCAGGACTCGGCCGACGACGGCGAGGAGGGCTCGGTCGCCGACGGCGCCCCGCACGCGCTCGGCGACTTCTCGCTGGAGGGCGAGGCCGACGACATCGAAACGCGACTCAAGTTCGCCCACATGGTCGCCCGGCTGTGGCGAATCGCCGCCCGGCCCGAGTTGTGGACCCGCGGCGACCCGGCGGTTCATGACACCCTCGCGGGCTGGCTCGCGGCCGCACGACGGAGCCGGGCCGCACTCGCCCAGTTTCTCGACCGCGTGCGCGAGATCGCCGTCCCGGAGCCGATCGGCGGTCACGAGGGGATGATCGAGTTCGACCGCCGTCGCGCGCTGAAGGGGCACTTGCTTGACTTGGGTGTCGCCACCTGCGTAGAGGCCGGGCGGGCGGCGCTCGCCCTGTCGGCCGTACTTGCCGCGGGCGGGGAACTTCCGGCTCCCGCCGGGGCGACGCCGGGCGGGAGCGACGACCCCGCCGCCCCGCCCGGCTGGGAACCGCTGCTGATCCCCGTCGAGCGCGCCGTGGCAGCCCGCGACGTCGCCCAGGTGCGACGGTTACTGCCGGCGTTCGTGGCTCGGTTCCGCGGCGAGCCGCTGCTGTACTGCCCGCCCTCCGACGGCGGTCAGCCGGCGCAGGTGCTGCGGGCGCAGACGGCCCTCCACGCCCTCGAAGACCTCCTGACGAGGCTCCCGCGGCTCGGCCTCCTGCGTGAGACGTTTCATCTGACCAAACTCGCCCGCACGATGGAGTGGAACAGCCCGCCGGCCGGCCGCCGCGTCAGCAGTTTCGACCAGCTGTTCCGCACCGCGCTCGTCGGCGTGGTTGACACGCTGGTCTCGTCCGCCCAGAACTGGGGGCGTGAAGCCGACGCCGACGGGTCACTGGCCGCGATGTTGTTCCACATCGCCGACGAGTTCCAAAAGTTGTGGGTGGAACACAGTCAGTCGCTCCGACTGTCCGTGCTGGAGGCGGTGACCGACGACGCCGACTGGGAGGCGGTGCGCGGCTTCGTTGCCCGGTACGGCAGCGACCTGTTCACGGTGCCGTTCCTGGGCCTGTCGAACATGCGCGGCATCCTGGCACGCGGGGTCGCCGCGTGGCTCGACCACGAGGCCGAGTTCGCCGACCCCGACCGGCGGCCGCGGCTCGTGGACGACTGGGAGAGTGGGGAACTCGACCGGCAGCGGACCGCGCGCTCGGCCGAACTCGTGCTTCAAGCGCTGGTCGAGCACTACGACGAGTACCGCGACTACAACACGACCACGACCCAGAGCGACTACGGCGAGAACATTCACATCCTGCTCGACTTCCTCCGGCTGAAGGTGAAGTACGACCGCGCCGCGTGGCGGATGCGGCCGTTCGCGCTTGCCCACGAGGTGCTCTGCCGGCGTGGGCACGACGCGCTGGCGGCCCGCTGGCGGGACACCATCCAGGGCCGCACCCGGCGGCTCGCGGAAGAACTACTCGACGACCTCGGCAAGCGCGAGACCCGCTACGCGGTACGACTGCGGACCGTGCGCGACCGCCTGGAAGAGCGGTTCGTCCTGCCGCTCGAGATCGACCGAGCCGCCGCACAGGTGGGTCCGGCGGCGGAGGCCGCGCGAGCGGGTGAGGCGGAGGACGGGCCGGCTTTCGTGCGACTGCTGGTGGCGGTGACGCCGCTGCGGGACACGGTCAGCGGCGTGGGACTCGAAGTGCCGGTCTGGGTCCGGCGGCTCGAAGAGGCGCTGCGGCAGTCGCGCGGCTCCGACGCCGCGACGGAGGCCGACCCCGTGCCGCTGCCGCAGGACATCTCGGAGATCAAGCGGCAGATCCAGGAGTGGGACCGGCCCCTGGGGGACTGAAGGGCTGCACCGCCGCGAGCACAGGTGCAGCCTTACCAGGGCTTTTCCATCATCGACACGATCTGGATCGCCATCGCATTCACCGCCCGCTGGGAGGCAGTCGTGGTGGACTCGCCGAGTTCCGGCAGCTCTCGGCCCGTCGCAACCAGGCGCGTCGGCGGTGCGACCCGCACCAGGTCAGCGGGCGGCGGAGCGGGGTCGGTCGGGTCGAACACCGGCGCCGGGTCACTCGGGATCACCGGCACACCGGCCGGCCCGGGCTGACGGCCGCGCTTCGGCGCCGACAACACCTCGCCGCTCCGCAGGTCGCGCCACAGCACGTCCACGCTCAGTACCACGTCGGCTTCGCGGATCAGGTTCTGGAGGTTGCGGTTCAGCACCGTCTTGTCGATGCCGACGACGTTCGCCTGCAACTCCGTGTCAGCGCGCTCGGGGTCGGACACGACCTTGAACCGCGTCCGCCGACCGATTTCGCGGACAACCGCGCGTTGTAAATCGACTTCGATGCCGCGGTACGGTGTCGTCTGAAACGCCCGGTTGGTGAACGTCGGCACGTACACCGTGCAGATGTTCGTGTCGTAGAGTGCGTCGGCGCCGAGCTTGTAGCCGAAGACGGTGGGCGCGCCGCCCTGACACCCCACAACCACGGCGAGGGCGACGACCGCGGCGGCGGCGGGAAACGTGCGGGTCATGCGGGCCTCGCCGGGTCAGGGGGCGGCGTTGTAGCCGGGCAGCGTCGCCGGCAGCCGGGCAGGCGCCGCCGGGGCCGCGGGCGTCGCGTCCGCCGGCCGGGGCTCGGGCTGGACGACGGTCGGGCGGCCCATCAGTTCGTCCCATTTCGCCTGGAGGACGCGGATCGGGTCATTCCCCGGCGGCGTGCGGCCCTCGGCGATGCTCCGCATCAGGAAGTCTTTTCGCTCCGTCGCCAGGTCGGCGTACCGGGTGCCGGCGTAGCGACGGCGGACCAACTCGTAGTAGAACACGGCCGACCCCGGGTGGCCGGTCCGCTCGTAGTAGCGGGCCGTCTCGAAGTCCTTCTCGGCCTGCTGAAAGCGGATGGCGAACCGGGCGCGGGTCATCCGCTCGGCCATCGCCGGGTCCTGTGTGATCTCGGGCACCGTCGCCTCGGCCATCTGCACCAGGTGCAGGGCCTCGGCGCACTTGCGACCGTCGTACAGGGCGCCGCCGGTAGCGTTGTTCTTCGCCTGCACCGCGTAGGCGATGGCCTGGGGCCGCCACCGGCTGTCCGGGTGGAGTTCGACCAGCTGACTGAAGTAGTGGTCGGCCTCGTCGAAGTTGCCGCGCACGAAGTTGACGTACCCGCACCAGAACAGCGCCGTGTCGGCCGTCGGGCCGGTCACGTCGTGGGTGTGGATGTGCTCCAGCGCCTCGGTCGCCCGCCCCTCCTGAACGAGGAACGGCCGCGACTTGTCGAGCGGGTTGTTCCAGCGCGGCCGCCAGTAGAGCACGCCCTTCTCGCCGGCCGCGGTGCGCGTGGTGATCTCGTCGCGGAAGTCGTCGAGCCAGTAGTCGGAAATCTCGAACATCCGGGCGCACGCCTCGCGGCGGTGGGCGCCGGTCGGGAAATCCATCAGCAGGCGGTGGTACGTATCGACGGCACGCGGGTAGTTGCTCAGCATCCGGTCGCACTCGGCCTGCATGAAGCGGGCCCGCTCGGCGAGGGCGGCGGCGTTGCCGGTGTTGTCGGCGAGGCGCTTGAACTGGTCGCGTGCGTCGGCGTAGTGCGCGGCGGTGAACTGGCCCTCGGCCTCCGCCAGCTTCTCCTCGGCGCGGGGGTCTTCGTAGCTCTTCGAGAAGCGGACGTTGGCGACCCGCTCCTTGAACTTCTGGTACGTCTGACAGCCGGGGGCGACGAGAACCGCGGCCAGCGCCCCGGTGAGGAGCTGGAGCCCGCGGCACACTCGCCCGGCAGCGTCGGCCATGACCTCTCCCCCGATTCCGTTCGGTCGCTAGCGCTCGTCCAGGAATCGGTGCATCCGCGGCCGGCGGCCGAGCACGAAGCTCACCACCTGCCCGAGCACCGCCCGCAGTTCCGCCCGCACCGGCTCCAACTCGACTGGCGCCCCCGCCGCGAGGGCGGCGAGTGCCCGCACGGCCGCTCCCGAGAGCGGCCGGCGGTCGGGCTGGCTCGGGCTGCACGGGGTGCAGACCACGCCCCCGGCGGCGGGACTGAACCACACCCGCGGCACGCCCGCCGGGACGGCTTTCCCGCACCCGGTACACACGTCGAGCCGCGGGCTATATCCCAGCTCCTTGAGCCAAACAAGCTCGAATCGCGTCACCGAATCGGCCGTGGGTTCGCCCGAATCGCCCAGCTTCCGCAGCGTCGCGAGTGCGACGTCGAACAGCTCGGGGTGCGGGTCGTAGTCCTGGGTGCCGTCGGACAGGAGCTCGGCGACGTAGTAGCCGGCGTAGAGGGCCGATAGACGTTCCAGAAGGGCGGGGAACCGCTCGGCCAGTTGCGCTTCCGTCAGGAGATCCAGGCCCCCGTGAGCCTTGCGGAGGAACACGACGCGGCAGACGGTCAGCAGGTCGAAGGCGCAGTCGAAACTGCTCTTGAGCCGCCGGCCGCCCTTCGCCAGGCCGCGCACCTTTCCGAACTCGCGGGTGAACAGCGTCGTGATCCGGCTGGTCTCGCTCCAGTCGGTGCCCCGGACCACCAGTGCCAGCGCCTGCTCGGCCGCCATCGCTTCCCCCGGGCGTCCATCCGTGATACCACAGCGGGGAGGGTGTGGCGAAGCCCACCCGCTGCACCGGAGATGTGCTAATGACGTCGCTCGCGGACCTGCGGCAGGAGTATAGCGCCGGCGGACTTTCCGAGGCTGACGCCGGTTACGACCCGTTCGCCCTCTTCCGCCTCTGGCTGGATCAGGCCATCGCGGCAGCCCTGCCGGACCCGAATGCGTTCACCCTCGCCACCTGCACGTCGGACGGTTGGCCGTCGGCGCGGGCCGTGCTTCTGAAGGGGCTCGACGAACGCGGGTTCACGTTCTTCACGAACTACGACAGCCGCAAGGGGCGCGAGCTGGGCGGAAACCCCCGCGCGGCGATGGTGTTCCTGTGGCAGGCGATCGAGCGACAGGTTCGCGTCGAGGGGACCGTCGAGGTCGTGACCGCGGCGGAGTCGGACGAATACTTCGCGGTCCGGCCGCTCGGCAGTCGGCTCGGGGCGTGGGCGTCGCAACAAAGCGCCGTCATCCCGGGCCGCGAATTCCTGGAACAGCAGCACGCCGAGTTGACCGCCCGCTATCCCGCCGGTGACGTGCCGCGGCCTCCACACTGGGGGGGGTATCGGGTGGTGCCGCACGTCATCGAATTCTGGCAGGGCCGTCCGAGTCGGCTACACGACCGCATCCGCTTCACGCGCCACGATGGGGCCAAGTGGGCGCGGGAGCGGTTGGCGCCGTAGATACTCCCATGTACGTCTGTGGGATGCGTCGCATTAGTTGAACGGGACGTAGGCACCCCGTCCAGAAAGTGCTTAATCAAACTAATGAACATCATCCTGATCGATGTCGTGGTCGGTAAGCCGTGTCCCGGATGTGAGTTGTACCGAATCGTGGCAGGCGGTTCATTCCCACTGCCCGAACTGATCCACCCAACGAATCGCCGTGTAGTACCACGCTGCGGCGAAAACCAGCCCGCCGCCGAAGTACATCGGCCACCACACGAAGCCCGCCGCCACACACCCGGCGGCGAGCGCCAGCGAGAACCAGAAGAACACCCACATTCCGACGCGGCCGGGGACGCCCCACAACGCCAACTGCACCCAGATCGGCCGTTCCCGGTCACGTCCGCCCGATCCCATCGCGTTTGCTCCATTACTTTTTCTGAACGCACGGCCTCGTCATTACGGCCACGATCAGCGTCTCGCCGTCGCGCGTTCGATGCGGAGTCACTACGGGGAAGAAGCGGTCGCAGGCGCACGTGTACGTCACTTCGCCGAGGCCCGGCGGGCGAATCTTCAGCGCGACGCGGCCGTTCTCGTCACGCGGCCGCTCGACCTTCACCTCCAGTTTCTGCTTGTCGATCAGGTCGAAAGTGACGGTACCGCCGGGGGCGACGGACTTCGCCTCCGTGGCGTGGAGTTTGAAACCGGTCAGCGCCGGGTCACGCTTCTGGACTTCCTTCGCCAATTCCGTCAACCGCTCGTCCACGACCCGGTTCCCCCCTGAAGCGAGGACGGTTACGACGGTGATCCGCACGGGCTGTTCCGGCGCGGGCTGGCACTCTCGCGGGGCACACACCGCAACGACCAACCCCGCCAGGGCGAGCATTTGATACCCCTCGATTGATTACCGGGTCGCGCCCGGGAACAGTAGCGGTGCGTCGGCCGGGTCGCGCCGGACGCGGGGGCCGCCCATCGGCCAGGCCGGGTGCTCCTCGGCCTCTTCGAGTTCCACGTCGTCGCCCGTCGCCAGGGTCAGAGGGCCGGTCAGCGGCATTCCGCCGACCGGCAGCCAACCGCCGGCGCCCGCACCGTCCACGCGACGAACGTCCACGTCGGCGTCGGTCGCGATCACGAGACGCGGGATGCCAGCCAGCGGGTCGTCGGCCAGCGGCTGTGCTCGCCGCTCCACGACCTGTTGAGTCTGTCGTGGGTAGAAAACGAAGAGGCCGAGCACCGGGAACAGCACGACACACGCCGTGAGCGAGTAGGCGGCGACCGCGACCACTCGACGGAGTCGGACCAACGCCGCGACACTCGCCGGGTTCGGTTCCGCGAGCCGCGCTGCTGCCAGTTTCACCGCGATGCCGTCGCGTACCGCATCCCAGGCCGCGGGGGAAGGTCGGGGGGGCGCGGCGTCTCGCCACAACCGCCAGTTCTCGGGCGAGAGCCGCCACTGCGCTTCCGCACACGGCTGTGCCGCAGGGTTTGCCGCCAGCCACCCCGCGACGGTAGTCCGGGCGCGCGGGTCGAGTTCCCCGTCCGCGTACGCGGCGAGCACGTCCGGCCACGGGCCGGGGAGGTCGGCGGGGTCGGGCGGCGGGGTCATGGGAGTACGCGGTCGGCCAGGAGCTTTTGGAGTTTCTGTCGGGCGTAGAACAACCGGCTCATCACGGTGCCGATCGAGATGCCGAGCGTGTCGGCCACCTCGCGGTAGGACAACTCGCCGTCCACGTGTAACACGAACGTCTGCCGCTGTGCCGCGGGCAGGGCGGCTAGCGCACCGTCGATCAGACGCCGGAGTTCAGCCCGTTCGAGGCCGTGTTCCGGAGGCGACTGGTCGTCCGGGCCGACGCGCTCCGGCGTGGCGGGCACCGGCGGCCGGTCGTTCCAGCCGTCGCGTTGGCGGCGGCGGCCCATGTCCAGTGCCGCGTTGCTGGCGATCCTCAACAGCCACGTCTTGAACGAACTCCGGCCGCGGAACCGGTCGAGGTTCGCCAGCGCCTTCACGAACGCGTCCTGCACGGCGTCGAGGGCGTCCGCCTCGTTACCGAGCAGCCGGAACGCCACGCGGTAAGCCACCAGCCGGTAGCGGCGGAACAACTCGTCCAGCGCGCCCGCGTCGCCAACGGCCGACCTCTCCAACAAGACTGGGTGAGGGATTATGGCTGCTGCCGTGGAAGGGCGAAGAGGATGAGCAGCCGTCAGGCTGCGGGTGATGTTCGTCACCCGCAGCCTGACGGCGGTCGGCTCGCTGACACGCAGACGTCGGTGGTCACTTCTTCAACGCGCACGGACGTGCCATCACCGCCACGATGAGTGTCTCGCCGTCCCGCGTCCGGTGCGGCGTCACGACGGGGAAGAATCGGTCGCAGGTGCACGTGTACGTCACTTCCTCGCCGAGGCCCGGCGGGCGAATCTTCAAGCGCGACGCGGCCGTTCTCGTCGCGCGGCCGCTCCACCTTCACCTCCAACTTCCTGCTTGTCGATCAGGTCAAAAGTGACGGTACCGCCGGGGGCGATGGACTTCGCCTCGCTGGCGTGAAAGGTGAAACCCGTCAGCGCCGGGTCACGCTTCTGCACCTCCTTCGCCAACTCGGTCAAACGCTCGTCCACGGCCTTGTTCCCACCGCTGGCGAGTACCGTGACGACCGTGATCCGCACGGGCTGTTCCAAGCGGGCTGGCACTCTCGCGGGGCACACACCGCAACGATCAACCCCGCCACGGCGAGCATCTTGATACCCCTCGATTGATTACCGGGTTGCGTTCGGGAACAACAGCGGTGCGTCGGCCGGATCGCGCCGCACGCGAGGGCCGCCCATCGGCCAGGCCGGGTGTTCCTCGGCCTCTTCCAGTTCCACGTCGTCACCGGTCGCCAGGGTCAGAGGGTCGGTCAGCGGCATCCCGCCGACCGGCAGCCAGCCTCGGCACACGCGCGCCGTCCACGCGGTGAACGTCCACGTCGGCGTCGGTCGCGATGAGCAGGACGCGGGATGCCAGCGAGGGGGTCATCGGCCGTGGGGTCGAACGACGACCTCGGTCACTTGCTGAGCGTTGCGGGTAGAAAACGAAGAGGCCGAGCACCGGGAACAGAACGACGCACGCCGTCAGCGTGTAGGCGGCGACCGCGACCACTCGACGGAGCCGCACCTCCCAGGACACCCGACGCGGGGCCGGTTCCGCGAGTCTCGATGCCGCCAATCGCGTTGCAATCCTGAGCCGTACGGCATCCCAGGCCGCGGGGAAGGTCGGGGGCGGCGGCGTCTCGCCACAGACGCCAGTTCTCGGGCGAGAGCCGCCGCTGGGCGTCCGCACGGCTGTGCCGCGGGTTTTCCGCCAGCCATCGCTCAAGTGCGGTACGGGCGCGGTCGTCGAGTTCGCCGTCCACGTAGGCGGCGAGCACGTCCGGCCAGGGGCCCGGGAGGTCGGCGGGGTCGGGCGGGGGCGTCATGGGTGTACGCAGTCGGCCAGCAGTTTCTGGAGTTTCTGTCGGGCGTAGAACAGCCGGCTCATCACGGTGCCGATCGAGATGCCGAGTGTGTCGGCCACCTCACGGTAAGACAACTCGCCGTCCACGTGCAACACGAACGTCTGCCGCTGTGCTGCTGGTAGGGCAGCGAGAGCGGTGTCGATTCGTCGTCGCGTGTCGGCCCTGTCGAGGCCGTGGTCCGGCGGCGGGCGACCGTCCGGTCCCACGCGCTCCGGCGTAGCGGGCACGGGCCGCTTCTCGTTCCAGCCGTCACGCTGGCGGCGGCGACCCATGTCCAGTGCGGCGTTGCTGGCGATCCTCAACAGCCACGTCTTGAACGAACTCCGCCCGCGGAACCGGTCGAGGTTCGCCAGCGCTTCACGAACGCGTCCTGCACGGCGTCGAGGGCGTCGGCCTCGTTGCCGAGGAGCCGGAACGCCACGCGGTAGGTCACGAGCCGGTAGCGGCGAAACAGTTCGTCCAGCAAACCTGCGTCGCCAACGGCCGGCCGACCGCTCCAGCAGGGCGGCGTCCGTCGTGGGAGGCGGTGCAGGGGGGACCGGGGCGGCGGGCATGGCGGGGGGTCACCCGGGGGTCCGTTCCGTGGGCGCCCGATGCCGCGCATTCACCCCCCCGCGTGGCTAGACGCGGAGAAGTGCCGGGAATTCGAGTCCCCCGTACAGTAGACCAGTACCCGGAGACCGGACGCCATGCTCTCGCCCCACCGCTGGAACGCCGCCACCCACACCTACGAGGCGGTCCCCTCGTTCGCCCTCCCGCCCACGGCCCGGGACATGCCGCCCGACGACATGCTCTGGATCGACCTCGTGGACCCCACGCCGGAGGAGGAGGCCCGCGTCTTCGAGCAATTCCTGCCGGTCCACACCCTCACCCTCGGCGACATCACCAAGCCGCGCCGCGAGCCGGAACAGGGGGCGCACCTGCCGAAGGTCGAGGAGTTCGCCGACTACCTGTTCATGATCGTCAACCCGCTCCCGCCCGGCCTCGCCGACGCGAAGGCGAACGGGGGGAAGCGGATTCGCCTGCGCGACCGCCCGCAGCTGAGCGCCGTCCTCACCCGCCACGTCCTCGTCACCCACCACTACACCCCGATGGGGTGCGTGGCCGACGTGTCCAACTACGTGGCCCGGCACGGCGAGTGTGCGAAGCGAGGCCCGGATTACGTGTTCCACCTGATCCTCGACGCCGTCGTGGACGAGTACGCCCCCGTCGTCGAGCGCGTCGCCGACCGGCTCGACAAGCTCGAATCCCGCGTCTTCCGCGACCCGAGTCCTGACGCACTCGCCCGGCTGCTGCGGATGAAGCGGCTCGTGTCGGGGCTGCGGAAGACGTTGATCCTCGAGCGCGAGGTACTGGCGCGGCTGACGCGCGGCGAGTTCGAGCTCGTGGACGACCGCGAGATCGCGTACTACCGGAACGTTTACGACCACCTCGTGCGGTACACCGAACTCATCGAGTCGGCCCGCGAGATGGTGAGCGACCTGATGGAGAGCCACCTCGCCGCCGCGTCCAACCGGCTCAACCAGGTAATGAAGCTGCTCACCATGATCTCCACCGTCATCCTGCCGATGACGCTCATCGCCGGCGTCTACGGCATGAACTTCGAGGAGTCGGCGGTGCCGGGGTACCACACGGAGTGGGGGTTCGGCTTCGCCCTCGGCCTGATGGGGGTCGTGGGGGTGTGCGCGTACAGCCTGTTCCGCTGGCGGCGGTGGGTCTGACCGCCCTTGTCGTAACGGGCGGATGGCCTTAGCTTAACAGCCGGTCTCAACGATCACACGTCGTCCCCGACGGAGGCGATACGATGGCGAAGCGGGCGGGTGGTGGGCGGCCGAGCCGCATGGACAAGCGGCGCGAGGTCGAGGCGGTCGAGGCTCGCGAGGCGGAGGAGGAGAAGGAAGAAGTCGAAGAGGAGGAGGCAGAAGACGCCGAGGCCGAACCGGAGGCGGAGGCGGAGGTCGACTCCGACGCCGACGAGGGGGACGGCGACGAGGACGCGAAGCCGAAGAAGAAGAAGAAGGCGCCCGCCAAGAAGAAGGCTGCCACCGCGAAGAAGCCGGCGGCGAAGCGCACCCGGACCGCGAAGGAGGTGCGGATGAAGGCGCTGTGGGTGGTATTCGACAACGGGAGCAAGGTCGTCGAGAAGTTCCCGTTCAGCCAGAAGCCCGACGCCGAGGCGCTGCTCGCCCGCAAGATCGCCGAGAAGGAGGGGAAGGCGGTCTTCTACCTCAACCTCGTCAAGGAGCCGCTGGAGTAGCAAGCAAAAAACCCACCCGCCGCGGCGGGTGGGCCTCGCCCGTCGGTACACCTTACGTCATCCGGCCACGACCGCCCGCTCGCGCAGGATGGTCTGAATCTGCTCCAGCCGGTAGCCGATCCACAGCACGTTCGGGAAGCGGATCTCCTGCTTCTCGGCCCCGCTCGTCCGCACGATCAGGTCGCCCGAGAAGAAGCCCAGGATCCAGTGGCGGAACAGGTCGTCGCGCTGCTTCTCGAAGGCGATCCCGGTGGTGTCGTAGCTGCGGACCGAGTCGCCGATGTGCTCGCACACCCGGAGTTGGCCGGGGGTGATGATCATGTACGTCCGCTGGTCGAACACGAACACCGACACCGCCCACAGGATCAGCGTCGTGGTGGCGATGAACAGGTAGCCGGCCATGTTGATGAAGATGTGCAGGTTCCCCACCGTCGTGAGGAGGTTGTCCCACCCGTTCGGCACCAGGGTGATCCCGAGGGCGATGATGAGGAGCCCCATCAGCACCAGGAACGACCACAGCCCGCGGAGCGGAATGTTCGTGATGAGGATGGTGAGGAGGAGGATCACGCAGTACAGCGGCCCCATCCACGCCTTCTCCGACATGCGCGGGCGGAAGGCGTCCGGCCGCGACGGGTCGCCGGAGTTCTGCACCGCCCGGTCGAGCGACCTGGTGATCTCGCCCTTCGGGATGATGAGCGTGTAGCGCTCGGTCTTGTCGTCGGCCATGCGCTCGTCCTTCTGCACGAGCGTCTCCTTCGGCAGCACCGCGAGCCGGTGCCCCTCGAAGAAGGTGATGAGGGCCATCATGTACCCGAGCACCCAGATCGGCCACCAGTAGAAGATCGGCGAATGGCTGACGAGCTTGATCTCGCGCGAGTGGTGGCCGACGCCGGGCGCCTGCGACAGGCCGGCGGCGGAGGTGCCGGGCGGGGCGGACGACGGTGGGGGGGCGCTGGACATCGGTTCGGGCTCGTGGGGTGGGCCGCCGCGGCGGCGTTGTGAGGGCTATTCGGCCGCCGCGGCCGGTTCTTGGCCGGGGAGCGCGGCTAGGCTAGACCCGCGACACCCCGGTGTCAAGCGTCACGTCCGGTCCGGCACTTCCAGCACTACCTCGTCGCCCTCGACGTGGACGGGGTAGCAGCCGGTCTTCACCTTCGGGTTGTCGGCCCAACTGCCGTCGTCGAGGCGGAACCGCCAGTAGTGCCACGGGCACGTCACGACGCCGTTCTCGACGAACCCCCCGGACAGCGACGCCCCCATGTGCGGGCACAGGTCGTCGATCGCGTAGAACCGGCCGGCGTGGTGGAAGACGGCCACGTCCTTGCCGTTCACCTCGACGACAACGGCCTCCCCGGCCGGGACGTCCGTGACTTTTCCCAGGGGAATCCGCTGGCCCACGTCGCGCCTCCGTCCACGGGTCGAATGTTTGTAGTGTAGCAAGCAACCCCGGAGGCGCCGCCGTGCTCGAAGTGGAGTTGAAGTACCGCGTCGCGGACCCCGAGGCGGTTCTGGAGCGCCTCCACGGGCTGCGGGCCGTGCGGGTCGGCGAGGCGGTCGAGGCGGACCACTACTTCAACGCCCCGGACCGCGACTTCAAGGCCACCGGCGAGGCGTTCCGCCTCCGCCGCGACGGCGCCGCCAACCGCTTCACGTACAAAGGGCCGAAGCACACCGCCGTCACCAAAACGCGGACCGAGATCGAAGTGCCCGTCGCGGA
>JBGAQM010000468.1:0-4151 GCA_044220735.1 Urbifossiella sp. | reverse complement strand
CCGCTACCTGACGGCGTGCACGCGGCCGTTCAGCGTCGAGGCGCTCAACCCCTGCCAGCGCCGCTTCCTGGCCGACCTGCCGACGACGCGGATGATCAACATCGAGGGGAAGCGGTTCCTCCTGTGCCACGCCACGCCGCGCGACCCGATGGACGAATACGCCCCCGCCGACCCGGCGTTCTGGGCGCCTCGCCTCGCCGGCCTCGGGGCCGACTTCGTGTGCGTCGGCCACACCCACCAGCCGTACACGCTGGAGGTAAACGGAGTGACGGTCATCAACCCCGGGAGTGTGGGCCTCCCGCGCGACGGCGACCCGCGCGCCGGTTACGCCGTGCTCACCGTGACGGAAGCCGGCGTGCAGGTGGAGCTGAAGCGGATCGACTACCCGGCGGATCAGACGGTGCGGGCTCTGTTGGCGAGCCGGATCGACGCGGCGGCGAAGCAGGCGCTGGCGGAGTTGTACCAGGGCGGCCCGAACGTGAGCCGCTGGGTGCGGGCGCCGGTCGCGCCGGCTGTCGCCGCGGGGTGACAGAGGCGGGTGTTGCGTGAAGCCCGGGGACGACCGTCCTCGGGCTTCGTGCGTTTACGGGAGCAGGTCGGCGACGCGGACGGACGCTGCCGGCGCGGCGAGCGGCGAAACGGTGTCGGCGGGTGCGAGCGTGAGGTGGGTACGGTACGCGGCGGCCCCGAGGCCCGCGGGCGGTTGGGCCGGAGCCCGCAGGACGTAGAGTTCCCGGCCGTTGAGGTCGAGCACCCAATACTCCGGGATGCCGGCTGCGGCGTAGCGCTCGGCCTTGTCCGTCAGGTCGTCGCGGAGCGTCGTGTCCGACACCGTTACGACCAGGGCTGCCGTCGTCGGGTGTGCCTTGGCGTAGTCCCGCGGCCCGCCGGTCACGACCGCGACATCCGGGAACGGGTCGTTGAACTCGTCTACCCGAAGCGGCATCTGGGGCCGAATCACCCACCCGCTGGCGAAAACGACGCGCAGGGTGTCGGTGACGAGCTGGAGCCCGGTCGCGTGGGGGGAGTTCATCGGCCCTTGCTCCAGGATGACACCGTCGAGCAGGTACGCACGTCGCCCCTCGAACCAGCCCATGTCCCCCATGTGGTTGAACTGCTCGACGGTGATCCGAAGCGGCCGCGGGGCCGCAGGCGGGCTCGGAGCGGGTACGGTGCGCGCGGACATGCGGCGTCCTCCTTCCAACGAGCGTACCGTCAGGCCTTCCCGAGCACCAGATCGACCACCCAACAGCCGCGGACGTGCGACCCCGAACCGCGGCAGTGGGCGAGTACGTCGGCGTCGGGGCAGCCGGCGTCCTCCAGCGCGTCGGCCAGGACCGCTATCGGGCCGTAATTGCGTGACTCGTACATGCCGCGGGCGAGGCCGACGACCGCCTCGGTCCGCCATGACGGGTCAAATGTGACCGGCTGGAACGGGTTCCCGAAGATGTCGCGGATGATGCTGCACTGCTCGCCTCGTTCCGACCGGTTCTGGGCGAGTGTCCCACACCAACTCAGCACGTGTGCCGGATCGTACTGTCTCGCTGCCAGTCGCGCAACGACGGACGACGACCACCAAGGCACCTCATCTGGTACTCGGAAGGGCTCGAGTACAGGTTCCGCTCCCAAGTCGTCCGCGACGACCTCTACGGCGTCGATCGCGTCTTGGAAGCCGGGGGGCGCGACCTGGGACGAAATGCGCCGGCAACAGGCGACCCCGAGTAGGCGCTGTTTTCGGAGGCTTGCTCGCCCGGCCAGCGCGTGGAGCATGGTCCACGGCCGGCTGGCGTGATGCCAGTTGTTGGCGCTCATCGGCATGGCGGGGGAGCCTGTTCGCACCGCGGGAACCCGTCAAGACGGCCTTACCGCAGCCGCTCGGCGATCTTGTCCACGTCGTACACGCAGCCGCCCCAGACGCCGCCGCTGGCGTTCTGCAACAGCGCCCACAAGCGCGTGTCCGCGGGCAACTGGGGGTCGGGGGCCAGGTCTTCGCGCGGCGGCCGCACCGCGAGTTCGGCGGTGCCCCAGTCGGCGCCGTGTTCGCCGGTCGCGTCGCCGACCAGGTCGATGTGCCCCGCCAGCGTGTTGCGGTCGATCACGATGCGAACCAAATCCCCGTCGCGCAGTCGCCCGATCGGGCCGCCGGCCAGCGCCTCCGGCGACACATGCCCCACGCACGCGCCGGTGCTCACGCCGCTGAACCGGGCGTCGGTCAGCACCGCGACGTGCTTCCCCCACGGCAGGAACTTCAGGGCGCTCGTCACCTGATACGTCTCCTCCATGCCGCTCCCCATCGGGCCGCGCGCGCACAGCACCAGCACGTCGCCGGCCGCCACCCGCTTCGGGCCGTCGCCCTTGATCGCCGCGATCGCCGCCTTCTCCGTCGTGAACACCTTCGCCGGGCCGGTCTTGCGGTACACGCCGTCCGCGTCCACCACCGACGGGTCGATCGACGTGGACTTGATGACGGACCCGTGCGGGGCGAGGTTGCCGAACGGGAACGTCAGGGCGCTCGTCAGCCCGCGGGCCTTCGCCTGCGTCGGCGACATGATGACCGTGTCCGGGTCCACGCCGTCGCGGTCGCGCAGCATGGCGCGAACGCGCTGCCGGCGTTCCGACTTCGCCCACCAGTCGAGGACACTGCCGAGCGGCTCGCCGGACGCGGTGAGGGCGTCGAGCGCGAGAAGGCCGAGTTCGCGCAGGTGCAGCATCACCTCGGGCACGCCGCCGGCCAGGAACACGCGCACCGTCGGGTGGCCGATCGGGCCGTTCGGCAGCGCGTCGACCAGCCGCGGCACGGCCCGCGCGAAGTGCGTCCAGTCGGCGACCGTGGGCCGCGTCACGCCGGCGTGGAAGGCGACGGCCGGCGTGTGCAGCAGCAGGTTCGTGCTGCCGCCGAACGCGGCGAACACGGCCAGCGCGTTGCGGAGCGCGGCGTCGGTCAGGACGTGCTTCGTGTGGATGCCGCGGTTCGAGCGGTGCAGCAGCGCCTTCGCCGAACGCCTCGCCATGTCGAGCCAGATGGGCTGGCCCGACGGCGACAGCGCCGAGTGCGGCAGCGACAGGCCGAGCGCCTCGCCGATCACCTGCGACGTGGCCGCGGTGCCGAGGAACTGGCAGCCGCCGCCGGGGCTCGCGCACGCGTGGCAGCCCGCTTCCGCGGCCTGCTCCAGCGTGATCTCGCCGTGCGCGAAGCGGGCGCCGATCGTCTGCACCTTGCCGGTGTCCTCGGTGCCCGACTCGCCGGCCAGCATCACCCCGCCGGGCACGAGTACGGTCGGGAAGTCGTGCTGGCTCGCCAGCGCCATCATCATCGCCGGCAGGCCCTTGTCGCAGGTGGCGACGCCGAGCACGCCGGCGCGCGTCGGCAGGCTGCGCATCAGGCGGCGCATCACCATCGCGGCGTCGTTGCGGAACGGCAAGCTGTCGTACATCCCCGGCGTGCCCTGGGTGCGGCCGTCGCACGGGTCGGTGACAGGGACCGACCATGAGCGCCGTCGCGGAACTGGGTGACAAGCTGGCCGGGCTGACCATCGCCCAGGCCGTCGAGCTGAAGAACTACCTCAAGGAAAAGTACGGCATCGAGCCCGCCGCCGGCGGCGCCGTGATGGTGGCCGGCCCGGCCGCGGGTGGCGGCGCCCCGGCGGCCGCGGCTGCCGAGCCGACCGAGTTCAACGTGATCCTCGAGGGGGCCGACGCCGCCAAGAAGATCAACGTGATCAAGGTCGTCCGCGAGCTGACCGGGCAGGGCCTCGCTGAGGCCAAGGCGACCGTCGAGGGTGCCCCGAAGCCGCTCAAGGAAGGCGTCGACAAGAAGACGGCCGAAGACCTCAAGAAGAAGCTGGAAGAGGCCGGCGCCAAGGTGTCGGTCAAGCCGGTCTAATGCTTCGCCCTGGCAGGAACACCCGCAAGCCCACCCGCCGCGGCGGGTGGGCTTTGCCCTTGAAGGCGCGATTGGCACGGTTGTTTTGACAGAGCCGGTCGAGGGGTCTGCAAAAAAAAGGCCCGCGCGGGTCGACTTTGTCGATCCGGGTGGCTATGATGTTACGTTAGCGGTCGTTCGCGCCGTGGGTTTTTCACGGCCTGCTACCCCACCCGTCGGCCGCGGGCGGGGCGGCCGGCCGAGCCGCGAAACAGTGGTGACAATGTTT
>JBGAQM010000467.1:2803-4164 GCA_044220735.1 Urbifossiella sp. | reverse complement strand
TTCGCGTCCCCCGTGCGTCGTACGCCAACCCGAGCTAACCCGTGCTGCCGATTTCGGTTGGAGCGGATTCGGCCGGGGTGTATGTTGGTGCGCCAGGAGGACCGGCCGGTCACGGCTTGCGCGGTAGACTTGGTCCACCTACCCATACCTTCGGCGTAGAAGCCGAAGGAAATGCAATGCCGTTGTCAACTTCAAGATCACTCGCGACGGCGTCACGACGAGCATAACGCACAGGTTGTGGCCAAGATCACCGCGACCCTCCCGTGGTAAGAGTGCCTAACTCCGATTGAGGTGCCGGATGACGGGTGAGTCAATGGAGAAGGTGCGAGACGTTATCGTCGATTGCTTCGACGAAAGCGACTTTGCGATGTTCCTCCGCATCCGATTCGACATTCGACTGAAAGCCGCGATACCAGGCGACACCTTCACCATAGTTGTGTTCAACACGGTCCAGAAAGCCGAGAAGGAGGGCTGGCTTCCCGAGTTACTGTCAGCTGCTGCAGTGGAAAGGCCAAAGCGGGCGGACCTTCAAGAACTCTCCGCGGAATTTGCGATTGATTCCCAAGCCGTCGGTAAGACGACAACTTCACTTACCCGCGGCGCACATCTGGACAAAATACGCCGTCAGCAAGAATTGCTCGAAGTATTGAAACTCCATGACTCGCAATTGTCCAAGCGTCATTATTGGGAAAAGTCAAACCCATATTTTCAAAAATCTGTAATACCATCCACTTTAGCCGTCGCAGCGGTCGGCTATCTTCTGGGAGGCTTGGTCACCATCGGGATCTGGCAAATCGTTGGTGAGGTAATTCACAGGCGATTTACCGATCAGTTCCTTGATGAAGTCGCGAGCGTTGCTGGCCTTGTCTGGGCAACCCTGGGTGTCGTGCTGATCTATTGCCGCTCAGTTCGAAGGGCGATGAGGGAGCGTATGGGTGACGGCACCCCGTTGGCGCGGTTGACGCGAGAGTTCCCAGATTTCATCGCGGAATGGGAAGCGCACAATCTAACCGATTCAAGAAGCCTGCCCTTGATAATCCGCACTGAGGAAGCCGTTCTCGCCAGGCTAGCAACTGTGAAGGAGTAGCCCGGGGATGTAGAGGTACACAACGCTTCTCAGGTATTCCGTTCCCCTTGCGTCTCTGCTGCCGATTGGGATCGCGGTCGGGCATGCGAGCTGGGTCGTTTGGCCGCCGGCGGAAGGCAACGATGGGGTACGGCGGACTCGTCGGGAGGAAGCTGAACACCGTGGACTGGGTCGGCCTCCAGGTACACCCGGTGATGGACTTCTGGATGGGTCCCTCGGCGGCCGCGGCCGCCGGGCTCGACGTTTGGCCACCAGTGTCGGCGCGGTCGGGTGT
>JBGAQM010000467.1:0-2793 GCA_044220735.1 Urbifossiella sp. | reverse complement strand
CGGCCCGCCCCCCGGGTGGCGCGGGGGGTGCCGGCCGCCGGGTGTTCCGGCGGGCCGAATCCTTGTTCGGCGGCGGGGGGGGTGATTGGAACTGGTGCTTCGGCTGATTGCCGTCGCCGTTCTCCTGATCCTGGTTCAGGAACTGTTC
Organism: Urbifossiella sp.; assembly: GCA_044220735.1. Classification (GTDB taxonomy): domain Bacteria; phylum Planctomycetota; class Planctomycetia; order Gemmatales; family Gemmataceae; genus Urbifossiella. The sequence continues at coordinate 2,645 of JBGAQM010000467.1, read as the reverse complement.
CGGCGGGCGGGCAAGTGGGCGGCGTGGGGCATCTTCCTGGTGCTTCCGCTGGCCGCGGCCCCGTACTGGGCGTGGATGGGCCACGGCGGGGCGTACACCGGAGTCGGCCATTTCCCGTGGGTCAAACTCGTCAGCCTGCAGGTCGGTGCGTGCTGGCTGACCGCCCTCCGCTTCACCCCCCTCGGGCGGTCGCGGTGGGCGTTGGGGTCGTTGTTCCTGATGCTGCCGCTCAACATCCTGGAGGCCGTCACCCAGGACGCCTTCGGCGGCCACCTCGCCCACTACCTCGTGGGGCTGACCGGGGTTCTGCTCGTTCTCTCCGTTCCTCATCCGCTGCGGGCCATCCGCGTCGACACGACCGACCACTACCGCGAGCTCCGGTACGCCGGGATGACGCGAACCTGGATCGCCGGGTACACCCTGTGGAACTGGGTGTTCGTGTACCTGAACTTTCCTGCCGTCGCCGGGCACCAGCTGGCCGTGCTGGCGTCCGCGTTCGCGGTCGGGATGGTCGAACCGAGTCGCTGGCTCCAGTCGCGGACCTTCACCCTGGCGGCCGACTTGTTGGTGCTCGCCACCTGCCCCGGGGTGGTGATTCCGTTCGCCGACACGTCGCACTGGGCGTCGCCGCACCGGGAGGACATCGCCGCGGGCGGGTGTCTGGTGATCGTGGCGGTTTTCGCGGGCTGCTTTTTCATGCGGCGGGGTGATCGGTCCGTCGGGGACGTCGCGGCCGAACCACTCGCGGCACCGCCCCCGGACCGCACGGCCGGCCCGGGCGGGTGAACGCGGTCGTCCGCCCGGGGAGGGCGTCGCCAGCGTGCCTCGGGTCACACGCCTGCTGCGCGGGTCGGCTACGCGGCCGGCAGGGTCTCGGCATTCGTCGGTGCGTGGCGGCTGGTACGGCCGCGGCGCGGGCGGTAACCTGTCGGCGGTCCGGCCACAGAGGGCGTCGCGGTGGCGAATCGGTTCAAGCTGCAAGACCTGCTGGACGCCCGCCGCGGCCGACCGACGGAGGCCCGGGCGGCGCGGACGATCGCCGTCTACGTCGTCATCCCCGCCGCGATCGCCGGGCTGCTCGCCGGCACCCAGCTGGTCGGGGAGGCGGACCCGGCGGCGCGACTCCTGTGGGTCTGTTCGGCGACCGCGTTCGGGGCCGGCGTCGGCGCCGCGGGGTTGGTTCTGGGCGTCTACCGCCTGTTCGGCTTCCGCCCGATCGCCGTGCTCGGGGGCGTGCTGGTTGGCGGCTTCGGCGGACTGCTCGGCGGGTCCGTCCTCGGGAATTTGCTCGACTCCTGGTGGCCGTGGCTGCTGGTGCCGCTCGGCGCCGTCGCCGCCCCGCTCCTCCTGGCCGCGGGGCCGCCGCCGGGCGGCGCGGCGCCGGACGCCTCTCGCACGCCGCGAAGCAGCCGCGCCGAAGATCAAGACCAATAACAGCAGAGGGTTACGTCCCGCACGTCACTCCAACAATGATTCCTACGGGCGACTCAATGCTTTTCTGACGGGGTCCCCCACTTCCGCGAAACCAAGTGTCGCGGTCTGAGCGTCGCGGCTAGCGCTGGGCGTCGGCCACTTCCTGGTCGAGCCGCGCCAGCACGCCGGCGGTCTCGCGCAGCGCCGCGAGCTCCGGCGGGTTGCTCTCCAGCCCGCGGGCCAGCTCCTCGACGCGCGCCGGCACCGCCGCCAGCAGCCGGCCGAACCGCCGCAGGGCGTGCTTGTCGCCGTTCGCCTTCAGGGCGTCCACGGCCGTGCGCACCCGCGGCAGGCTGTCCTTCAGGTCGGCGGCCGTCGCCGCCTTCGGCCACGTCCCGAGCAGGTACTCGCGGGCCTTGGCGTGCTCGTCCGACTTCGTCTTCCACTCGTCGGCGAGCCGGTCGCGCCGCGCCTTCACCTCCGGGTTCGGCCCGACGAGCGTGAGGAGCTGGTCGTAGGCGGCCAGCGCCTCGTCGATCTCGCCGCCCTCCAGGAGCGTGCGGATGCGGACGTTCGCCGCCTGCGCCTGCACCAGCCGCGGCGCCTCCTGCCGGTTCGCCTGGTCGATGACCGCCTCCAGGTCCTTGACGCGCTGGTTCAGCTGGGTGTTGCTCTCGCGCAGGGCCGCGACCTGCCGCTCGACGGCGATGAGCAGGTCCTCGGCGCCCGGCGGGGCGTTCGGCCGGCCGCGCAGGCCCTTCACCTCGTCGAGCACCGCCCCGGCCGACGCCTCGGCGCTGGCGGCGGCGGCGCGGGCCTGGGCCAGCGCCTCGTCGTTGCGGCGGGCCTCGATCAGCTTGGTGAGGCTGCCGAACGCCGTGTTCTGGGCGACCCGCGCGTCGGCGGCGCGGCCGGAGACGGACAGCACGGCGCGCTCGTAGGCGGCCTTCTCCTCGTCCTTCGCGTTGACGGCGAACGGCAGCCCGACCGGGTCGGGGCCGAACACCGGCACGGGGAACTTCGCCTCGCGGGTGGCGCCGAGCGAGACGGTCACGCACGCCAGCCCGTTCAGCGGCGCGGCCGACCGGTAGACGCCGTCCACCGGGTTGAAGATGTCGCGCGGGTCGGCCGGGCCGGGGAGGAAGCCGCGGTCGCTGGCGCGGACGATGGCCGCCCGCGTCGGCGGGTCCTTGTCGGCGTCCGCGGCCGGGTTCACGAGCCGCACCGCGACC
>JBGAQM010000466.1:0-4212 GCA_044220735.1 Urbifossiella sp. | reverse complement strand
GGGTACGTCGGACGCACCCGACGCCTGACGGCGTCCGGCTCGCCTGTTGCAGGCGCCCCCCGTTGCCGAATATACTCATACCACCCGCCGGCGCGTCTCCCGCGCCCCCCGCCCGTTCCCGGAGCGCCGATGCTCACCGTCCCCGGCCACGCCCACCGGTACTGCGACGGCCTCACCCGCCGCGGCTTCCTCACCGTCGGCGCCGCCGCCGGCCTCACCCTGCCCGGCCTCATGCGCGCCGAAGCGGCCGCCGGCCGCCGCTCGCACAAGTCCGTCATCATGGTCTACCTGTCCGGCGGCATGGCCCACCAGGACACGTTCGACCTCAAGCCGAACGCCCCCGCCGAGGTCCGCGGCACGTTCAACCCCATCCGCACCAACCTGACGGGCGTCACCGTCTGCGAGCACCTGCCGATGCTCGCCCGGTGCATGGACAAGGTCGCCGTCGTGCGGTCGCTCGTCGGCCAGCGCGACGAGCACAGCAGCTGGCAGAGCTACACCGCCACCACGATGGACACGGCGAAGCGCGAGAACAAGCCGCACTTCGGCAGCGTCGTCGCCCGCCTCCAGGGGCAGACCGACCCCGTCGTGCCGGCGTTCGTGGACCTGTCGCCGACGATGCAGCACCGGCCGTACAACTCGCCCGGCCAGGCGATGCTCGGCCGCGCCGCCGCCCCGGTGAAGGTGGACGGCGACGAGATCGGCGTGATGCGCAACCTCGTCGTGCCGCAGGGGCAACTCGCCGACCGCCGCACGCTCCTCGGCGGCCTCGACGCCTTCCGCCGCGCCGAGGGCGGCTCCACGGACACGTTCCACGACCGGGCCTTCGACGTGCTCGCCAGCAACAAGGTCGTGGACGCCCTCGACGTGGCGAAGGAGCCGGAGCGCGTCCGCGAGCGCTACGGCCGCGGCTCCCCGCGCCACCAGGGCGACGGCGCCCCGCAGTGGAACGACCAACTCCTCATGGCCCGCCGCCTCGTGGAGGCCGGCGCCCGCGTCGTCACCGTCGCCTACGGCTTCTGGGACACGCACGGGAACAATTTCAAGAGCCTAGAACGGCAGCTGCCGCTGTTCGACCGCGGCGTGTCGGCGCTCGTGGAGGACATCCACGCCCGCGGCATGGACAAGGACTGCCTGGTGGTGGTGTGGGGCGAGTTCGGGCGGACGCCGAAGATCAACAAGGACGCCGGCCGCGACCACTGGGCGCGGGTGAACTTCGCGCTGATGAGCGGCGGCGGGCTGAAGACGGGGCAGGTGATCGGCACGACCGACGCCCAGGCCGGCGAGGCGAAGAACGACGCGATCCCGTACCCGAACGTGCTGGCGACGACGTACCACGCCCTCGGCATCGACCCGCACGCGATGGTGTACGACGTGAGCAACCGCCCGAACCCGGTCCTCCCGAGCTCGGCCCAGGTCATCGACAAGCTGATCTGACGCCGCTCGCAGCGCGAAGTCGCAGGCGGCAACGCAGGTGGTTACGTTGCCGCTTGCGGCTTCGCGCTTTGAAGCGCGGGTAAGGAGAATCGCCCTCGCCAGCCCGTGCGTCGCGCTACCGTCGCCGCCGGGCTCGCCGCCACCGACCGCCTCCTCGCCGCGGCCGCCGCTCAGGGCGCCCGCGTCGTCTGCTTCCCCGAAGCGTACCTCCCCGGCCTCCGCGGCCTCGACTTCCCCGTGCCGCCGTTCGACCGCGCCGACCAGGAGCGCGCCGTCGCCGCGGTATCGGAGACGACGCGCCGCCACGGCGTCGCCGCGGTGCTCGGCATGGAGTGGCACACCGCCGCCGGCCGGCACATCGCCGCGGTCGTGCTCGACGCCGCGGGCCAGCTCGTCGGCGTGCAGACGAAGAACCAGCTCGACCCGACCGAGGAGCCGCTGTACGTCCCCGGCCGCACCCGCCGGCTGTTCACGGTCGAGGGGCTGACGTTCGGCGTGGCGATCTGTCACGAGGGCTTCCGCTACCCCGAGACGGTCCGCTGGGCGGCGGCGCGGGGGGCGCAGGTGGTGTTCCACCCGCACTGCACCGGCAGCGACCACGCCGGCACCGTGCCGACGACGTGGGGCGACCCCGCGGGGCCGTACTACGAGAAGGCGGTGATGTGCCGGGCGCTGGAGAACACGGTGTACGTGGCGAGCGTGAACTACGCCTTCCGCTACCCCGAGTCGGCGACGGCGCTGATCGGCCCGCAGGGCGAGATAGTGGCGCACCTCGCCTACGGCGAGGAGGGCGTGCTGGTGTGCGACCTCGACCGCGGCGCCGCGACGGGGACGCTGGCGAAGCGCTTCGCACCCGAGCGCTACGCCGACTGACGGTTTCTGTGGGGCCGGTTTCCAACCGGCCTGAGCTGAACCGGCCGGTTGGAAGCCGGCCCCACACCCGAGCCGTCACCGGAGCGCGGCGGCGACGGCCGCGTGGCCGTACTCCTCGGCCAGTCGCCGGGCCGTCCGCCCCTTCGGGTCGGTCGCCGCGCGGCCCGCCCCGGCCGCGAGCAGCGCGACCGCCACCGCCGGGTCGGTCGTGTCCACCGTCGCCGCGTACAGCAGCGGCGTCAGCCCCTGCCGGTCCGCCAGGTCCACCCGCGCCCCGTGCTTCAGCAGCACCCGCACCATGTCGGCCCGGTCGGCGACGACCGCCGCGCCGAGCGGCGTGAGCCAGGGGTCGTACACCTCGTTCGGGTCGGCCCCGCGGCGGAGCAGGAACTCCGCCATCGCCCCGTCCCCGCGGCGGACGGCCGACGCCAGCGGCTCCTGGAAGAACCCCTCCTCCGGCACCAGCTTCACGTCGAACGTCGCCCCCGCGTTGAGCAGCGCGCCGGCGACCGCCACGTCGCCGGTCGGCGCGGCGAGGAACAGGGCGGTGGTGAGTTCCCTGTCGCGGTCCACTTTCTTCCCCTCGACGAGCGCGGCCAGCAGGCCAACCGCCTCGACGTTTCCGGCGTGGCGCGACGCGGCCATGAGGGCGGTGTACCCCGACTTCGCGCGGGCCGTCGGGTCGGCGCCGAGGCCGAGCAGGAGTCGCACCTTCGCCGGGTCGGCGGCCGCGGCCATCAACACGGTGGTGCCGGCCGCGGTGCGGGCGTCCTTGTCGAGCCCGGCGGCCAGCGCGGCCTGTAGCTCCGTCGCGGTGTCGTTGAGGGCGAGCGCGACCCAGGCCGGCGTCGGCGGCGGGGGGCCGGCGTACAGCGCCGGCGGGTTCGGACGCGCGGGCACGGCGGCGAGCAGCGCCGCGGCCGCCCAGCCGGTGCCGGCGATCGAGCTGTACTGGTCGCGGCCGCCGGGCGGGAAGCGCGTTCCGAAGTATTTGGGGCTCAGCTTGAGCGGCTGGCGGATGCGGCTGGCGACGCGCCACCCGGCGTCCGGCTTCTGCTTGTCGAGCAGGAACCGAAGCCCCGCCTGAACCGCCGGGTCGCCCGCCGGGACCCGGCCGCCTTCCTGAAGCGCGTAGAGGGCGGTGCCGGTGGCGTAGGCGTCGCTCTCCAGGCCCGGCCGCTGGCGCCACCCGCCGCCGGGCCGCTGGTCGGCCTTTAGCCGCGTCGCGACGCCCGCGATCTCGGCCTCGGCGGCCCCGGTCCAGCGGAGCCCGAGGAGCTGGTACGCCTGGTCCTCGGTGGAGCGCGGCTCGGCCAGGCGGAGCCACGCGCGGGCCTTGAGGCGGACGACCTCACGCCGCGCCCGGTCGGTGTCCGGGAGGGACAGGTCTACCGCGCGGGCGCAGACGGCCGTGGTGGCGATCGCGCTGGCCGACTGGGGCGGGCGGTAGTCGAACGACCGCCACGCGCCGTCGGCCCGCTGGGCGCGGGCCAGCGACCGGGCGTGGGCGGTCACCGCCGGCGTCCGCGGCACCCCCGCGGCGTGCCCGGCGAGCAGCTTCCACCCCTCGTCCGCGTCGTCGATGTACGCGGACCCCTGCGCCGCCGCGTCGGCGTCGGTCAGGTGGGCGAACGCCTTCTTCGCCAGCGACGCGGCCTCCGACTTGTCGAACGTGACGCCGCGGGCCGCCGCCAGCGACAGGCCGACGGCCGGGACGAGCTGGTGGTGGCACGAGGCGCAGTCCCGCTTCTCGTACCACGTCTCCTGGGTGTCGAGGATCAGGCCGAGCGCCTTCTCCGCCGACGTGCGGAGGGCGGCCTCCGGCACCGGCGCCTGGGCCGCGGCCCCGCGGGCGAGGGCGAGAACGACGGCGCACGCGGCCGCGGCGCGAAGCATGTTGTC
>JBGAQM010000465.1:0-4817 GCA_044220735.1 Urbifossiella sp. | reverse complement strand
CGGCCGCAGCGCCAGAAAGAGCGCCGTGCCGCCGACGAACGCCGCGCCCACCAGCACGAGGACGAGCAGCAGCGTGGACGGCAGCAGCCAGCCGGGGGCGCGGTACTCGGCGGGGTCGGGGACGGGCCGGGCTCCCGCCAGGAACGCGGCCGCGTCCGCGGCGAGCCGCGCCGTGGGGAGGACGAGCACGAGCGGCGCGCCGGGCAGCGGCAGGCGCACGGCCCGGCCGGCGGCGGTGGCGGCGGTGCCGACGGGGGCGAACAACAGCGGGCGGTTCGGCTCGCGCTCGGCGAACAGGCCGAACGGGGTGAACACCGCCGTGAGGGCGCCGCGGAGCGGGTGGTCGCCGCCGACCGCGGCGGGCGTCTTGAACGGCGGCGGGAGCTCGACCGTGGCGGGGCCGGCGGCCGGGATCGGCTCGCACTCGTCGAGCGAGAGGGGTTCGTCGGCCGGGGGCGGCGGCGGGTCGTCCGCGACGGCGGCGGCGAAGACCTGGTAGGCGTCGTCGGCGGCGGGGCGGAGGCGGGTGCGGCACTTGGAGCAGCGCGCCCGGCCCGGGTCGGTGCCGGGCGGCACGCGGACGCGCCGGCGGCAGCCGGGGCAGCGGAGCGTGTCGGCGGTCATGGGCGGCCTCGACACCCGGGGGCGGTCCCCCGATTGTACCCGGGCCGCGGTCGCGTGTGGGGCCCCGGTGCCTTGAGCCCGGAGGGCGCGGGCGTGTAGCCCCGGGTGGAACCCGGGGCGGGGTCGGCGGTGATTCGGGGCGTGGAACCGATCGAAATCCGCCGAAGGCCGCCCCGGGTTCCACCCGGGGCTACACGCCCGCGCCCTCCGGGCTCAAGCCCCGAGCCAAGGACTTCGACGGAGCGTGTCTACTACTTCGGGGCACGGGCCGGGGCGGCGTTCACTGCTTGTGGGCGTCGTGGCAGGTCTTGCACGACCCGGTGAACGCCTTGAGCGACGTCCCGAAGGCGTCGGCGTCCTTGGCCTGGGCCGCCTTGTTCACCGCCGCCGTCTGCGCGCAGAACTGCGTGGTCAGCTTCTCCCACGACTTGGCGTCGCCCTTCGGGCACGGGGCCTTGGTCAGCGCCACGCCGCAGTCGGCCATCTTCTTGGCGTAGTCCTGGGCCTCGGCCCAGTTCCCGGCCTTCACCGCCCCCGCGCACTTGGCGCAGAACCCGGTCTTCCCGGCCACCGCCTTCATCACGTCCTTGGCCGCCGGCCCCTTCTCGTCGGCCGACGAGCCACCCAGGGTCATCACCACCACCGCCAGCGCGGTCGCAACCGCACCGAACCACCGAGTCATCGACAGGCCTCCGGGCACGAAGTCTGGTATCCGCGGCGCGGGTGCGCCGCGTCCGCCGACTCTACCCCGGCCCGCGACGGGGGGAAAGGACGAATTGCGACAATCGGATCGGAAATTCTGAAACTCCGGCCCCGCTCACCCGGCCGGCGTCTGCCCCAGCACGATGACGAAGTTGGCGTTCAGCTCGCCGGTCTTCGAGTTCGGCACCGGCACGAAGTCCACCTCGACCGCCGCCTTGGTCGCCGGGGTGCGGCTCACCGAGCGGAAGATGCCGTCGCGCTCATTCCCGGCGTGGTTCTTGATGTACAGCTGCGTCACCAGCAGCTCGCGGCGGCCCTGCTTCACCTTCACGTGGATGTGCGGCGTCCGCCCCGGGTACGGCACCGGCTTGATGGTGCGGAAGTAGTAGTCGCCGGTGCTGCCGGTGAGGAACCGGCCGAAGCCCTGGAAGTTGCGGTCCTGCTGGTCCTTCTTGCCGTCGCTGTCGCCGGTGTGCAGGTACACGCCGCGAGCGTCGCACTGCCAGATTTCCACCAGCGCGTTGCGGACCGGGTTCCCCCGCGGGTCGAGGACGCGGCCCGTCAGGTGCGTGATCTCGCCGACCGCGGGCGTCATGTTGTCGTTGAGGATGAGCAGGTCGTTGTCGGTGTCGAGCGGGAGGCGGTTGGGGTAGAACGGGCCTTCGGTCTGCGGCGGCGTGGGGGTGCGGGACACGGCCTGCGCGAACGCCCCGGGCACGGTCCAGAACGGCAGCACGGCCGCGGACGCGAGGAACCGGCGGCGGTCGGCGGTGGTAAGGCGCGGGTGCATCGTCGGCTCCTGACGGGGTGAAACAGGGGCAGTGTAACCCGGCGATCGGGCCGTGGGAAGGTTTCGCGGGGCGAAGCCGCCGGCGGCGGCGTAACCACCCGAGCGAACGCTTGCGGCTTCGCGTCGGGCAGCGCAAAGCCGCAAGCGGCAACGACCACCTGTGCGCCTGCAAGCGGCGGCGCGCCGTTTTGGTACACTACCGGTCCCCGCCGCCTCGGAGCCCTTTCATGCTGCTGTTCGACTCCCACCTCGACCTCGGTCTCAACGGCGTCGATTGGAACCGCGACTTCCGCATGGCCGTGGCCGAGATCCGCGTGCAGGAAATCACCCACAACATGACCGACCCGTGGCGCGGCACCGTCATCGTCACCTGCCGGAGCCTGAAGAAGGCGCAGGTCGGCGTCGGCGTGGCGACGGTGCTGGCGCGGCAGGAGCGGCAGATCAACCACCCGTTCGGCTACACCACGCCCGAGGCCTGTTACGCGGTGGCGATGAGCCACCTGTACTACTACCGGGCGATGGAGCGCGCCGGCTGGATGCGCAGCATCAAGACGAAGCGCGAGCTGCAGCAGCACGTCGCCGACTGGAGCGCCGACCCGGTCGCGACGCCGTTCGGGTACATCTTGAGCATGGAGTGCGGCGACCCGGTGCTCGACCCGGACAACATCCGCGAGTGGTACGACATGGGCCTCCGCGCCATCGGCATCACGCACTACGGTCCCAACCGCTACGGCGGCGGCACGCAGTGCGAGGTGGGGTTGGCCGTGGACGCGCTGCCGCTGCTGCGGAACATCGAGGAGCTGGGCATCGCGCTGGACATGACGCACCTGTCGGACAAGGCGTTCTGGCAGGTGGCGGACCGGTTCGGCGGCAAGGTGCTGGCGAGCCACCAGAACGCCCGCAAGTTCGCCGACTGGCAGCGGCAGTTCTCCGACGACCAGATCAAGCACGTCATCAGCCGCGGCGGCGTGCTCGGCGTGGCGTTCGACGCGGTGATGCTGCAACCCGGCTGGGTGCGCGGCCAGAGCAAGCGCGAGGTGACGATCGACCGCGCCGTCGAGAACATCGACCACATCTGCCAGCTGGCGGGGAACTGCAAGCACGCGGGGGTGGGGAGCGACCTGGACGGCGGCTACGGCACGGAGCAGGTGCCGGCCGACCTGGACACGATCGCCGACCTGCAGCGCATCCCGGAGCTGATGGCGAAGCGCGGCTACAAGACGGCCGACGTGGAGGCCGTGATGCACGGCAACTGGCTGCGGTTCTTCGGCGAAGTGCTGCCGGCGTGATCTCGTGATGTGGAGCGGCGAGCCGAGCCCCGTAAGGGGCCGGGTGCGTCCGACACCCGGGGCCTGACGGCCCCCGGCTCGCCGCGCTTCAACTCTGTCCTCTGTCCCCTGGCTGCGATGCCCTACCGCTACCTGATCGTCGGCGTCACCGCGGTCGCGGCGCTGTGGATGTACATCGACCGGGTGTGCTTCTCCACCCTCGCCGACGAGGCCCAGAAGGACCTGGGCATGACCGACCCCGAGAAGGAGTGGATGCTGTCGGGGTTCTTCCTCACCTACGCCCTGTTCCAGATCCCGGTCGGGAACCTGGCCGACCGGTTCGGCCAGCGGCGGGTGCTCGCCCTGTCCATCGCCGCGTGGTCCGCCGTCACCGCGCTGAGCGGGTTCGTCACCGGGTTCGTCACCCTCTTTCTGGCCCGGCTGCTACTCGGGGTGACCGAGGCCGGGGCGTACCCGGCGGCGGCCGGGCTGGTCAAGAGCTGGGCGCGGCCGGCCGAGCGCGGCCGGTTCAGCAGCGTCGTGGCGCTGGGCGGGCGGATCGGCGGGGCGGTCGCCCCGACCCTGACCGCCGTGCTCGCGGGGGCGCTGGCCGGCGTCGCCCTCACCGGGACGTGGGACAACCCCTCGGGGAAGAACTGGCGCGGCGTGCTGCTCATCTACGGCCTGTGCGGGCTCGTCGTCGCCGCCCTGTTCTGGCTGTTCATCCGCGACCGCCCGCCGGCCCCGCCGGAGGCGCCCGACGACCCCGGAGTGGCCCGGCCGGTCGCGGCCGTGGCGCCGGTGTCGTTCGTGCGGCGGCTCGGCATCCTGGCCCGGAGCCGGAACATGTGGCTGTCCGGCGGCGCCCAGCTCGGCGTGAACGTCGGCTGGGCGCTGCTGATTACACTGCTGCCGAGCTACCTCAACCAGACGTTCGGGGTGCCGCTGGAGGAGCGCGGCCGGATGCAGTCGGTGGTGCTGACGATGGGGTGCTGCGGGATGCTGCTCGGCGGCGTGGTGACCGACGCGCTCTACCGGCGGCTCGGCCCGCGGCGCGGCCGGTCGATGCCGATCGGGACGGCGCTGGTCGGCTGCGCCGCCTGCATGTTCCTGGTGCCGGCCCTGCCGACGCCGTGGGTGGTCGTCGTGGTGCTCGGGGTGATGGCGTTCCTGGTGGACCTGCACAACCCGTCGGTGTGGTCGTTCGCGCAGGACGTGGGCGGGAAGAACGTCGGCGCCGCGCTCGGGTGGGGGAACATGTGGGGGAACCTGGGGGCGATGCTGTCCCCGCCGCTGCTGGGGAACGTCGCCCGCGCGGCCGGGTGGGACGCCGCCTTCTTCCTGTGCGGCGGCCTGTTCGTCGCCGCCGCCGGGTGCGGGTTCCTGCTCGACGCCACCAAGCCGGTGGAAGAAGAAGTGGGGTAGACCGGCAA
>JBGAQM010000464.1:0-4227 GCA_044220735.1 Urbifossiella sp. | reverse complement strand
GACGTCATGGGCCGTACCCCGTCGGAGAACTGGAAGGATGGTGTTTTACAGAGTTGATGTCTTGCCGCTTGCGGCTTCGCGTTGTGAAGCGCGAAGCCGCAAGCAGCAACGTAACTGCCCGAGCGAACGCTTGCGGCTTCGCGCTTCCGCGCGAAGGCGCAAGACACTAAGCCGCCCAGATGGTGCGCACGCGCCCCAGGTCCGACAGGTCGGCGAAGGCGTGGTCCGGCTCGCACGCCGTCAACTCCTCCAGCGGGTGCCAGCCGGTCGCCACGGCCACCGCGTTCGCGCCCACGGCGCGGGCGCAGCTCACGTCCAGCGGGGTGTCGCCGACGATCCACACCGCCCGCGGGTCGAAGTCGCGCCCGGCCACTTGCCGGGCGCTGGCGACGGCGGCGCGGGCCACGTCGTCGCGGTCGTAGTGGTCGTCGCCGAACCCGCCGCAGGCGAAGTGCTGCCACAGGCCGTAGTGCCCGAGCTTCGCCGCGGCGCCGGCCCGGACGTTCCCCGTCAGCAGCCCCAGCAGGGTGTCCGGGCACGCCGCCAGCTCTGCCACCAGTTCCGCCACCCCGGGGCACACCAGGCCGGGGTAGCGGCCGAGCGTCGCCGGCAGCTGCGCCAGGTACGCCTCGCGCAGGGTCCGCTCGTTCGCCACGGTGTCGGGGATGCCGTGGACGCGGAGCAGGTCGCGGGCGATGGCCCGGTCGGTCCGGCCGCTGTACGGCACCGTGTCGTTGATGTCGCGGACGGCGAAGGTGGCGCGGAGGGCGTCCTCCATCGCCGCCTTGCCGGCGCCGCCGGTGCGGACCAGGGTTCCGTCGATGTCGAAGAGGATGACGCGCATCGGGCCATTCTACGGGTCGGGCGGGCCTACGGATTCTGGCGCGCCGTCGCCCTTCGGGCGCCGAAGGCGTGTGATCCGGCCGACCGCCGAAAGACGCTGGCACACTCTTCTCCGGGTCGGGCGTGACACCCGTCCGCCGCGCGGGTACACTACCCACACCCGCCGGCTCGCCCGCCTCGCCCTCACCTTGCCCGGTACCTGCCGATGCCGCCTCTCCCCCGCCCCGCCGCGGTCGGCGTCCTGCTCGCCCTCCTGGCTTCCGGCGCGCCCGCCCAGGACCCGCCCGCGCGGAAGGACCGCACCGCCAAGGGCGAGGCGTGGGAGCAGGAGCAGTACGAGGAGAAGGCGATCGCCCGCGCCGCCGAGCGCGCCGCGCGGGTCACCGACAACGAGGCGGCCCGCTGGCACCGCGAGATCGGCAAGGCGTACCCCGGCAAGCTCGGCCCCGGGCTCACCGAGGACGACATCAACGCCTGGTTCGACGTGCTGATCGGCGACGGGAAGGAGTGGCGGCGCGACGCGGCGACGCGGCCGGTGGCCGAGCTGTTCGACCGGGCCGTCGCCCGCCTCGAACTCGGGCCGGTGCCGTCGATCCGCCGCGACGAGTTCGCCAGCTACGCCCGGCGGCTGGCCCGCGAGGTGCCCCAGCAGCCGAAGGACGGCGAGCGGCCGCCGGACGCCGACCGGCTGTTCCGCGTGCTCGACCGCGACGGCAGCGGCGAACTCGAACCCGCCGAGTGGACCGACCGCATCCGCGCCGACGCCCGCCGGGCCGACGCCGACGGCAACCGCCGGGTGTCGGCCGACGAGTACCGGGCGTACTTCGACTTCCGCATCGCGGAGGCGCAGGAGGCGCAGGCGAAGGCCGCCGACGCGCAGGCGAAGGCCGCCGCGACCGCCGCCCGCAAGGGCGGGCTCCCCGCCTGGTTCGACCAGCTCGACGCCGACATGGACGGCCAGGTGGCGCTGCACGAGTGGCGGCGCGCCGGCCGGTCGGTGGCCGCGTTCCGCGTCATGGACCTGAACGACGACGGCCTGCTCCCGCCGGACGAGTACCACCGCTACGTCCGCCTCGCGGAGGCGGCGGCGAGGAGCGAAACGCCCGCGACCGAGCCGCCCCCGCCGGACCGCCGCGCGGGAATGACGCCGCGGCGGGAATGACTCGGGAACGGGGTCATTCGTCATTCGTCATTCGTCATTCGTCGTTCGGCGGCGCCCCGCCGCTAACATGACCCCATGCAGGATGAGCCGAAGAAGCGCCGTTCCCTGAGTCACGTCGGCGGCCGCGCCGACACCGTCGGCCCCCGCGCCGAGGCCGACCTCCTCGCCCACGCCCTCGACGTGGAACCCGCCACCGACGCCGACGACGACCCGGCCCGCTCGCACGTCCACGGGTTCCATACCTACCCGGCGCGGATGCACCCCACCACCGCGGCCCGGCTGGTGAACGCCTTCGCCCCGCCCGGCGGCCGCGTCTTCGACCCGTTCTGCGGCTCCGGCACGGTGCTCGTCGAGGCGCTGCTCGCCGGCCGCGCCGCGCTCGGCAGCGACCTGAACCCGCTGGCCGTGCGCCTCGCCCGCTGCAAGAGCCGGCCGCGCACCGAGCCCGAGGTCGAGTACCTGGTCGCCCGCGCCGCCGAGGTCGTACAGCACGCCGAGGACCGCCGCCGCGCCCGAGCCGGCGCCACCCGCCGCTACCCGCCGGAAGACGTCGAGCTGTTCGACCCGCACGTCCTCCTCGAACTCGACTCCCTGCGGGCGAAGATCGAGAGCCTCCCGGACGAGCCCACGACGCTGGACCTGGGATTAGTGCTGTCGGCGATCCTGATGAAGGTGTCGCGGCGGCCGGGGGACACGTCCGGGGGCGTGGTGACGCGGCGCATCCGGGCCGGGTTTCCGTCGAAGGTGTTCATGCAGAAGGCCGAGGACTGGGCGACGCGCCTGGGGGCGTTCTCGCGGGCGCTGCCCACGCCGCTGCCGCCGCGCGGCGACGTGAGCCTCGACGACGCCACCGTGCTGAAGGCGCCGAAGGACGGCGCCGCGGACGCGGTGGTCACGTCGCCGCCGTACGCGGCGACCTACGACTATTTGTACCACCACGAGTTGCGGCTGCGCTGGCTGAACCTCGACGCGGGGATGATGGTGCGGGGAGAGATCGGCAGCCGGGCGCAGTACCGGCGGATGAACGCGGCGGACGCCCCGGCGGCGTGGGCGTGGGAGCTGTCGCGGTTCCTGAAGGCGGTGCGGCGGGTGCTGAAGCCGGGGGCGCCGCTGGTGCTGGTGGCGGCCGACTCGGCGGTGCGGGAGGTGGCGATTCGGGCGGACGAGATCGCGGCGGACGTGGCACGCGGGTGCGGGTTCGAGCCGGTGGCGCGGGCGAGCCAGGCCCGCCCGCACTTCCACGAGCCGAGCGCCGCCGCGTTCCACGACCGCCCGCGGTTCGAGCACGCGCTGCTGCTGCGGCGGGGTCCGTAGGAAACGTTCTGGCAGCTCCGCCTCTCGGGCTCGACGGTGATGAGGTGGGAGTAGTTCATACCCGCCGCCCGGCACGGGATCAACGACCGCGCGCCGTTCCCGACCCGACGCGGGGCCGGCCCATCCGCCCGGATCGCGGGTCGGCCGAGCAGATCAATCCCGAGCGGCATAACCCGCCGCCCCTCCCCCACCCGCACGGTCCGACCGGTCCGGTTCCACCGGGCGGGGCGCCGGCGCCGGGCGCGACGGCTCCCGGATTCCCACAACCCGCCAACGCCGGTGGGGAACCGCCGTTACACCGGTTAGACTGGTCGGAAGCGGCACGCCGGATTCGGCCCCCGCACGCCCGCCGCGTTTGCCGTGGCGGAGCCGCCGGCACCCGTCGTACAATCTGCCTACGGCCCGTGTTTCCCCCGAGGAGCGACTGGCTCATGACCCTCTTGACTCGCCTCCGGGTGTTACCCGCCCTGCTGGCCGTCGCCGCCGCCAGCGTCTCCGTCGGGACCTCGCTGTTCGGCGACTTCAGCAGCAAGACCACCAGCCCCGCCGCCCCCAACCCCGACGGCCGGCCCGAGCGGCTGGTGGACGACCTCGCCGTCACCAAGTTCACCAACCTCCCGGCGCTCAGCTACAAGAGCACCAACGGCGACACCCTGTTCGCCTGGCAGGTGAAGCCCGAACTCCCCGCCGCCGCCCCGCGGTCGCGCGACATCGTGGGGGTCGTTGACACGGCCGCCCGCCCGGCCGGCCGGCCGCTCCAGCAGGCCCGGCAGATCGTCCTGGGCCTCGCCGGTGTCCTCACCGCCGACGACCGCGTCAGCGTGTGGACGGCCAACACCCCCGCCGCCACGCGGAACCTCACCAAGGACTTCCAGCCGGCCACGTCCGACGACGTGAAGGCCGCCGCC
>JBGAQM010000010.1:0-38719 GCA_044220735.1 Urbifossiella sp. | reverse complement strand
AGCGACAGCGCCCGGTAGACGTAGGCGCGGGCGTGGCGCGGGTTCAAGGCCAGGGCGGCGTCGTAGTCGGCGACGGCGTCGGTGTGGCGGTCGAGCGACGAGAGGGCGTTGGCGCGGTTGTACAGCGCCCGGAACGTCTTCGGGGCGAGCGCCAGGGCGGCGTCGAAGTCGACGAGGGCGGCGGCGTACTCGCGGAGGCGGCTGCGGGCAGCGCCGCGGCCGTTGAGCGGGTCGGGGTCGTCGGGGGCGAGTTCGGCGGCGCGGGTGTAGTCGGCGACGGCTTCCGCCAGGTCGCCGGACTCGGCGCGGGCGGTGGCGCGGTTGTGGAATGCGGCGGCGTACTCGGGCCGCAGTTCGACCGCCCGGGTGAAGTCGGCGACGGCCGCGGCCGGGTCGCCGGCGGCGGCGTGGGCGTTGCCGCGGAGGAACAGGAGTTCGGGGTCGAGCGGGTCGAGGTCGATGGCCCCGGTGAACACCTCGGCGGCCTTGCCGAACTCGCCGCGGCGGATGTAGGTGTGGCCGCGGCGGACGAGGGCCGGCAGGTCGGGCGGCGTGCTCATGCCCCGATTATACCCCGCGGTTCCCGGCCGCACCGGCACCGGTGTTGCATCCCCGGGGCGGTCGCTTTCGCCACCGTGGAGGAACCCCCATGACGCCTCGTGCCCTGTTCTTCGCCCTGACCCTCGTCGGCCCGCTCGGCTGCGGCCCGACCGGCAGCGGCACCACGCCAACCACCCGCACGGTCGAGCCCGACCGGCCCACCTCGAAGGAGCGCGACGTGCAGGTGAATACGCCCGGCGCGAAGGTGGACGTGCGCCGCGACGAGGACGGCCGGTTGAAGGTGGATGTGCGGACGAAGGGCACGACGCGGTGAGCCCGCCGGGCGATTCGGGGAATTCGCTTGCGTCCGCCCGGCACCACGGTATGAGCGTGGACCTCCTACCGGGGAAACGCATGGCCCGCCTCGCGCTCGCACTGTTCGGTGTCGTCGTCGCCACGTCCGCGGCGCCCGCGTCGCCAATGGTTCCCACGGCCGCCGCCGCCGTGGCGGGCGTCGTCCGCGCCACGCCGGTGCCGACGGCCGACCTCGTAAACCTGTTCAACCGCCTCACCGTTCCGCTGGGCACGGTGCCCGTCGGCGACTGACCCGCGGCTACCCGGCGGACACCCGAGCGGGTACAGTACGGACGCGGGGAAGTGGGCCGGAACGACCCGGCCGCAGACCCGCCCGTCCGTTCCCGGGGGTTCCATGCTGTCCGCCCGCCGCCGGCTCGCACTCCTCCTCTGCGCCGCCCCGCTGGCCTTCCCTGCTGGCTCCACGGCCGACGACAAGGCCGACCCGAAGGCGTTCGTCGAGGTGCAGACCGGGACGCTGCCGATCATCATCGTGGCCGCGCACGGCGGCACGGAAAAGGTCCCCGGCGTGCCCGAGCGGATGGGCGTCGGCGTCAAGCAGTTCGCCACCGTCCGCGACACCAACACCGACAAGCTGGCCAGGGCGTTCGCTGCCGACGTCGAGAAGCAACTCGGCAAGAAGCCGTGGGTGGTGATCGCCAAGTACGACCGGAAGTACCTGGACGCCAACCGGGCCGCCGACCAGGCCTACGAGGTGAAGGAAGCGAAGGCGTATTACGACGCCTACCACACCCCTCTCGTCGCCGCCCTGAAGGCGGTGAAGGAGAAGCACGGCAACGGCATCCTGCTCGACGTCCACGGCCAGGGGAAGTACCCGGACGCGCTGCTGCGGGGGACGCAGAACGGCAAGTCGGTTGTGCTGCTGCGGCAGCGGCACGGGTTCGCCGCGGTGAACGGCAAGAACAGCATCCTCGGCCGGTTCGAGAAGACCGGCAACAAGGTGCTGCCGCGGGCCGACGCCGGCGAGAAGGCGAAGGAAGAGACCGGCTACACCGGCGGGTTCACCGTCGGCAACTACGGCAGCCACACCGGCTACGCCATCGACGCCATTCAACTGGAGATCGGCGGCAACTACCGCACCGCGGAGAACCTGCCGAAGGCCGCCCGCGACCTCGCCGACGCCACGGTGGCGTTCCACGACGCCTACCTGAAGAAGTAGAGGACAGAGGACAGAGGACAGACGGGAAG
The DNA here is from genome assembly GCA_044220735.1 of Urbifossiella sp. Classification (GTDB taxonomy): domain Bacteria; phylum Planctomycetota; class Planctomycetia; order Gemmatales; family Gemmataceae; genus Urbifossiella. The sequence continues at coordinate 36,616 of JBGAQM010000010.1, read as the reverse complement.
CCCGGGTTGACCCCCGGGCTTCTGTGTTTTCCCCCGCCTATCTGTCCTCTGTCCTCTGTCCTCTGGATAAGCGGCACAGACAATGGCAAAAGGAGCCGCTATGGTCACGCCGCGTTGACCCGGGCAGGTCGGCCCCCGCGGCACCGGAACGCCGCAGGTTCCCCCGTCCGACCCGCCCGCCAGGAGACGAGGCGATGACGATTTCGCGGTACAAGATCATGGCCGGCATCCTCGGCGTGTCGCTCGGCGGGCTGGCCGTGGCGGGCCAGTGCTCCCGCCCCGGACACCCCGCACCGGACCAGCGACGCGACCCCCGCCGACCCGAAGGTGCCGAACGCCGGCGCCAAGTCCGTGCCGCTGCCGGCGGTCCCGCCGCCGCCGGCCGTGCTGACGGTGGCGGCCCCGACCAGCCCGTCGCGGTGGACCTGCCGGCGCTGCCGGTGCTGCCCGTGCTGCCGGTCCCGTCGAGCGCCCCGCCGACGAAGCTCCCGGACCTGCCGACGGCGCCGCCGGTCAAGGCCGATCTCCCGAAGCCGGTGGCGATCCCGACGCCCGTCGTGATCCCGGCCTCCGGGACGACACTGCTCGACGTGCCGCCGGCCCTGCCGGCGACGCCGGAGAAGGCCGCCCCGAAGGCGCCGCCCGCGCCGCCGAAGGCCGCCGACCCGGTGGTCCCGCCGATCACGGTGGAGCCGGCCGCCCCCGCGACGGGCGGCATCCCCGCCGGCCGATGGCCACCGCACCCACGTCCCCGGCGGTGCCGCCGACGCCGTCGATTGACCCCGCCCCGGTCACCCGCCCGGCGCCCGCCGCGGCCGTGCAGCAGGTTATCCCGGCTGCGAACCGGTTCCGCATCCTGCTGCGGGTCGGCGAGGGCGAGCCGATGTTCGAGGTCAAGAGCGGCGACGACCTGGTGCTCCGCGTCGTCTGCGAGAAGGTGGACGTGAAGAGCCCGGAGAAGGGGCAGGGGCCGTCGTCGGTGGTGGCGACCGGCCGGGTGCGGTTCGTCGGGTTCGGGGCCGAGGGGACGTGCGACAGCCTGTCGTTCCAGGCCGGGTCCGGCGAGGTATCGATGACCGGCGCGGTCCGGGTGCAGGTGAAGGACCGGATCGGCCGCGTCGAGTCCGAGTTGACCAGCGACCGGCTCCAGTACCGGCTCGACGCGAACGCGCTGCCGGGTACGCTGCGGCCGTAAGCAATCGCCTCTCACACGCGACGCCCGCCCGTTGCATCGGGCGGGCGTCGTGCGTTTTCAGAACCGCGGCTTCGGCCGCTCCCATTGTTCGTCGTACGCCAGCGAGAACACCTGCTGCACCTTCTCCGCACGGTTCGGGGCGTCGCTCAACAACAGGGCGAGCGCCTGCCGCAGTAGCGCCAGACGCGGGTCGGCGGCGGCCGTGGTCGCGTCGGCCCCGCGGCCGATGCGGTCGAGGGTGGCGGCGAGGTCGAGCACCCGGCTGCGGGCGTCGAGGTAGAACTGGTCGAGCGCGCGGGCGGCGGGGAGCGGGGTCATGTCGGCTTCGCGGTCGGGGTGAAACGGGCCTTCAGTTCCAGCGGCACCAACTCGTTCAGGCTCCCGGAGCGGAAGCCGTCCAGGTCGAGCGTCACGAACTTGAACCCGAGGCGGCGGAACTCGCGGGTCAGGCCCGCCCGCACCGCCGCGTCGGCCAGCCGGGCGATCTCGTCGGTCGGCACCTCGACGCGGGCCATGTCGCCGTCGTGGTAGCGGACGCGGCACTCGCGCAGGCCGAGCGTCCGCAGGTACGCCTCGGCTTCTTCGACGCGCCGGGTGCGCTCGGGGGTGACCGCCAGACCCGGCGCCAGCCGGCTCGACAGGCACGGGGCGGCGGGCTTGTCCCACGTCGGCAGGTTCCAGTGCCGCGCCACCTCCCGCACGTCGGCCTTCGTGAACCCGGCCTCCTGCAGCGGGTGGCGAACGGCGTGCTCCGCGGCCGCGGCGAGTCCCGGGCGGTAGTCGCCGTTGTCGTCGAGGTTCGCCCCGCTCGCGATGACCGGCACGCCGAGCCGCGGTAGCAGTTCTTCGACACGCGAATACAGCTCGCTCTTGCAGTGGTAGCAGCGGTCGCCGTCGTTCCGCAGGTAGTCCGGGTTCTCGAACTCGTCCGTCGCCACGACGACGTGCCGGATGCCGATGTGGGCCGCCAGTTCGCGGGCGGCGGCGAGTTCGGCCCGCGGCACGCTCGGGCTGTCGGCCGTGACCGCGACTGCCCGGTCGCCGAGCGCGATACGGGCCGCCTGCGCGACGACGGTGCTGTCGATGCCGCCGCTGAACGCGACCGCCACACCGGGCAGTTCGCCGAGTACGGCGAGGAGTCGGTCGCGCTTGGAGATCAGGTCCGGGGGCATGGGTCACTTCGCCGGCGGGCGGACGGTCAGCACGGGGCAGGGGGCGTGGCGGACGATCCGCTCGGCGACGCTGCCGAGAAGGAAGTGCGCGATCCCGGTGCGGCCGTGGGTGCCGATGCACAGCAGGTCGGCCTTCAACTCGTCGGCCGCGGTCACGATCTCGGCCGCGGGGGCGCCGATCCGCACCTCGGCTTTCGGGTTCAGCCCCTCCAGGCCGAGCCGCTTCACGAACGCGGCGAGTCCGGCCTTCGCCCCCTCGACCATGTCGGCGAGCGCGGGTGTGGTCACCGGCGTCGGCATCATCACGTCGGGCACCACGAGCGTCAGGTCTTGCACGACGTGGAGGAGCGTGAGTTCGGCGCCGAACTTCGCCGCCAGTTCGGCGGCGTAGCGGACGGCGGGAACCGACGAGTCGCTGAAGTCGGTCGGGGCGAGTACGCGGCGGATGGCGATCACGGCGTGCCTCCTTCGGCGGGTATTGTATCCGCCCCGCGCGTGAGGGCGTGGTACGCCTCGCGCACCTTTCGCGTTACCGGCCCTTCGGTGCCGGTGCCGATCGGGTCGCCGTTGAGCCGGGTAATGCCGATGAACCCACACGCCGCTCCGGCTACGAAGGCCTCGTCCGCCTCCGAGAGCGTCCCGAGTCCTACTTGACCTTCGACCTGAAGCTCGTAGCCCGCCGCCGTCACGGTCGCGGCCATCGTGCCGTTGGGAAGCCCCACGCCCCACGGCCCGGCCACGGTAACGACGCGACTGCCCGGCCGGACGACGCACACGTTTCCTTCCGTCGCCCAGAGCATTTCGCCGCCCAGGTCCCAGATGATCCCCTCCAGGCATCCCCGGGAAAGGGCGTGTTGCTTGGCCCGCACAACGTGCGGCTGACCGAGTGCCCGGACCCAATTCAGCGGGTCCTCGGTGGCCGGATACGGCGCCGACTCGGCGTGCAACCCGGTCGCGTACAGTTCGGACGGAAACGGCTGGTACTCCTCCGCGGTGATGAACACTTGCGGGTCGAGCTTCCGTGGGTCGGGGCCGATCGTCCCGGGGCCGCGGGTGACGATCACGCGGCAGTAGCCGTGGGTGCGGTGGTTCGCACCCGCGGTCGCCTGCGTAGCGGCGATCAACTCGCCGGCCGTGTACGGGAGGGTGAGGCCGATCCGGTCGGCCGCCTCGGAAAGCAGCCCGAAGTGCTCGTCGGGACGGAACAGCCGGCCGCCGAAGACGCGGAGCGGCTCCCACACGCCGTCGCCGTACAGGAACCCGTGGTCGAACAGGCTGACCCGGGCGTCGGCCTTTTCGACGAGCGCGCCGTTGACCCACAGGAGCGACATGCAGGAAGTGTAGGAACGCCGAAAGCCCGGGGACCGCGTCCCCGGGCTTTCCACGCTCACTGCCGACCGTCAGCGGGCGGCAATCCCGTCGGCGGCCTTGTGGTCGATGTGGCGGAACACCACCTCCTGGGCGAGCTTCTCCAGGAACTCCATCTTGAACTGCGACGGCGACATCGAGTCCGCCGGCCGCGGGAAGCCGGGGTGGGCGGCGGTGAACTCGTACCGGAACTTCGGCTCGCCGCGCTCCTCGGTCGTGTCCGTCACCGCGACCGCCAGCTGCGCCTTCCCCTCGTAGATCTGGTTCAGCGCCCCCGGCTGGTACATCTGCAGGCCGCTGATCGTCATCTCGAGCACGTAGTCGGCCCCGAGCCGCTTGCCGATCGTCGCGGCCTTCATGGTCCGCCAGTTCGGGTTCTGCATCTTGAACGTGTCGAACTGGTGCGGCGGGATGACGGTGTAGACCTCCTTGTTCGCCTTGCCGACGTCCGGCAGTTTCTTGGCGATGGCCGACGCCAGCTCGCGCTCGGACCCGACGAACTCGGCGTTCACCCCGCCGGGGGCCGTGCCGGCGATGATGAGGATCTTGATCTCCTCGTCCTTGTCGTGCTTCGGGCCGTCCTTCGGCCGGAGCGGGTACGGCGCCGGGATCTTCGCCTCGGTCCGCAGGAGGACGAACGGCAGGGTGATCGGGTTGCACCCGATGGCGATGACCGCGGCCAGGGTCAGCCACACACTGCGCTTGGCCCACTTCCCGGACGCGTCCATGCGACCCCCCTTTGTCGAGCCTCCCGGCGGCCCCGCTAGTCCAACAAGATCACCGCCCACCGCCCGAGCGCCAGCACCAGGAACGCCGCCACGGCGACGGTCAGGGCGAGCTCGCCGCGGCCGGGGCGGATGAACCACAACCGGCCGGCGATCAGACTCGCCACGGCCCAGACCAGCATCGCCGCCCACGCCAGGGCGGTCACGGTGCCGACCCAGTTCGCGGCCAGCGACGCCCGCACGTCCCCCCGGACGAGCAGGGCGAAGCTCGTGGTCATCCCGCACGTCGGGCACGGCTTGCCGGTCAGGCTCACCATGTTGCACGACGGCAGCCCGAGCTGGGTGTGCGTGGCCATCGTCCGGGCGGCCCCGTCGGGGCCGTACGGGTTCAGGTACACGGCCACCCCGAACACCGCCGCGAGCGTGACGGCCACCGCCGCCAGGCCGAGCCGCACACCCCGTTTCAGCCGCGGGTCCGGTCGGACCACGACGGCCAGGGGGAGCGGTTCGGGCGGCACCGGTGTCGGGTCCTGCGGGTGCGGATCGGCGGGCACGGATAGCCTCGGGGCCGGGTCGAATCAAGCGGAAGTCGCGGCCGGGTGCGGTATAACGGGGGTGGCCGCGGGGGCTCGGGGGAATTGTACCGGGGGCGGGGTATGGGGGCGCCGCTGCCCGCCGCCGTGCGGGCGTTCGTCGTGCAACGCCGCCTGGCCGGCCCCGGCGTCGTCGCCGTGTCCGGCGGGGCCGACAGCGTTGCCCTGCTGCGGGCGCTGGCGAACGAAGGGCTCGGGCCGTTGGTCGTGGCACACCTCCACCACGGGCTGCGCGGCGCGGAAGCGGACGCCGACGCGGCGTTCGTTCGGGAGTTGGCCGGCGCGTTGGGTTGTCGCTTCGAGCTGGGGCACGCCGACGTGCGGGCCGCGGGCGGGAACCTCGAAGCGGCGGCGCGTCGGCTGCGCTACGGGTGGCTCGCGGACGTCGCCGCCACGACCGGCGCCGCGTGGGTGGCGACCGGGCACACCGCCGACGACCAGGCGGAAACGGTGCTGCACCGGCTCGTACGCGGGACCGGGCTCCGCGGGCTCCGCGGGATCGCGCCGTCGGCGCCGCTCGGGAATGCCGTCCTCGTGCGCCCTCTCCTCGCCGTTACGCGCACCGGAGTGCTTTCGTTCCTGACGGAGCTCGCCCAGTCGTTCCGCACCGACTCGTCGAACGCAGACCCGGGATTCACCCGCAACCGCATTCGCGCCGAAGTCATGCCTCTGCTTGCGACGTTCAACCCCGCCGCCGCCGCCGCCCTGAACCGCGCGGCCGAGCAAGCCGCGGAGGCGTTCGGGCTAATCGACAGCCTTGCCGCCGGTCTCCTCGCCCGCGCCGAACTTCCGCGCGCCGCCGACCTCGTCGTTCTCGACGCCGCCACGATCCTCGCCGCCGACCCGCTGCTGGCGCGCGAGGCGTACCGCCGCGTGTGGGAACGCGAGGGGTGGCCGACGAGCCAGTACCGCGCCGCGCACTGGCACCGACTCCTCGCGGTGGCGAACGGCGACCCGACGGCGGCGCACTTCCCGGGCGGCACGTTCGCGCGGCGGGTGGGGCGGGTGGTTCAGCTCGGGCGGCGGTCGTAAAACAACTGTCTTCGCACCCGCCGAGGACACCATGCTCCGTCCGATCCGCCGCGCCCTGCTCAGCGTCTCCGACAAGACCGGCCTCGTCGATCTCGCCACCGAACTCGCTACGAAATTCGGCGTCGAGCTCGTCGCCACCGGCGGGACGAAGTCGGCGTTGACCGCGGCCGGGCTGGCGGTCAAGGACGTGTCGGAACTCACCGGGTTCCCTGAAATTCTCGACGGCCGGGTGAAGACGCTCCACCCCGCGCTGTACGCCGGGCTGCTCGCCCGCCGCGACAAGTCGGAACACCTCGCCACGCTCGCCGAGCACAAGCTGCCGGAGATCGACCTCGTCGTCTGCAACCTGTACCCGTTCGAGGAGACGGTCGCGGCGGACGGCGTGACCGAGGCCCAGGCGATCGAGAAGATCGACGTCGGCGGCCCGTGCATGGTCCGCGCCGCGGCCAAGAACTTCGACGCGGTCGCCGTCCTCGTCGAGCCCGACCAGTACGACGACTTCCTCCTCGAACTGAAGAACCACGACGGGCAGTTGCCGAAGGACTTCCGCAAGGAGCTGGCGTTCGTCGCGTTCCAGCGCGTCACCCGGTACGACGCCGCGATTGCCGAGTACTTCGAAGCCATCATGCCGGACCCGTTCCCCGATGACGAGACCGACAACGACGACGAGTTCTGGGACGACGAGATCGACCCGCCGTTCAACCTCAAGCAGGTGCTCCGGTACGGCGAGAACCCGCACCAGAAGGCGGCGTTCTACGTCGAGCCGGACCTCGATCACCCGTGCGTGGCGACCGCGACCCAGCTGCACGGCAAGGAACTGAGTTACAACAACATCCTCGACCTCGACTCGGCGCTGAACCTGGCCCGCGAGTTCGCCGGCCCCGCGGCCGTGGTCGTGAAGCACAACAACCCCTGCGGCGCGGCGGCCGCGGCCACGCTCGCGGACGCCTTCCGGCAGGCGTGGGACGGCGACCCCCTGTCGGCGTTCGGCGGCATCATCGCGTTCAACCGGCCCGTGGACGCCGACACCGCCGCGGCGCTGATGGACCCCAAGGCGAAGCGGTTCGTCGAGTGCGTCGTCGCCCCCGACTTCGAGCCGCCGGCCCTCGACGCCCTCCGCAAGTGGAAGGAGAACGTGCGGCTGCTCCGCACCGGCGAACTGGCCGGCGGGCCGCGCGGCCTCGACTACCGCCGCGTGGACGGCGGGCTCCTGGTGCAGACCCGCGACGCCGCCGACAGACCGAGCAACTGGAAGGTGGCGACGGCGCGGGTGCCCACGGAGGCCGAGACCGCCGCCCTCCGCTTTGCGTGGCTCGTGTGCAAGCACGTCAAGAGCAACGCCATCGTGCTGGCGAGCGGGACGCAAGTCGTCGGCGTCGGCGCCGGGCAGATGAGTCGGGTGGTGTCGGTTGACATCGCGGTGAAGAAGGCGGGCGACCGCGCGAAGGGGAGCGTGCTGGCGTCCGACGCCTTCTTCCCGTTCCCGGACAACGTGGAACTGGCGGCGGCGGCCGGCGTCACGGCGATCGTCCAGCCCGGCGGCTCGGTCAAGGACACCGACAGCATCGCGGCCTGCGACAAGCACGGCATCGCGATGCTGTTCACCGGCATTCGGCACTTCCGTCATTGATTGGTTTCGTAGGTCGGGCCGAGTCTTCGAGGCCCGACACGGGACACCCCACACGGTCCCCATACCCCCTGTATCGCGACCGCGCCCGGGTTTCTCCCGGTCGCCACTCGCGCCCCGCGTCGGGCCTCGAAGACTCGGCCCGACCTACAAGACGAGACATGGAACACACCTCCCACGACTTCCGCCGGTTGCTCGACACCCCGAGCCCGTCCGGGTTCGAGCAGCAGATTCAGCAGGTGGTGCGACTTCGCCCACGACTTCGCCGACGAGGTGACCACCGACCGACACGGCAACGTCTTCGCCAACCGCTACCCGGAAGGCCGCCCGGCCGACGCGCCACGCATCCTCCTCGCCGGGCACTGCGACCAGATTGCACTGATGGTTCAGCACATCGACGAGAGCGGCTACCTGTACGTCCAGCCGATCGGCGGCTGGGACATGCAGGTGCTCCTCGTCAGCACCACCGTGTGGACGAAGACCGGCCCGGTCGCCGGCGTCGTGGCGCGGCGGGCGATCCACCTGCTGAAGCCGGACGAGCGCACGAAGGTGCCGACTTCGCCGACGTGTGGGTGGACATCGGGCGCGAAGGACAAGGCCGACGCCGAGGCGGTCGTGCGGCACGGCGACCCGGTGACGTTCACGCTCGGCTACCGGCCGCTCCGCAACGGCCTCGCCGCGAGCCCGGCGATGGACGACAAGGTCGGCCTGTGGGTGGTGATGGAGGCCGTGCGGCTGCTGAAGGGGAAGAGCTGAAGGCGGCCGTGTACGGCGTCTCGACGGTGGCCGAGGAGATCGGCCTGCGCGGGGCGATCACCGCCAGCTACGGCGTGGACCCGACGGTCGGCATTGCCGTGGACGTGACGCACGCGACCGACACGCCGGGGAACGACAAGAAGACACAGGGCGACATCCGGTGCGGGGCCGGTGCTGTTCCGCGGGCCGAACATCAGCCCGCGGGTGTTCGACCTGTTCGACGAACTGGCGAAGCGCACGGCATCCCGGTGCAGGTGCGCGGCGTGCCGCGGGCGACGGGGACGGACGCGAACGCCATCCAGGTGAGTCGGGCCGGCGTGGCGTGCGGGTTGCTGGGCATCCCGAACCGCTACATGCACAGCCCGGTCGAGGTGGTGCATCTGGATGATTTGACCAACGCGGCGAAGCCACTGGCGTGAGTTCTGCCTGGCCGTCGGGTCGGAGACGAACTGGATTCCGTGACTCCGACCAGGCCGGTTTCCAACCGGCCGGTTCACGCAGGCCGGTTGGAAACCGGCCCCACACCCGAGTACGCTTCACCCACGAACCGCACGGCATCGACCAGCGCGTCTAGGCCGAACGGCGTCGGCTCGCGCATCTCCAGCGACACCCAGCCAGCGTACCCATGCCCGCTCAGTTCCGCGGCGAACGCCGCGTGACCGACCGCCGTGCCCGGCCCGGGGGCCGCCAGGTCCGCCTCACTGACGTGGAAGTGCCCGAGCAACGGGAAGCCGGCGTCGAATGTCTCGCGGACTGCATCGCCGGCGAGCGTCATGCACGCGGTATCGAGGTGAAGTCGGAACGCGGGGTGATCCACGGCGCGGACGAGTTCGACCGCCTCCGCGGCCCGGGTGACGAAGTCGGCGCCGTAGCGCGGCGGGTTCGCTTCCAGAACCACCGTGGTGCCGGCGTCCGCGGCGTGGCCCGCGAGGCGGCGGAAGAACGACACCGCGGTGTCGTGCGCCTCTGCCTCCGGGAGGTCACCGCGGCGGCGGTTCTTCGGCGAGCCGAACACGCACGCGCCGGCGCCGAGCCGGCCACACGTCGCCAGCACGCGGGCCAGGTAGTTCAGGGTTTGCTCGCGGACCGCGGGCGTGTCGAACAGCGTCAGGTCGGGCCGCCCGAAGAGGAGAGCCTGCGCCGCGACGACGCCGAAGCCCTGGTCGCCCCACCAGGAACGAACCGCGTCCACGTCCGCGGGTGACACCGCTGACGGATCGGGAAACAACTTCGTCGGCGCCACCTCAACGGCGGTAACGCCGAGCCGACGCAAGGCCGGCAGCACCGCCTCGTGTTCGGCGGCCGGCCAGGCGATGTTCGAGACGGCGAGCCTCACGCGGCGAGCCTCGGCGCGGCCGCCCGCTCGGCGGCGACGAACCGCGTCAGCCCGGCGAGCACCTGCTCGCGGGTTTCGAGGTAGTCGCCGCTGCCCCCGAAGTTTCCGGGGGGCGCCGTGCGCACGTCGACGCACGCGGGCCGGGTGCCGGGGTCTTTCTCGAAGTCGCGGCCGAAGGCCGCCCGCGCCACGTCGCGCACCGTCACCGGCGCCGTCGCCAGGTTGACCCGCCGGAGGCCGGCGGCGAGGGCCGTCTCGATGTCGCGGCCGAGGCGGGTGAGGTTGTAGAACTGGTACGTCGCGCCGGCGTGCAGCTTGTCCACGCGGTTGTCGTGGATGAGGTCGTACACGGCGTTCTTCTTCAGGCCCGGGCCGTACAGACCGGGGAGCCGCACCGACAGGCTGCGCGGGAAGTGCCACCGCGCCCGCCGCTCCAACTCCCAGCGGTGCTGGCCGTACGCGGTCGAGAAGTTCGGCTCGATCAGCGTCCCTTCGTCCACGCAGATCGGCGTCGCGTAGACGGCGACGGTCGAGACCACCACGCACTCGTCGGCCTGGCACTGCTCCAGGTTCGACCAAAGCCGGTTGAGGGTGGCGAGGTCGGCGACCGGGTCGCGGTTGGCGACCCACATCTCGGCCGGCATCGCGCTCACCACGAGGCGGCGGAAGCGCTTTCCGCGGACGGACTCGATGGTTTTCGAGTTGAAGACGGCGTCGAACCGGTGCTGGGCGGCGAGGTTGCCGCCGACGAACCCGGTGTGGCCGACGAGCGCGTCCGACATGGGTGTCTCCGGGTTCACGGGTTGAACCGGCCGAGGCAGGCGGCGAACAGGCACCGCAGCACCCGCAAGTTGCCGCGGACCGGACTGATCTTGGTCGGCGTCGGCCCGTGTCGGGGGTATCGGCGCGCGACGGGGATCTCCTTCACCCGGAACCCGAGCCGCGCGGCCCGGATCGCCAGGTAGTAGTGCAACTCGTACCCGGGGAACACGTCGCGGAAGGCGGCGACACGCGGGTCGGCGAGGAAGCGGGCGCTGTACCCGCGGTACCCGTTGGTCGTGTCCGTGTAGCGGAACCGGCTCGCCAGCGATACCAGCGGGGCGTGCAGGAACTTCACGCCGAGCCAGCGGGAGAACGGCAGGTTTTCCGACACGCCGCCCGGCACGAACCGCGAGCCCTGGACGTGGTCGTAGCCGGCTTCGAGCGCCGCCACGAACCGCGGGATCGCGTCGGGGCCGTCCTTACCGTTGCCGTCCATCGCCACGACGCCGCGGTAGCCGCGGTCGAGCGCCCAGGCGAACGCCATCCGCATCTGCGCCCCGAGCTTGCCGGGGCCGGTCTTCGTCAGGAGCGTGTTCACGCCGAGGCCGCGCAGGGCGCCGTGCTCGGTCGAGCCGTCGGTGCTGCCGCCGTCGGCGACGACCACGTCGGCGAGGCCGGCGCAGTGCACCCGCATCGCGGCGAGCTGCTTCGGGAGCTTGGCCGCCTCGTTGATAACGAACACGCACACGCAGTAGTCCGCGCCGCGGGGGGCGAACTCGTCGGCCGTGAAGGCCGGCACCTGGCGCGGTTGTTTCAGAGTGTCGGGCATCACACCTACTCGGACTGGCTCAACACGTTTCGCCGCGTGAGGTCGGAGAGCATCACGGCGCTCGCCTGCTCCTCGCGGACGTGGTACAGCGGCCGGCCGCCGGACTCGTCCACCAGCCGGCCGAGGTGCTCGCCGATCATGGTGAGCATCACGAACACGAGGAAGAACAGGCCGCTCATCTGGAGGCTCAGACCGGTCCACCCCGGCATCACGTCGGCCTTGGTGAGGTACACGCCGACGACGAACAAGCTGTACAGGAGGCTCAGCGCACTGCCGCCGAGGCCGAGTAGCGAGACGATGCGGAGCGGGGCGACGGAGTGGCCGAGGGTGAGGCTCACGGCCCGCCGGGCGGAGCGACGCAGGTTCACCCGCGGGGTCTTGCCGCCGCGGGCGATGAACCGGTAGGGGTGCGTCGCGGTCGTCAGGCCGATCTCGGCGGCGAGGAGGCCGAAGTGCCGCTTCCGCACCCGGACCCGGGTGAGGGCGTTCACCGCGGCGCGCGTCAGGCAGCGGAACCCGCTGGCCGCGCGCACCGCGTTCGCCCCGAGGGTCGGCCCGGCGACGCGCTGGAACAGCCAGCGGAGGACGCGGTAGCCGATACTCGGGGATGTCTGGTACGGGGCGACGCCGATCACCACGTCCGCGCCGGCGCGGCAGCCCTCGACCAGCGCCGGGATTTCGCCCGGCGGGTCGAACTCGGGGTGGAGGGTCGCCACGTAGTCGCCGATGGCCGCGTCGAGCCCGGCCATCACGGCCGTCTCCGGCGGCTGCCGCCGCGACAGCCGCAGGTAGCGGACGCACTTGTAGCGCGCCAGCAGCCCCCGCACCACCTCGTAGGTGTCGTCGCGGGAGCCGTTATCCACGAGGATGAGTTCGTAGTTCGTGTAGTGGGCGTCGAGCGTGGTGTAGGTCTCGTCCACGAACGCCGGGAGGAAGCGCGAGTAACTCCGCAGCGCGGCCACGACGGACACGAACACGTCGGATCGGGTGGGGGCGGTTGTCATGCGGCGCCACGGAGGTGGGTGTGTGTCGCGTCGAGCCGCTTCATCAACTCGTCGGTCACGTCGTACACGTTGTCGATCTTCCCGCCCATCACGACGTGGTAGTTCGGCACGCCGTGGTCCGGGCGGAACAGGATCGGCCGGCTGTCGTCGGCCTCGCTCCGCGGCAGCACGGTCTTCACCTCCCACAGCGAGTCGCGGTACTCGCAGCGGGCGAGCGCCGGCAGGTAGCGGGCGGCGTCGCGCATCATGTGCGGGAAGGCGGTGCGGCGCTCGGCGGCGGCGAACACCTCGTACGCGGGGCGCGGGGCCGGGTCGTACCAGTGGCCGTGCGGCGTGTAGCGGACGTGGCTGAGCGTGTGGAGCCCGCGCGGCGGGAACGGCATGCACGAGAAGAACGGGCCGTCCATGACCGTCACCCCGAGCCCCTTCAGCGCGGCCGGCACCTCGACCAGCGCCATCTCCGCGAGTTCGTGCTTCAGCGGGATCACCGGCAGCCCCGACGCCACGGCGACGGCGTTCGTCTGGGCGTAGGAGCAGGACACGACCAGCCCCGCCGCCAGTTCCGCCCCCGCCGCCCGCACCCGGAGGGCGTCGCCGGGGAGCGGACTCACCCGCTCCACGGGCGTGTTCAGCCGCACCGTCACGCCGGTCCGCCGCACCCGCTCGGCCATCACGTCGCGGAGGCGGGCGGCGTCGAAGGCGTACTCGCGGACGCGGAACACGTCCTCGACCAGGTCGCCGTCGAACAGCCGCACCAGGTTCGCGTCCGCAGGCTCGACCGGGGCGCCGATACGACGCATCGCCTCGGCGAACTGCCCGGCCGTCACCTTCGAGCCGCGGCGGGCCACGGCGTAGAGTTTCTCGAACGTCGAATCCACGGCCGGGCCGAACTCGGCGACGAATCGCGGGAAGTTCACCCGGCTGCGGACGGCGGTGAGCACGCTCCGCGGGTAGTGGTAGCCGTTGTGGACGCGGGCCTGGTTCGCGTACGACGCCCGGGCCATCAGCGCCGGCCCGGCCTCGCACAGGAGCACCCGGCGGACGCGCGCGGCGAGTTGCTCGGCCAGGTAGAGGCCGTAGAACCCGCCGCCGGCGACGACCGCGTCCCACCGCTCCATCGGGGTTCCTACGCGGCGTCGGCGCGAGTCTCGAACGCGGACGGGCCGGCCACGCCGCGCTTCGACGCCCGCACGAAGTCGATCAGTTCCCGCACCGCCGGCAACGTACCGTGCTCGGCCTCGGCTCGCATCATCGCGGTCGGGATCAGGAGCTTCTCGACGTAGATCGAGCGGAAGACGCGGCGCACGGCGTTGATCTCGGCGGTCGGCACGCCGGCCCGCCGCATGCCGATCACGTTCACCCCGCAGACGCGGTTGAACTCCTGGATCACCCAGAACGGCGGGACGTCCTGCGTGCTCGCCGACGTGCCGCTGACCAGCGCCAGCCGGCCGACGCGGCAGAACTGGTGGACGGCCGAGTTGCCGCTGATGAACACCCGGTCGCCGGTCGTCGCGTGACCGCCGAGGAGGGCACAGTTCGCAAACACGCCGTGGTTGCCGACGACGCAGTCGTGGGCGACGTGGGCACCCGCCATGAACAGGTTGCCGTCACCGATCCGCGTCACGCCCGTCCCGGGGCCGACCCCGACGGGCATCCCCCGGTGAACCGTCACGTGCTCGCGGAAGGTGTTGCCGGCGCCGAGCTCGACGCGGGTCGGCTCGCCAGCGTAGGCGGTGTGCTGGGGGGCGCCGCCGATCACGCAGCCGGTGTCGAAGGTGTTGTTCGGCCCGGCCGTCAGCGGGCCGGTGAGGCGGGCCTGGGCCGCGACCGTACACCCGGCGCCGAGCTCGACCGGCCCGTCGATCACCGCCAGCGGGCCGACGGTCACGTCCGGCGCCAGGCGGGCGTCGGCGGACACGACGGCGGTCGGGTGGATCAGCGGCGGCATGGCGTCCTTCCGGGCCTCGCGGGCGACCCGGTTTACCCCATGCCCCCCAGCCGTGCCAGCCCAATTTCCCCCGCCCGCTATCCTGACCCCATGCCCACCCTGTTCATGGTCGAACTCGCCGTCACCGACGTCGGCGCGGCCCGGGAGTGGTACGAAACCGCGCTCGGGCTGACGGTCGTGACGAGCGACGCGGCGACGGGCTTCGTTCTGCTTCACGACGGCCGCGGCGGTCGCCTCGCGCTGAAGCCCGGCACGCCCACGCCGGGCGGGGTGGTGCTGCACTTCGAGGTCGTAGACGTGGACGCGACGGTGCGGAAACTCGGTGTCACGACGGACGGACCGATCACGGTCAGCCCCGAGGGCTACCGCGAGGCGTTCGCCCGCGACCCGGATGGGTATCGCGTCGGCGTGTTCGCCTGGACCTGAGCCTACTCCACCGTCGCCAGCAGCCCCTGCATCTCGCCGCGGGCGTGTAGCGCGTCCGGCGTCCCGGCCCGCTCCGCGGCCGCGATGCCGTCGCGGAGCACCGCCGCCGCCTCGGCCGTCCGGTCCAGCCGCGCCAGCGCCTGACCCGCTTGCAAGAACGCCGGGATGAACGGTGCGGCGGCGAACTGCTCGATCAGCGCCCGCAGAACCGTCACGCACCCGGCGTCGTCGCCGGTGCTCGCGTGCTCCATCGCCAGGGCGTAGTGCAGCTCCGGGTCGTCCGGCGTGTCGGCCAGCAGTGCCCGGATTCGGTCCACCCGCGCCATCGTTCGCTCCGTACCGGTCGTGCCGGTTGTTCGGCCCCTCGACTCACGCTACGGCCGCCGCCGCCGCCGGACAACCGGACCGACCCGCACGGCCGCACGGACCCGCCGAACCCGCGGACCCCGACGCACCCCGCACGGCCGTCGCAGCCGCGCCTCGGGCTGGAAATCGTGGGCCGTCCGCCGCTTGCCGCGATGCAGCGGCCGCGCCCGCCACGCCGATCGTTCCCCCGTCAACCGACGGCACGGACGGCCGCCCCCGAGGGACGCGCACGTCCGGCCCGGCAGCTCCGGGGTGACCATGCGTTCGCCGAAGGCCTCGCGCTTCCTGCGCCGACTGCTCCTCCCGGCCGGCGTCGCCGCCGCGTTCGGGCTGGCCGTCGCCGCGCCCCCCGCCGTTCCCGCGGCCTCCGCCGAGCCGCCGGAGGTCGTCGCCGCGTCGGGCCGCGGCCTCACCCCCGGCAAGCGCCGCGACGAGGTCGTGGACGTGTACGACCGGGTGAAGGCGGCGGTCGTCAACATCCACTCCGAGCGGACCGTCACCGCCCCGGCCGACGACCCGTTCAGCCGCGCCCCCGTGCGGCCGCAGCAGGTCAACGGCATGGGGACCGGCATCGTCCTCGACCCGCGCGGCTACATCCTCACCAACTTCCACGTCATCGACGACGTGTCCGCCCTGCGGGTCCGCCTGCACGACGGCAGCGGCTACCCGGCCCGCGTCGTCGGCACCGACAAGGACGCCGACCTGGCGCTGGTGAAGATCGACCCGGCCCGCCCGCTGCCGGTGCTGCCGCCGGGCACGTCCGCCGACCTGATGGTCGGCGAGCCGGTCATCGCCATCGGCAACGCCTTCGGGTACGAGCACACGGTCACGCAGGGCCGCGTGTCGTTCAAGGGCCGCGACGTGTCGCTGAACAAGGACACCGGCTACAAAAACCTCATCCAGACGAGCGCCGCCATCAACCCCGGAAACAGCGGCGGCCCGCTGCTGAACGTGCTCGGCGAGCTCGTCGGCGTGAACGTCGCCATCCGCGCCGGCGCCCAGAACATCGGCTTCGCGCTGCCCGTCGATTTCGTCGTCGGCCGGGCGGCGAACATGCTGGCGGCCCGCCGCGGCGGCGTGCGGCACGGGCTGACCGTCCGCAGCGACGTGGCCCGCGACGCGACCGAGGGGCCGGTCCGCCGGAGTGTGGCGGTCGATGCGGTCGAAGCGGGGTCGCCCGCGGCCGCGGCGGGATTCAAGGCCGGCGACGTGATCGACCGCGTGGACGACGTGCAGGTCCTCAGCGCCATCGACGTGGAACGCGCTCTGCTCGACAAGCCGGCCGGGAAGCTGGCCGTGCGCGTCTCCCGCGGCGGCGCGGCGGTCGAGCCGCTGGAACTCGCGCTCGAGTCCGCCACGAAGGTGACCGCGAACCCCGCGGAAGTGGCCTGGCGGCGGCTCGGCATCAAGTTGAACCCGGTCGCCGCCGACGCCGTGGCGAAGGCGAACCCCGCCCTCCGCGGCGGGCTGCTGGTCACGGAGGTGATTCCGGGCGGTGTCGCGGGCGCGGCCGGCGTCCAGCGCGGCGACATCCTGGTCGGCCTGCATCAGTGGGAGACGCTGCGGGTGGACGACGTGGCGTTCGTGCTGTCGCACCGCGACTACGCCACATTCCTGCCGCTGAAGTTCTTCCTGGCCCGCGACGGCAAACTCCGCGACGGGCACTTCACCGGCTCGCCGTGAGGTGCTGTTGAGGCGTGAAAGGCCGCGGTCCGGGAGGTTCCTCCTGGGCCGCTCGCGTTATACGCCTTCCAGGAAAAATCCTTCCGCCCGGCGAGCCGGGAGCGTAAGCGACCGGAGTCCGACGCGGCTTGATACGCCTCACACTCCGGTCGCTCACGCTCCCCGGCTCGCCGGGCGGAAGCGGATTTTTGGGGACGCGTATTAGTCGGTGTGGGGCTGGTTTCCAACCGGCCGGATAGGATACGGCCGGTTGGACACCGGCCCCACGTCGGGAGCCCGATTTCTGTCGCCGGACGGTCCGCGACGATCAACCCGAATCAGAGGGCTTCCCCCCGGCTTGCCGGGCCGTTGTTCGTTCTCGGACTTGACTCGGTGGGAACTGCACTGGAAGGCTTGCTGGTCGTCGCGCTGCCTGCCGCGTTCGCGATCCTCTGCGTGCTGATCGTGGTGAAGGCAGACCGCCGGGCGTTCCACGAGAAGTTCCCCCCGATCACCTACGACGAGTTCGTCGCCCGCTGCGCGCCGGGCGCGAGCCGACACGTCGCGCTGACGGTGAGACGGATCGTCGCAGAGCACTTGGGGGTCGAGTACGACCACGTTTACCCTTCGATGCGCTTCATCGAGGGCATCGGCACGGACTGAGCCGAGCCTCGCTACTCCCCCTTCACCGGCACGCGGACGACACCGGCACGCGGACGACGAGACCGGCGAACCGCGGCGTCTTGTCCGGCGTGAGGGACCGGGTGTGGCAGCTGACGCACCCCGTCCCGAGCGGGATCACCCCGGCCCGCTGGTACGACCCGCCTTCCACCTTCTCGAAGGACGCTTTCCCGCCCGCGATCGCGGCCGCGGCCTCCTTCTCGAACGCCGACTTCGGCTCGTGGTCGACCGTCATCGCCGGCGTGTTCACCGCGATCCACTTCGCCTCGACCCCGGTCCGCCGGCCGACCTGAGCGAACACGTCGTCCATCGCGCGGGCCGGCAGCACCGCCCGGTCGCGGCGGAAGAAGTGGTGGTGCATCG
This sequence comes from Urbifossiella sp., assembly GCA_044220735.1. Lineage (GTDB taxonomy): Bacteria > Planctomycetota > Planctomycetia > Gemmatales > Gemmataceae > Urbifossiella. The sequence continues at coordinate 18,771 of JBGAQM010000010.1, read as the reverse complement.
AGTCCAGCGTCGCGGCGTAGACCTCGTGCATCAGCTTCGCCCGCTCGCGGGCCTGCGCCACGGACACCCGGCGGTCGGGGTCCGGCTCGTCGGCGCGAGTGGGGCCGACGGTCATCGCGAAGGGGAGCACAAACAACCCGGCCGCGAGGCCGGAGCGGAGAGCGGTTCGCATGGGGAAGTGTCCCGGGCGGGTGGTCGGGCGGGCACCCACCAGCATAGCCGGGACGAAATTGGATGTCTATATCCGATTTGGGCGAGGAGTCGGGTTCAGCCCGTCCGCCCGTCCTGCTCGGCGGCGACGGGGTGCAGGAACGCGGCCGCCGTGCGGATGCGCTTTCGCGCTTCGTCCGTGCGGCCGCGGGTCACGTCGCCGACGAGCCGTCGTGTCTCGGCGTGGCAGCGGGCCGCGTCGCGGTCGCCGCGTACCGCCGCCCACATCTGGCGCACGCCGGCTTCCGCCCACACCAGCCACGACAGCGCCCCCGCCTGCCAGCCCGGCCAGTGCTTGCGGGCGTAGGTGAGGAGCGCGTGTCGGGTCATCAGCCGGAGCGGCGGCGGCACCCGGCGGGCGTGCAGCGGCCAGTGGTGCGTCACTTCCAACCGCGGGTCGTACCACACGCCCCAGCCGGAGTCGGCGGCCCGGCGGCAGAAGTCCACGTCCTCGTAGTACAGGAAGAACGTTTCATCCAGCCCGCCGAGCTGCTCGAAGCAGTCGCGGCGGACGAGCAGGCACCCGCCGGTCACCCACGGCACTTCGGTGCGGTCCGTGGCGTCGAGGTGCCGGCACTTCCGCCGCGACCGCGGCCGGATCATGCCGCCGACGGTGGTCCCGAGCGTGGGGAACGGACCCGCCGACGCCTGCCCGGTGCCGTCCGGGTTCATCAGCCGGAAGCCGACCACGCCGGCCCGCGGGTCGTTCGCGGGCAGCCGCCGCACCGCGGCCAGCACCTCGTCGAGGAAGCCGTCGGGCACGGTCACGTCGGGGTTCAGCAGCAGCAGCCAGCGGCCGCGGCCGACGCGGCAGCCGCGGTTTACGGCGCGGGCGAACCCGTGGTTGCGGCCGAACCGCCGGACCGTCACGCCCTGTTGCGCGGTCAGCCGGCGGACGACGGGGTGGAACGGCGAATGGTTATCGACGATGACCACGTCGGCGGTGCCGGTCCGGGCCGCGACGGAGCGGCGGAGCTGGGTGACGAGCCGGGCCGTGTTCCGCCACTGGCAGAAGTTGACGACGACGACGGACAGGTCGGGCGTTCGGGGCGGCGACGGCCGGTTTTGGCGGCGCGTCCGGGCCGGAACGGGGGCGGGAAGCGCGGACGCCGGCGGGGTCGGCGGCGTCGAGCCGCCGGGCGGGACTGCCAGGGCCATTCCGGTATCCTTCCCGGTGCGTGCGGGGCGCGTCCGTCCGTGGACCGCGGATTCTAGGCACAACGAATCCGCGTGTGCAACCGCAACTCGGTCGTGGGGCCCATCCTCTCGAATGTTCCGAGAAGGAGGTTGCGCGAGTCTCATCCCTCTGTCAAGCTACCCGGAGAGTTGACCGGGCCTTCCCCTTGCCGCGCTTCTTGGGTTCCGGCTGGCTGGGGGTGACGACCTTGCCGCCCAGCACGCTCGGCGGCGCCCCGTCGCCGTACTTCTTCTTCAGCTCGGCTTCGAGCTTCACCACCTGGTCGCGGAGCTTCTGGGCGCACTCGAAGTCGAGCCCCTTCGCCGCCTCCAGCATCTCGGCGTACAGCGACTGCACGTACTCGATCGTCACGTAATCCGCTTCCGCCGCCGCGGTCACGCCGGTCGCCGCCTCCGTCGCCAGCTTGTGCGCCTCGATCTCGTCCTCGATCGCGTTGCGGATCGCCGTCACGACCGACCGCGGGGTGATGCCGTGCGCGGCGTTGTACGCCAGCTGCACGTCGCGCCGGCGGTTCGTCTCGCCGATCGCCCGGGCCATGCTGTCGGTCACCGTGTCGGCGTACAGGATCACCTCCGCGTTGACGTTTCGGGCGGCGCGGCCGATCGTCTGGATCAGCGACGTTTCCGACCGCAGGAAGCCTTCCTTGTCGGCGTCGAGGATCGCCACCAGCGACACTTCCGGCAGGTCCAGGCCTTCGCGAAGCAGGTTCACGCCGACGAGCACGTCGAAGGTGCCCTCGCGCAACTCGCGGAGCACCTGGATGCGCTCGATGGCGTCGAGCTCGCTGTGGAGCCAGGCGCAGCGCATCCCGGCGTCGCGGAAGAACGTCGTCAGGTCTTCGGCCATCCGCTTCGTCAGCGTCGTCACCAGCGTCCGCTCGCCCTTCGCGGCGCGGGCCTGAATCTCGGCCTTCAGGTCCGGCACCTGCCCGCGCGCCGGCTTGACGTGGACCACCGGGTCCACCAGCCCCGTCGGGCGGATCACCTGCTCGACCACCTCGCCGCCGACGCGCTCGAGCTCGTACGCGGCGGGCGTCGCGGACAGGCACAGGCACTGCTTCAGCCGGCCCTCGAACTCCGGGAACTTCAGCGGCCGGTTGTCCAGCGCGCTCGGCAGGCGGAAGCCGTGTTCCACGAGCGTCGTCTTGCGGGCGAAGTCGCCGTGGAACATGCCGCGGACCTGCGGCAGGCTCACGTGGCTCTCGTCCACGACGACGAGGAAGTCTTCGGGGAAGAAGTCGATGAGCGTGTACGGCGGCTCGCCGGGGGCGCGGCCGCTGAACCACCGGGCGTAGTTCTCGATGCCGGAGCAGTAGCCGACCTCGCGCAGCATGTCGAGGTCGTACCGGCACCGCGCCTTCAGGCGCTCGTACTCCAGCAGCTTCCCTTCGGTCTTGAACTGCTCCAGCCGGGCGTTCAGCTCGGCCTCGATGCCGGTAATCGCCTCCTTCACCCGCTCCTCGGGCGTCACGAAGTGTTTGGCCGGGAAGACGTACAGCTCCGTCAGCTCCTTGATTGTCTCGCCGCTGACGGGGTGGATGACGGAGAGCGCGTCCACCTCGTCGCCGAACAGCTCCAGGCGGTACGCCACCTCCTCCGAAGCCGGCCAGATGTCGATGGTGTCGCCGCGGACGCGGACCTTGCCGCGCTCGAAGGCGACGTCGTTCCGCTGGTACTGGATGTCCACGAGGCGGAGGAGGAGGTTGTCGCGGTCGATGACCTCGCCCTTCTGGACGTAGACCATCATCCGCTTGTAGTCGCTCGGCGAGCCGAGGCCGTAGATGCACGACACCGACGCCACGATGATGACGTCTTCGCGGGTCACGAGCGCGGACGTGGCGGCGAGGCGGAGGCGGTCGATGTTCTCGTTGATGCTGCTGTCTTTTTCGATGTAGATGTCGCGCTGCGGGATGTACGCCTCGGGCTGGTAGTAGTCGTAGTAGCTCACGAAGTACTGCACCGCGTTGTGCGGGAAGAAGCCCTTGAACTCCTTGTACAGCTGCGCCGCCAGCGTCTTGTTGTGGGCCAGCACCAGCGTCGGCTTGCCGAGCGCGGCGATCACGTTCGACGCGGTGAACGTCTTCCCCGTGCCGGTGGCGCCGAGTAGCACCTGAAACCCCTTCCCGTTCCGGAAGTTGGTCACAAGTTGCTCGATCGCCTTCGGCTGGTCGCCGGCCGGGGGGTACTCGCTCACAAGTTGGAACTTCGCGGCCATCTCGCGGCTCCGGGTGGTCGGGCGGGTGAATTGTAAGCGGGTCCGCCGGGCGGCGTGATGTCCGATCGTCGGCTACGGGTGATACCGGCGGCATCGGCCGCAGCGCGATGGATTCCACGCCCGTATCCTTGCGTTCGCAATCGTCGGGCTGGAGAATTGGGCTTGCTCACAACATTCGCCCCGGACGACCAATGCCCCCGCGCCCGCGCCTGACCGCCGAAGTCCTCGAAGACCGAACCACCCCGGCCACCCTGTTCGGGCTGACCAACGCGAACGCCCTCCTCCGCTTCGACAGCGCCACGCCCGGCACCGTCACGTCCACCGCGATCACCGGCCTGCAGGCGACGGAACAGGTCGTCGGCATCGACGTCCGCCCTGCGACCGGCCAGCTGTACGCCTTCGGGCTGGTGGACGACGGCGCGACCCGCACCGGCCGCATCTACACGATTAACCCGACCACCGGCGCGGCCACCCAGGTCGGCAGCACGCCGTGGACCACGGCCTACCCGGACACCGAGTTCGGCGGGTTCAACTTCAACCCAAACGTCGATCTGATCCGCATCATCTCCCGCACCGGGCCGAACTTCCGCGTCAACCCGGTGACGGGGGCGCTGGTCGGCACGGACACGAACACCTCGGCCATTGGCCTGAACGGGGTGGCGTACACGAACAACGACGGGTTTTCGCCGACCACGACCCTGTATGGGCTGAACTTCGATCAGAACCAGCTGGTCACGGTCGGCGGGCTGAACGGCACCCCGTCGCCGAACGGCGGGCAGGTCAACGTCGTCGGCGGCCTCGGGACCGTGGCGAACGACGCCTGGGCGTTCGAGATCGTGTCGTCCGGCGGGGTCACCACCGCGTTCGCCACCGATGACGGCAACCTCCGCACGGTGAACCTGACGACCGGGCAGACCACCTTCGTCGGCGCGATCGGCGGCAACCCGTCCCTCCTCGGGCTGACGGCCGCCCTGAGCACCATCACCGTCGGCGGGACGACCGGCAACGACACCGTCGTGGTGAACGCGACGAACGGGAACTCCGGGTCGTACACGCTCAACGGCGGCACGCCGGTCGCGTTCAGCGGCATCACGTCGTTCAGCTTCCTCGGCGGGAACGGGGACGACACGCTCACGATCAACCACCCGGCCGGCAACAATTTCGCCCCGACCGGCGGCATCGTCTTCCACGGCGGGGCCGGCACCGCCAACACCCTCGTGAACGCGGGCGGGTCGAGTGCCGGCGGCAGCCTCACCGCCACGAGCGCCACCGACGGCACCCTCACCCAGTCCGGCCCGAGCGGCACGCAGACCGTCACCTTCACGGGCCTGGCCGCTGTGACGGATACGGCGGGCAGCGGCGGCTTCATCGTGAACGGCACGGCCGCCGCCGACACCATCAACGTGGTGAACGGGCCGGCCGGCCGGTTGCAGGTGAACAGCGGGGCGACCCCCACGTTCGTGACGGTGAACGTCGCGGGTAAGGCCGTGGTGCGAGTCGACGCCGGCGGGGGCAGCAACACCGTCACCCTGAACTTCACGCAGGCCGCGGGGATTCTCGGTTCTCTTGTCGTGATCGGCGGCCCGGTCGCCGACACGTTCACCGTTCAATCGACTGCGCTGCCGACGGAGCTCCGAGGGGGGGACGGGGACGACCGGTTCGACATCGTCCCGACGGCGTTCCCCGTGACCGTGAACGGCGGCCCCGGCACCGACGAACTCAACAACGATATTACCGGGGCCACCGACCCGTTCTTCACGATCGCCGCCGACCCGGCCGGCGGGCTGATGGGCGGGATCACGTACTCGAACCGCGGTGCCCAGACCTTCGCCCAGGTCGAGCCGGCGCCGACCCCGTTCAACTTCCTGACCGTGACCGCGACCGACGGCCTCACGACCACGCCTGCGGGTTCGACCGTGACGTACACGGTCGTGGTGCGGAACAACTCCCCGATCGGCATCACCGGCATCGCGGCGAGCGCCACGTTCCCGACCCAACTGACCGGCGTGACGTGGACGGCGGCGTACACCGGCACCGGGTCGAGCGGGGCGGCGGGCGGGACCGGGAACATCGCACAGTCGGTGAACCTGGCGGCCGGCGGCACGGTGACGTACACCGTGACCGGGACGCTCGACCCCGCGTTCACCGGCCCCTTCACCGCGGTCGCGTCCGCGGCGACGCCGGTGCCCGCCGATCTGCTCGACGTCACCCCCGCCGACAACACCGCCACGGACACCACGACCGTCGCCGCCACGACGAGTACGCTCCTCGGCGTGTCCGGCCCGGCCGACGGCACAGCCCGGCTGTTCGAGCCGTCCTCCCTCGGCGTGTACGCGGCCGCCCCCGACGCCGCCAACCCGGCCACGTTCCCGGGCGTGACCGTGCGGTCGGCGGTCGGCGACGTGAACGGCGACGGGCTCGAAGACACCATCCTCGTGACCGGCCCCGGCGGGCCGATCCGGGTGGCCGTCCGCAGCGGGCTCGACGCCGGCTTCCTCGTCGCCCCGTTCGACCCGTTCGGCGGCGACTTCGCCGGCGGCGGGTTCGTCGCCGCCGCCGACCTCGACGGCGACGGCCGGGCCGAGTTCGTCGTCACCCCCGACGAGGGCGGCGGCCCGCGGGTCAGCGTGTTCAGCCTCAACACCGACGGCAGCAACACCGTCCGGGCCAACTTCCTCGGCATCGACGACGCCGCCTTCCGCGGCGGCGCCCGCGCCGCCCTCGGCGACGTGAACGGCGACGGGGTGACGGACCTGGTGGTGTCGGCCGGGTTCGGCGGGGGGCCGCGGACGGCGATCTTCGGCGGGCCGTCGGTACTCGCGGGGAGCCCGACCCGACTCGTCGGCGACTTCTTCGCCTTCCCCGGCAGCGACGCGACGAACCTCCGCAACGGCAGCTTCGTCGCCGCCGGCGACGTGACCGGCGACGGGTTCGCCGACCTGATCTTCGGCGGCGGCCCGGGCGGCGCCCCGCGGGTGTTCGTGCTGAGCGGCGCGCGGGTGATCGCGGGAAACGTGGGCGGGGCGCAGGCGGCGCCGGTGGCGAACTTCTTCGTGGCCGGCAACGCCGACGACCGCGGCGGCGTGCGCGTGGCGGTGGCGGACGTCGACGGCGACGGCCGGGGCGACCTGATCACCGGCAGCGGGCCGAACCAACCGGCGCGGGTGCGGGTGTACGCGGGGGCGAGCCTCGGCGGCGGGGGGGAGCCGCCGGCGCTGCTGGACCTGGCGCCGTTCAACGGGACGATCTTCGAGGGCGGCGTGTACGTGGGGTAACCCGCCGGGCGAGCCGGGGGCGTGAGCCCTCCGGATTCTGCCGTCTCGCATCCGAGAATCCGGGGGCTCTCGCCCCCGGTTCGCCTCTCGCTTCCCTCGTCGTAGCGCGTACTCCTCCGACCCCATGTTTATCACGTACAGCGTGTCCGCGACCCGAGCCTGCGCCACGGCGAACGGCGCCGGCCCCGCGATGTTGTCGAAGTCGGCCGCGGCGATCCCGGCCGGGAGGGTCGCCACCAACTCGGGGCGCACTGGCGGGCGGCGGTTCGTCCCTGGCCCGGGTCACGTCCGGACCCGCGGCGACCGGCTAACGCACCGGCGGGTCAGCGAAGCCGGAGCCGACGCCGTCCGCGGAGTGCCACTGTCGGACGAGGCGTGCGACGCGCGGTCGGCCGCGGCGAAGGCGGCTGGGCGACGACCCCCACCACGGCGGGTGGCGACGTGCTGGACGGCGGAGCAGGACGCGCTACTCGGGACGATGACCGACGCCGACTTGGTCGAGGGTATCGGGAGGACGGAGGGGGCGGTCAGGTGCCGGCGGACGACTCGCGGCATCCCGACCGACGCCGTCCACCGACGGAGGGGCTGAACCGGTGTCAACTATCTTGTCGTGGTTGGGGCTGGCGTGTCGGTAGGGGGTGGGGTAGCCGATGGGCTGAACACGTTCGCTCGCCCCGTGGAGTCGCCACCGTGAAGACGCTGCTGCCGCTCCTCTCCTGGGTGTTCGCCCTTCTTGCCGTAGTTGGGAACGGTCACGGGTCGGGCGTCTGATTCACGATCCGGGTGACGCTGTTTATTTTGTCCTCGGCAGGATACCCGACGCCGCCGAGGACCGGCCGTGATCCGCATCTCCCTACCGGACGACGACCTGCAACCCCTGGAAGACGCCTTCCGCGAGACCCCCGACGCCAAGCTGCGGCACCGGGTCCAGATCGTCCTGATGGCCCACCGGGGACGCCGGCACCCGGACATCGCGGCCGACACCGGCACCTCCCCGCGGTCCGTCCAGCGGTGACTCAACGCCTACCTCGACCGCGGGCTCGACGGCCTCCGCCCCCAGAAGGCACCCGGGGCCAAGCCCAAACTCACCCCCGACCTGGCGCCGGTCCTCCGGCAGTGGGTGATCGACGGCCCGGCGAAGCACGGGCTCGACCGGGCCAACTGGACGTACCCCGAGTTGGCCGACCACCTGCTCAAGACCCGGGGCGTGCGGGCAGGAAAGTCCGCCCTCCAGACGTTCGGGGCGAAGCACGGCGTCCGCCCGTACCGGCCGACGCACCCGTTCCTCCGCGGCGACCCGGTCAAGCAGGCGTAGGCCCGGGAGGAGATCGCCGACCTCAAAAAGGGGCGGCGGCCCGCGACCTCGTCCTGCTGAGCCAGGACGAGACCCGGTTCCCGATGGTCCCGACCCTGACCGCGACCATCGGGGTGAAGGGGCACCGACCGGCCGTGGGGACGCGGGACTGCAAGCACCTGCTGTACGTCTTCGCCGTGGTCAACCTGGTCACGACGGGGGTCCACGCGAACACCCTGGAGAGCCCGAAGGACGCCGAGAAGAAGACGGGGAAGAGCAAGACCCGGCGGATGCAGGAGGCGTTCGCCGCCCCCCTGCGGCACGTCGCCCGGATGTACCCGGCCGCCCGACACAAGCCGGTGGTAATCCTGATCGACAACGCCCCGTAGCACCGGGGGAGGCCGATCGACGAGGTTCTGCAGGACTACCCGCACCTGGAGTTCAAGCGGCTGCCCAGCTACAGCCCGCAACTCAACCCGATCGAGCGGCTCTGGAAGCTCCGCCGCCGGCGCGCGACGCACAACCGCCCGTTCGACACGCTGGCCGACCTCAAGACCTCGATCCGGGCCAACCGGTGCTACTACCAGACGATGAGGGACCGAATCCGAACCCTGCTCGACAGCAAGGCGAAGAAACGGACGCCTTCAACCGGATCGTGAATCCGTAACCTCCTCCCCCAATTGCCGCAAAACCACCCACGGCTTCCGCAATTCCCTGCAAACCGTGCGGTGCCATACAGCCTTGCAAAAGGGACCGGATGTGCGAAAATACCAGGATAACAAGGCGATTCCGAGGCCCCGGTCGTGGACGGGGCTGAGGCGCACACCTGGCCCGAGGCCGGCCCCGAGGTGTTCTGGAGCGCCGACAACCGGACCGTCGCCACCACCGCCCGCACCGAGCCGGGCAGGGCGTTCGTGGTCGTCGTGGGTGGCACGGCGTGGCCGCGGTTCGACGAGACGACGCCGCTCGGGTTCGGCCCGGACGGCCGCAGCTTCGCCGCGCGGGTTCGCCACGCCGAACAGCAGTCCGTCGTCCTCGACGGCACGGCCCGGACGCCCTACGAGGAGATCGGCGTCGGCGGCACGCGGGTCGGGTTCACCCCCGCCGGGAAGGTGACGTACCTGGCCCGCAAGCCGGACGGCGCGGTCGTGTGGGTCGAGGAGTTGCGCGGCGACCTGCCGGACGACGGCGGGCCGCGGCTCGCCGCCGGGGGCGCCAAGGGGTCGGACTGGACGCCGCTGTTCAACGGCAAGGACCTGGCGAACTGGAAGTTCCCGGACGTCGGCCAGGGGAACTACGACCGCCCGCCGCCGAACCAGGTGAAGTGGGCCGTCGCCGACGGGGCGATCACGTTCAGCGGGAAGGATTACAGCTACCTGGAGACGGCCGGCCAGGACTTCCGCCGGTTCCACCTGCGGCTGGAAGCCCGCACCTCGCCCGGCGCCCGCGTGCAACTCCGCCTCGGCCAGCGGTTCGGGCAGGCCGCACGGGTGGCGATCGACAACAACGGCACGGTCGTCACCGACCACACGCACGCCCCCACGCGGTCCGGCAACACCGTGATCGACTGGTTCCTCCCGGCCGGCCGGATCTGGCTGAAGTACCACGGCGGGTCGAACGGCAGCCCGATCGAGTTCGGCCGGGTCGACATCCGGGAGCTGAAGTGACGCTGCCACGAGCAGTCGGCAACCTGAGACAGGCGAGCAGGCGCGGCGGTCGGCAGTCCGGGAGGCCGGCCCGACCGGGGCCGGCTGTACCTGGGCAAGAACTTCGCCGACGGCGGCGAGCCGCCCGCGACCGACCTCGACGTGAGTTGCGGTGCGGTGCTGGCCGACGGGGAGTACGATGTGTGAACCGGGTCGCGACCTCCCGGTGCGCCATGTACTTCGGGAACGTGGGTCTGGAATTCCGCACCCGCGCGGCGTCTCCCGCGGCCTCACGCCCCATCCCGGCTCCACTCGTACCAAGCCCAGCCACCCGAGAAACCCCGGCCCGGCGGTTGTACACCGGGCCGGACGCCGTATGTTCAGCTACTGTTCACCCCTCGTCCCGCCGCCGGCTTTCGGCCGCCCCCCGTCACCGGCGGCCGTAGTCCGATGGACCCCACCCCGGTCAGCCTCCTCGAACAGTTCCACGACCCCGACCCGGGCGCCGCGTGGGACCGCTTCGCCGCCCTGTACACCCCTCTCCTGCGGCTGTGGGCGGGGCGGCTCGGGGCGACCGGGGCGGACGCCGAGGACCTCGTCCAGGACGTGTTCGCCGTCCTCGTCCGCGCCCTCCCCGACTTCCGGTACGACCGCGACGGGCGGTTCCGCGGGTGGCTGTGGACGGTCACCCGGAACAAGGCCCGCGAGCGGACCCGGCGGCGGGCCGGCGAGCCGACGACCGGGCCTCTCGACGGCCGCGAGCCCGCCACCGACGACCCGGCGGTCGAGTTCGACGAGCGGGAGTACCGCGACCGCCTCACGCGCCGGGCCATGGACCTGATGCGGACCGACTTCGACCCGCCCACCTGGCGGGCCTTCTGGGAGACGGCGGTGGAGGGCCGCCCGGCCCCCGCGGTGGCCGCCGAACTCGGGCTGACGCCGAACGCCGTGTACCTCGCCCGGGGGCGGGTGCTGCGCCGCCTCCGGGCCGAGCTCGACGGCCTGCTGGACTGACACCCGACCCGCACCCCAGTTTCGCGACAGGTTCCCGCCCCGACGCGCATAGGCCTCGTGTGTGACGACGGGCCGGCCCGCGCCGGAGGAGTTCGTGGACCCCGACGCCGACTGCCCCGACGACGCCGCCCTCCGCGGGCTCGTGTTCGGCCACCCGACCCCGGCGGGCGTGGCGGACCACTTCCGCGGCTGCGGCCGGTGCGCGGCCCGCGCGGCCGACCTCGACGAGGCCGCGGACGACCTGGTGGAAGCCGTCCGGGCGGCCCGGAGGGCCGGGCCGGCCGTCGTGGCCCCGCCCGGGTACGAGATCCTCGGCGACATCGACCGCGGCGGGATGGGGGCCGTGTACAAGGCCCGCGACGGCCGGGTCGGGCGCGTGGTCGCGCTGAAGGTGCTGCTCGCCGCCCGGCTCGCGCGGCCCGAGTACCGCACCCGGTTCCGCGCCGAGGCCGGGGCGGTGGCCGCCCTCAGCCACCCCGGGGTGGTCGGGCTGTACGAGTTCGGCGACTGGGACGGGCTCCCGTTCTTCGCCCTGGAGTACTGCCCGGGCGGGACGCTCGCGACGCGCCTCGCGGGCGCCCCCCTGGTGCCGCGGGCGGCGGCCGACGTCGCCGCCCGGCTGGCCGACGCGGTCGCGGCCGCCCACGCCCGGGGGATCGTCCACCGCGACTTGAAGCCGTCGAACGTGCTGTTCGACGCGGCCGGTCGGCCGAAGGTGGTGGACTTCGGGCTGGCCAAACTGCTCGGCGCCGAGGACGGCCTCACCCGCCCCGGCGCGGTCATCGGGACCCCGAGCTACATGGCCCCGGAGCAGGCCCGCGGGGACTCCGCGGCCGTCGGGCCGGCGGCCGACGTCTGGGCCCTCGGGGCGGTCCTGTACGAGTGCCTGACCGGCCGCCCGCCGTTCCGCGCGGCGTCCGACCACGCCACCCTCGTGCAGGTGCGGGAGGCGGAGCCGGTCGCCCCGCGCGCGCTCAACCCGGGCGTGCCGGCGGACCTGGAGACGGTCTGCCTGAAGTGCCTGGAGAAGGAACCCGGCCGGCGCTACCCGACGGCGACCGCCCTGGCCGCGGACCTGGGCCGATTCCTCCGCGGCGAGCCGGTGACGGCCCGCCCGGTCGGCCTCCTGCACCGGGCGTGGAAGTGGGCCCGCCGCCGGCCGGCGGTCTCGGGCCTGCTCATGGCGTCCGGGGTGCTTGCCGCGGCCCTCGCGGGCGTCCTGGCCGGGTACACCGTCCGGCTGGGGGCCGAGGTCGAGCGGGCGAACCAGAACGCCGCCGAGGCCGACCGGCAGCGGGGGCGGGCGGCGGACAACTACCGCGCCGCGCGGGCGGCGCTGCGGCGGATGCTCGGCCGGCTGGACGAGCGCCAGGCGGGGGCCATCCCCCGCCTGAAGGAGCTCCGGCAGGACCAGCTCGAAGACGCGGTGGGCTTCTACGAGGGGGTGCTCGCCGGGCTGGACGACGCCGACCCGGGCGTCCGGCTCGACGCCGCCCTCGCCGCCGTGGACGTCGGCACCGCCCAGTTCGCGCTCGGCCGGTACGCCCCGGCCGGTGAACACTTCCGCCGGGCGCTCGCGGGGCTCGAAGCGCTCCCGCCCGATCACCGCACGCGGCCGGAATGCCGCACCGGCGTCGTGCAGTGCTTCAACTACCTCGCCCACCTGGCGGGTGGCGCGTCGGCCGAGGTCGAGGCGTACTTCCGCAAGGGCCACGCGGAGGCGACCGACCTGGTTCGGGACGACCCGGCCGCCCCGGCCGGCCTGAACACGCTGGCCCGTGCCGAGCACAACCTCGGGCGGCTGTTCCAGACCACCGGCCGGCCGGACCGGGCGGTACCGCACTACCTCCGGGCGGTCGAAATCCGGGACGGGCTGACCGGGCGCGACCCCGGGGCCGCGGTCTACCGGGCCGACCTGGGCGAGAGCCTCCTCAACCTCGCCCACCTGTCCGCGGGGACCGGCCGGCCGGCCGACGCCGCCGCCGCGTTCGGGCGGGCCGAGGGCCTGCTGCGGCCGCTGGCCGAGGCCCACCCGGCGGACGACCGGTACGGGCTGTCGCTGGCCGGGGTCTACGTCAACTGGGGGAACCTGCTCCGGTCGCAGGGCGACCTCCCCGGGGCCCTCGCCAGGTACGACCGGGCGGTGGGACTGGCGGCCGCGGCCGTCGCCCGGGAGCCGCGATTCGCCGAGGCGCGGTCCCGGGCGCTTCAGGCCCACGGGGCGCGGGCGCTGCTGCACGAGCAGGCCGGGCGACTCCCCGCCGCGGTCGCCGACTGGGACCAGGTGGTGGCGATGGCGGACGACCGGGAGCGGCCCGACTTCCGGGTCGGGCGGGCGGTCCGGATGGCCCGGGCCGGGATGCACGCCGGGGCCGCCGCCGAGGCGCACGCCCTCGCCGGCGCCCCGGGCGTGTCGGACGAGTCGCGCTACTACCTGGCTTGTACCCTGGCCGGCGCGGTCGAGCCCGCGCTGGCGGACCCGGTCCTCGGCGCCCTTGCGGGGCTGGTCGCGGGGGAGGCGCACGCGACCGCCGCCCTCGAACTGCTCCGCCGTCTGCACGCGGCCGGGTTCTTCCGCGGGCCGAGGACGGCCCGGCTCCTGACCGACGACCCCGGCCTCCAGCCCCTCCGCGCCCGACCCGACTTCCGCCGCCTGCTCGCCGACGCGGCGGGCGGACCGAAACCCTGAACCGCCCGGCACGAATCCCGCCCCGAGGTCTCCCCGATGTCGCCCAAATTCCTGACCTCGTGGCTCCCCGTGTCGAAATCGTCCGCCCGGCGGCCCCGCGCGGCCCGGCTCGGGATCGAGTCCCTCGAGGAGCGGCTCGCGCCCGCCGCCGGCCTGCCGCCGGACATCGTCGTCGGCCGGACGCTCTCGGCGTACACGTTCGCCGGCGTTCAGAACAACACGCTGGACGTGACGTACACCGTCTACAACCAGACGGCGGACGACGTGACCGGGGTACTGCTGACGACGGCGCTTCAGCCCGGGGTGACGTTCGCGACGGCGTCCGCCCTGCCCGACCGGAGTGGGCCGAACCTGGCCTGGAGTCTCGGTACGATCCACGGGTTCGACCGGGCGAGCGTCACGCTCACGGTCACGCTCCCGGCCGTGCCCCCGCTCCAGATCGACACTGGGGCGCACGCCTTCGCCACCCTGAACGCGGGGATGGTAACGGACGACGCGCCCGCGGCGGCGCTCGTCAACCGGGTGATCCCTGCGGACCAGCTCGCCTCGACGCCGGACGCGAACACGACCGACCCGTTCGTGCAGGAGCAGGCGGCGCGGCTGGACTACGACCCGCAGCGCATCTTCGACTACCTGAACACCGAGGTGGGGTACGAGTCCTACGTCGGCTCGCTGCGCGGCGCCCGCGGCACGCTGTGGAGCGCGGCCGGCAACTCGCTGGACGAGGCGAGCCTGGGGGTGGCCCTGTTCCGCGCCAGCGGCATTCCCGCGCGCTACGCGCACGGCACGCTCTCCGACCCGCTGGCGAAGCAACTGATCCTGTCGATGTTCCCGGCGAACTTCCAGACGGTCGGGTATATCCCAGCGGGTACGCCCGTGGCCGACCCCGCCAACGACCCGCAGCTGCTGGCCGAGACGCGGGATCATTACTGGCTGCAGATCGATAACACGGGCAGCGGCTTCGTGAACGCGGATACGTCAGGGCTTGGGGCGATCTCCTTCGGTACAGCCTACAGCACGGCAACGGGTATGTTCACGGAGGTGGCGGACTCGCTGCGACACAAGGTGCAGGTGGAACTGAGCTCGGAGACGTACACACAAGCAGCGGCGGCATTGGGTGTGAGCGACGGATTGACCACGACGACTGTACTGGCCCCGACGTTCAACGCCGCCGACCTTGTGGGCCGGCCGATAAGCATCGGGAACTTTGTAAGCCAGTCTGCTGCAGGATCGCTCGTATTCTCGTCTCGAACGATCACCTACACCCCGTTCCTGGTAATCGGAGACGAGGCGACGCCCGACTCGAGTCTACCCGAAGCGATCACCGGGAGCCAGTACCAAGAGATACTAACGAACTTTCCTCTCGGCAACCAATACTTGACGGGGCTGTTCCTAAGAATTGTCCTCACGGCCCCGGGCGGAGCGGGACAAATCTACAATCGCGAACTGGCCGATCGCATCGGCTATGCGGCCCGGAATGGTCTCGTCGGAGCGACTATCAGCGTTGACCCGAATGGCCCACCGGCCATCACGCCATTCGACCTGACGACATTAAATATTCTCCCCGCCTTGCAAAATCCTGGCGCGGCACGGGCGGTACGTGATCGGGCCGATGGAAAGCTTGCCATCGTTAGGGCGACAACTAACCCGAGCGAGGTCATACAGTCTGACGGACTGATTGCGTTTGCGCGATCCGAGTTGGCGAGCTTTGCTGTAGCTTCTGACCACGAGACATCACTACTCGCAACGGGAACAGCGGTCGCGGCGTATTTTAGCAGCCCACGCATCACGGTGTTTTCAAGCCAGGCAACCGCGTCGAATGGTCAGTCGCAACTTTCGTTCAGTTACGACCTCCTGGAAGACTCGATACGGGCAATAGCATCGCCCGGTCAGAATCCGGATTCGTCGGTAACGTTCGCGACCGCAAGAGGCATCTCTAACAGCATTTTAGAGACCAATACACTGCCTGAAGTCGGCAATTCGAGCAACTCGAGTGCGGTGTCCGTCATCGTGCAGTCGGCTCAGCAGGGTATCCCGCTACTTGCCATTGACCCCAGCAATCTTGGCGTGGTGCAAAGTCTGGACCTCCCGGCCGAGGCGGTTGCGAGGATCACCAGGAACGTCCTGGATGGCCTCACCGTGATCGTTCCGGCTGCTTCTCTGACACTCGAGGGCCAGAGAACGACAGCGTGGTTTAATTATGACCGAACTACTGGCGAAATGTTCGCCCAGAATCAGAGCGGCGGCCACGAGGGCATCCTTACGTACACGGCACTGTCGGTTGCGATAAGTATACACCTACTGCTATTCAAGGCCTTCTCGGACGGATACGACCAGACCAAAGACAAGTTTAAGGACCCGCGGGTGACTCACGATCTTAGAATCGTGAACGCGATCCTGGCGTTCGTTCCGAACATCTTTGACAACGTACAGAAGCTAATAGATTTAACTCACGCCATTGGCAGAGACGATCCGCCGATCTCCGACGTACTCTACTCGCTCCAAGGATTGGCCGAGACGGCCATTCCTACAGTTAACACGCCGATCGTCAGTTCGCGACCGGCGGGACCGATCTCCGGTAGTTATTCCGCGTCGACGGTAACGGCTACGGGACAGTTGGCGGCGTCGTGGACCGATACGGGGGACAGCGGCTTTTCGTTCCGGTCCCTTACCGCTGTCCGTGCGGCGATCACCGATGAGTATGGCACGTTAGTTGGCACCGGTGCCGTGTCTCTTACACTCGCCGCGCTGGGGGCGGCGGCTGTTCGGGGCAGTAACACTTACACCCTCTCGGGCACCGGCACACTCGCCTTCTATGGCCCGGCCGAAGCACCCCTCGGCGTCGGCAGTAACTGGGACAATTACGTCGCCGACGTTGTAGGTAATGTGGCGATCGCGATCACCACTGACGGGCTGATGCTCAACGGCACACGACTCCCCGCGGGCAGGTACACGATCACTACCGGTGCTGCAACTCTCAGTGGCAGTGGTGCGAGCAGTTCGCCGAGACTCAGCAGCGCCGTATCGGTCACTTCCATGAACGGAACGGTCGTCCTCGGGCCGGGTCTCGGAAGTGTGACCGTGGGCGGTGTTGCTCTCGATACAACCAACGGCGCGACCCTCGGCGGCTACAACGGAACTCTCACAGTCACACCCGCGGGCGGCGGCAGCGCCACGGCTTCGCTCAGCGGCGCTGCCGCCAACGTGATCACCATCGCCGCGACTCCGTCGGCGATCACCGCCAACCAGAATTCACCAGCCAGTTTTCAGGTGAACGTCAACACCAGCCACGCCGGCGACTACACCCTGACCGCGGAAGCCCCAGACGGTTGGGCGGTGACGATCAACGCCATTGGCACCGTAACTGTCACCCCGGCACCCGGACTGCAGAGTGGAACCTACCCCATTCGCATCGTCGCCCGGTCCGCCGCGAATGCGGCCCTTGTCGCCCAGGCGACGGTTCCCGTCACCGTCACAGCCACAACGCCGGGCATTACGCTGGCCGTCGATCCGGACACGGTGTTCACCGTCCCCACGGCCGGCGGCGCGCAATCGCCCACCGCCTTCCGTGCCTCCATCCGCAACCTCGGCCCGGCTACGGACACGTTTGCCGTCTCAGTGACGAACTTGCCCGCCGGGTTCGACCTGCTCACCAGTGGCGTGTCGGCCACCGTGCCCGCTGGCGAAACCGGCATCCTCGGCGTGTACCTGCGGCCGAACGGGGCCACGCTCCCGGCGCCCGGAACGCCGGTGTCGTTCACCGTTACGGCGACCAGCACCACGAACCCGGCGATCACACAGACGCGGACGGTGACGTTCACCATGCCCGCCGTCCACGGCGTCACGTTCACCGCATCGCCCGACGGGTTCGGCACCGTGCCCGGAGGGTCGGTGACCTCGACGCTCACCCTCACGGCCGTCGGCAACGTGTCCGAGACGGTGAACCTGTCGGCCGTGCTCTCGGCCGGGCTCACCGCCACCGGCCTGACTCCGACCATCACCCTGACGCCGGGCCAGACCCGCACGATCCCCGTCACGCTGACCGCCGCCGCGGCCGCGCCGCTGAGCTCGTACCTCGCCGCCAACGTCACCGCACGGTTCAACCCGCTCGGCGACGCCTTCGACCAGATGGTGACGATTCCGGTTCGGGTCGTGGTCCCCGGGGCGGACGCCGTCGCCACCGCGGCCGTCACCGCCGCCCGGCTGAGCGACCCGGCCCTCTCGAACCGGCTGACCGGCCTCGCCGCCGCCTTGACGAGCCTCGTGCAGACGCCCGACAGCGAGGTCGCCCGCAGCCAGGCGCTCGCGGCGCTCGACGCCTTCCTCCGGCTGATCGCCCCCGACCCGTTCGTGGCCGGCACGATCCCCGCTCTGACCGCAGCCCGGATGGCCCTCGCCGCGTCGATCACGGGTGCCGACGTACGGGCCGCCACCCTCCAACTCGGCACCGCCCTCACCGCCTACAACACGGCGCTGACCAACGAATTGAACCACCGGTTCGTCCTGACACTCGACCCGAATACCGGGGTCGTCCTGCCGAACGGGCCGGCGACGTTCAACATCGCCATCCAGAACACCGGGGCACAGGTCACGACGTACGACCTGTTCGTCTCCGGGATCCCGGGGGGCATGCTCGGAACTCTGAGCCGGACGTCCGTCACCCTGCAGCCGGGCGAAACCCTGTTCGGCGGGCCGACCGGCGTGACGGTGACGGTCACCTCGAACGGAACCCAGGGCACGACCAACCCCGTCCCGTCGGAGTTCTTCGTCTCCGCCACGGCGCGCGGGTTCTCGGCCGTCACCCTCCAGGCCCGGGCGTCGGTCGCGGCCCGGCGGGTGTACGTCGGCGTCCCGGCCGTCACCCCGACGCCGGGGTTCACCGACCCCGGCCCGGCGGTCGCCGTGAGCGCGAAGGTGTTGAACGCCGTGAACGCCCCGCTGCCGGTCCTGGTGTCGTTCACGGCCACGGCCCCGGGCGGGGCGGTCGTGTTCACCTCGACCCCGACCGCGGTCACGCTCGACCCCCTGACCACCCTGACGACCGTCGCGCTCGGCACGCTCCCGACGGCCGGACTGGCGCTCGGGCAGTACACGCTCGACGTGACCGTCACCGACGTGTCCGGCACCGCGCTCACCGGCGGCACCGGTCGGGGCTTCCTGCTCGTCGGCACGCCGGTGAGCGGGACCCTGACGGTCAGCCCGACCGCGCCGGTTCCGGGGCAGCAGTCCGT
>JBGAQM010000463.1:0-4284 GCA_044220735.1 Urbifossiella sp. | reverse complement strand
CCGGCGGCGTGCGGGACGGCACCCATGCCGGCGTGGACTTCGGCGCGGTAGGCCCCGCGGCCGGCCCCGGGCGGCCCTTTCGGGTACGGCATCGGGCGCGCGGCGCGGGCGGGTCGTGGCTTGGACGGCGGCGGCGGCAGGGGCATGGAACGGTCCTGGCGGGGCGTACGGGAAGTCGACGGAGGTCAGGTGTGAACCGGGGCCGGGGCGCCGGCGAGGCGCCGCCGCCCGGCGGGCGTGAGGCCCGAGCCGTGCGTCTGGGCGTACACTTGCGTGAACTCGGCCCCGAACAGCACGATCAGGGACGAGTAGTAAATCCACACCAGCAGCACCACGAACGACCCGGCCGCGCCGTAGGTCGAGCCGATCGAGGCCGTGCCGAGGTAGAGCCCGATCAGGTACTTTCCGAGGGTGAACAGGCCGGCGGTGATGACGGCCCCGATTCCGACGTCGGACCAGTCCGGCCGGGCGTGCGGGAGGTACTTGTAGATCGTGGCGAACATCAGCGCGGTCACCAGAAAGCCGCCGCCGAGGTTCGCGGCCCCCATCCACGCGTCGCCGAACGGCACCCACCGGTTCACCACGCCCCCGAGCGCGTTCAGGACGGCGCTGAAGACCAGCGACACGAGGAGCAGGAACGCCATCGCGCAGACCATCGAGAACGACGCCAGCCGGTCGCGGATCAGCCGCCGCAGGCCCGTGCCGGTGTCGTCCGGCTTCACGTTCCACACGGTGTTCAGAGCGTCCTGGAGGGACGTGAACACGCCCGTCGCCCCCAGAAGGAGCGTGACGATGCCGACGACCGTTGAGAGGAGGCTCCCGCCGGGCGACTGGGTGGAGACGAGCATGGCCTCGACGGCCTTCGCGCCCTCGGCGCCGATGAGGTCGTTCAGCTGGTGGGCGATCTCCCCCCGGGTCGCCTGCTCGCCGAACGCGACGCCCGCAATCACGGTGACCAGCAGCAGGAGCGGGGCGATGGAGAGGGCGGTGTAGAACGCGAGTGCGGCGCCGAGGGTCATGGCCTTATCGGCCTGGAACTCGGACCACGTGCGCTTGACGAGCGGGACGACGTCGGCTGGCTTCATGGGACGAGTACCCGGGCGCGAGGGGCGTGCGAAAAGCCCACCCGCGACGGCGGGTGGGCTTCGCCCCCGGTTTCACCCACAAGGGGTATGGGGCCGGGGCTAGATGGTCGATCGCGGCGACCGGTTCCCGGCGACGAGCGAGACAACGAACAGCACCAGGAACACGAAGAACAGGATGCGGGCGGCGAAGATCGACGTGCCGGCGACGCCGGTGAAGCCGAACAGCGCCGCGACGAGCGCGATCACCAGGAACATCAGTGCCCAGCGTAGCATGGGTGCCTCCGGTTGGCGGGCGCGGTCGCCCGGGGTCGGCCGCGACCGGTGGGCCGCGGGTGATGCTCATCCGAATGCATCCGCCGTGCCAATCCCGCGTCCGACGGCCCGCGGATTGCACCGGACCTCGGTACCCGCCCGCAGGGCGGGCACGACCCCAACGTTCGGAGGCTCCCATGCCCAGCCGTACCGGTCCGACGCGCGTCATCCCCGACGCCCCGCCGGCCAACATTCTCATCCCCCCGCAGCAGACGTTCGAGCACGCCGACGAGGAACGCATCCGCGCCCGGGCCTACGAGCTCTGGCAGGCGGCCGGTTCTCCCGACGGCGACGGGACCCGCTTCTGGTACACGGCCGAACACGAGATCCGCGGCGGCTGAGTTCCGGTCGGGCGCCCGGGACGGGCGGTCCGCGGGCGTTGTGCAACGGTTTTCCCTTCCCCGCGGCGTTCGCCCCGCGATAAGATGGCGTCCAGCGCCGCCGCCCGGGATTTGTCCTTCGATTCACGTCCGCCGGCCGGCCGCCCGGGGAACCCCCATGTCGAGCTTCAAGGTCCAGTGCCCGAGTTGCGAAGCGGCCGTTCTCATCAAGAACCCGAACCTCGTTGGCTCGAAGGTCGAGTGCCCGAAGTGTAAGTACCGGTTCAAGGTCGAGGCACCCGCCGACGAGCCCGCGAAGGACGCCGCCAAGCCCGACAAGAAGGACGCCAAGGCCGACAAGAAGGAGAAGGGCGCCAAGGATAAGAAGCCGAAGGCCGCCAAGGGGAACAACAAGAAAGTCGTGGGGATTGGCCTCGCGGTCGGCGCCGTGGCGCTGCTCGGCGTCGGCGGCTACATCATGTTCGGCGGCGACACCAAGCCGAAGCCCGGCCCCGGTCCCGGTCCGGTTGTTCGCACCAACCCCAATACGCCGACCCCCGACGGAAACAACCCCGAAGACCCCGACAAGAAGGGCGAGAACGACCCGGACAAGAAGAAGGCCACCACGCCGCCGGTGGTGCTGGCCACGCGGAGCGACAAGGAGCCGACCAACCTGCTCCCCACGAAGTCGGTCGCCGTGCTCCGCTTCGACCTGAGCAAGCTCCGCGCCACGCCGGCCGGTGGCATGCTCCTCGACCCCGCCACGGCCGAAATGGTGAAGTCCTCCCTCGGCTTCGAACTCGGCGACATCGAGAACTACTTCCACTGCACCGTCGGCGAGAAGGAGCGGTCGGCGGTCGGCCTCATCCGCCTCCGCACGCCGGTCGAGGCGAAGCAACTGGCGGCGCGCATCACCGGCGCGGGCGCCGGTAAGGTCGTCGGCGGCAAGACGGTGCAGCCGGTGAAGGACAACCCGCTGCTGTCCGCCGCCGGGAACGCCCTCGCCGCGCGCACCCTGTTCGCCGACCTGTACGTCACCCCGCCCGCGGCGCCCGCGAAGGCGCCCGTCTACGGCGTATGCGTCTACGACAACCAGCACGTGTTCGTCGGCGAGTACGCGGCCATCGAGGCGCACCTGGCCGGGATGAAGGACGGCTACCCCGAGTTCCAGACGGTCGTCAACAAGGTGGCCCCCCCGCCGGAGGAGCCGGCGAAGACGGAGGGGACGGACACGCCGATGCCGGCCCCCAAGGTCGTCCCGCCGCCGCCCGCGGGCAAGGCGTTCACGACCAACCCGCGGTACCTGTCGCTCGACCCCAAGCTCCGACTCGTCCTCCTCACCATGCTGGACGACCGCTCCGGCGAGCCGCCGTTCGTGTTGGCCGAGCGGTTCGACGAGTCGCTCTACCCGCGCAAGGGGGTGAAGAAGGAGTACGCCCCGATCGCCGGCGCCGTGGACCCGGTGCTGACGCGTACCGAACACCTCGGCATGAATCTCGTGTCGTTCTCGCCGCAGCAGTTGGTGGCGAACGTTCGCTTCTTCACGAAGTCGGCGTCCGACGCCCGCGTGATTGCGGTCGAGAAGCTGACCCCGTCGTTTACGGAGGGGCTGCCGCTCGCGTCGCTGCTGTTGAACACGTACATCGAGTTCCGCAACTTCGCCGACCCGAACTACGTCCCGCCGGGCGGCGCACCGATGACCGGTGAAATGCCGGGGATGCCGGGGATGCCGGGGATGCCGGTGCCGGGTCCTCCGGGGATGGGCCGCCCCGCCCCGGGCGTCGGGGGCCCGCCGCCGGGCATCGGCGGCTCGCCACCGGGGTTCGGACCGATGCCCGGCGCAGGCCCTATGCCGATGCCGGGGATGCCGGGGATGCCGGGGATGCCGAACCCGATGGCGCAGCCGAAGCAGGTGCCGTGCTTCGTAGCGCTGCGTCTGATGGATGAGTCCGTGCTGGTGACCGTTGACGTCACCTGGCCGGACGAGGTGTACTACCGCCTCCTCGGCCCGCGAATGAACGGCTACGTGAACCAGTTGAAGGGGAAGGCGGCGGTGTACGCGGGTACGGAGACGTGGCACGCCCTCGGCCGGGCCGTGAAGCAGTACGGCACCGAGCGTAAAGAACTGCCGCGCGGGACGGTGGAAGTCACCCGTCAGGACGACCACGACAAGCGGTTCGGCGTCGCCTACCCGCCGGCGCAGCGAGCGAGCTTCTTCGTCGAGCTCCTGCCGGCGCTCGGCCGCGGCGGCCTGCGGCAGTTGATCGACCCGGCTCAGGGTTGGCTTCACAGTTCGAACGCGGCGCAGGCCGGCAACTGGGTGCCCGAGTTGCTCGTAAGTTACTACCCGCAGTCGGCGTGGCGGGCGACATCGCCGCTGGCTCCGGACTTCACGTTCGGCGGGACCAACTTCGTGGCGGTCGCCGGCGTCGGGCTCGACGCCCCACGGTTCAGCCCGAAGGCGAACCCGAAGGAAGTCGGGGTGACGGGCTACGACTGGGGCTCGAAACTGGACGAGATCACCGACCGACCGGAAAACACGATCTACCTGTTGCAGACGCCCCCGG
>JBGAQM010000462.1:0-4249 GCA_044220735.1 Urbifossiella sp. | reverse complement strand
ATCACCCTGCGCGGCGTTCGAGGTAGTCCACCAGCCGCGCGAACGGGTCGAAGCCGACCACGGTCGGGGCGGCGGCCACGAAGTTCGACAGCGCGTTCACGTCGTAGTAGACGAGCGACCCGTCGCGGTCGTCGGTCATGTACTCGATCCCGCCCACGTCGATGCCGGCCGTCTGCATGATCCGCTCGCACGCGGTAATCACGGCCGCCGGCGGCGTGTAGCCCTCCACCCGCATGCCCGTCTTCGGGGCGTCGATCGGGCACGCGGCGCGGACCAACTCCACCCCGTCGGCGCGCTGACAGATGTCGGCCGGGCACAGGTTGAACGAGTCGCCCGCCGTGTGCACCTTGATCGCGTACAGGTACTTCCCGCCGAGCACCTCCACCCGCGTGATGTGGCCGCCGCGCGCCGGCACGAACTCCTGCACCAGCGCCGTGTGGTCCACCCCGAAGTCGAGCCGGCCACCCGCGGCGGCGTCGGCCAGCGCGGCGGGCGTGTCGTAGCGCACGATGCCGGCGCCGCTGCCGCCGACGTTCGCCTTCACCACCACCGGGAAGCGCAACCCCTGCGCTGCCTCGACGGCGCGGCTGGCGTGGTTGACGACGCGCGCCTTCGGGTACGGCAAGCCGAGCTGTTGCAGCAGCGTCAGCTGGCGGGCCTTCGACGTTTCGACCGTGAAGGCGGTCAGGCCGTTCACGACCGGCAGGCCGACGCGCTCCAGGTGGGCGAGATAGCCGAGCGTGAAGAACATCCCCTGGATGCCGCCGCGGAGGTACGCCGACGGGCTCATCCGGTTGAACAGCAGCGAGTACGGCGGCCGGCCGTCGGCGGGGTCGTAGAGGTGCGCCCGCGGGTCGAGGCGGGTGTACGCGATGCCGCGGCGGTCGAGCTCGGCGAACAGCGGGCGGAACCAGTCGGGGTGCTCGTGGTAGATCGCGAACGGGCGCACGGCGGCCTCCGGGGAGTCGAATCGTTGCGTTGCCGCTTGGCGTCGCGCTTCCCAGCGCGAAGCCGCATGCGGCAACGCAACTGTCAGCTACTTCTTTTCGATCACCGTGTCCCGGAAGTCGAGCGGGATGGCCTTCAACTCGGCCAGCGTGTACGGGCCGCGTTTCTTCTCCTTCGCCCGCGCCGCGGTCACCGCCGACACCGGAATCGTCGGGTTCGCGTCGTCGGCGTCGGCCTTGTGGCCGAACGAGTTCCGCACGAACGTCAGCGCCGCGGCGACCTCAAAATCCTTCGGCGTCACGCCCGCCGAGGTGACGGGCGTGTGGCCGTACAGCGCCAGCCGCACCAGCCGGGCCGGGCTCGCCTCCGCGCCGGTCACCCACGCCGACCCGGCCAGCGGCGGCACCTTCTGCGTCGGGTCGCCCTCGCCCTTGTCCTTGTGACACGCCGCGCACGCCATCAGGTAGCGGTCGCGGCCGAGGGCCAGCAGCTCCGCGACCGTCGTGGGTTCGGGGTCCGGCGGGAGAGCGACCGACAGGCCGGCGAACGGGCGCTCGTCGGTGTCGTACACGTCGCGGCGGAAGTCGCCGGACGCGCTGCCGAGGTAGTAGCCGCCCCACATGAGCAGGGCGCCGAACACCACCATCACCCAGAACGGCACCGGCTCGAACCCGTCGCGCGGCTCGGCGTGCTCGCGCATCAGGATGCCGTGCATCGCCTGTACGCTGTCCTGGCCGCCCGTTCCGGGCTGGTCGTTGATCGGGTCGCCGCCGGCGGTCACCATCACCGGGTCGTTCATCGCCGCCATGTGCGGGGCGTGCATCGCCTGCACCGAATCGACCGGCCCGTCGGGTGGGGTGGGGTTCATTCCTTGGCCTCCGGCAGCGGCGTCTCGGCCTTCCGAAGTTCGAGCAAGTACGCGACCAGGTTGTCGGCGTCGGCCGTGGGCACCACCTGCTGCCCCTCCTCCTCGCTGGTCAGCCACAGACCCAGGAGGCGCGACTTGCCTTCCGGCGTGCTGACGTCGAAGCCAACCGACAGGCCGGGCTGCGCCGCGAGGATCGTGTCCCACTCGGCGGCGGTCGGGCGCCAGCGGTAGCCGGGGTTGATGGTCCACTCGCGGCCGAGGCGCAGCGCGTTCGCGGCGCGGGTGCCGCCCTCGACCTTCTCCTTGCGGTAGAGGAAGGCGAACGACGGCATCGTGCTCCACGCGTTGAACGAGCGGGCGTTGAACAGGTGCTGGTGCTGCCACGCCGCCGAGTAGCGGGCGCCGACGTTCGCCACGTCGGGGCCGGTGCGCATGGTGCCGAGGAACGGCGGGCGGTCGTGGAGGTAGTCGCGCGACACGTTGCGGCGCTGGCCCCACCCGCGGCGGATGTCGGCGCCGGTCTTCATCTCGCCGTCCTCCCACCAGTTGCCGAACTTCTCGCTCCGCACCTGCTGGCTGTGGCAGTAGACGCACCCGTTGGCGGCGTACGCCTCGGCGCCGGCGCGGGCCGCGTCCGAGTACGCGCGGGGGTAGGCGTCCTCGCCGGGCGAGGTGTACGGCTGCTGGCCGTTGAGCTGCTGGTACGGGAAGTACACCAGCCCGAACCAGCTCGACGCGAACGTCAGCATCGCGCCGACGAAGATTACCGTCCCGCGGTCCATGTCGTTCCCCAGGGGCCCTCAGTCGGCGATGGCGCCGGCCAGCCGCGCCCGTTCCGACGGGGGCGGCTCCGCAAAGAACGTCGGCCCGGTGCCGCGGCGGCGGCCCCAGCCGAGCAGGTTCGCGAGCAGCAGCACCGCGAACGCGACGTGCCCCACGCCCATCAGCACGCCCGCCACCGACCGCGTGAACAGGTACGGCAGCAGGTACGTCACGACGTTGCCCCACGGCACGTTCGGGTCGTTCATCATCCGCCCCTGCCACCACCCCGCCACCGACAGCGACACGAAGTACACGCTGATGCCGATCGCGTCGCACCAGAAGTGCAGGCTGATGAGCCGGGCGCTGAACCACTCGCGGCCGGTGAGCCGCGGGATCATGTAGTAGAGCTGGCCGAACATCACCATCGTGAAGAACCCGTACGCGCCGAGGTGCGCGTGCGCCACCGTGTAGTGCGTGAAGTGGGCCACCTCGCTGAAGTCCTTCAACGACTCGATGCTCCCCTGGACGCTCACGGCCGTGTACGTCATGGCGCCGAACACGGTGAACCGCAGCGCCGGGCTGTACCGCAGCATGTGGAAGCTGCCGAGCATCGTCATGTGGTGGTTGATCGCCACCGCGATCACCGGGATGAACATCATCATGCTGCCGACCGTGCTCGCGGTCGCCAGCCACGCCGGGATCGGGCCGCCGATGAGGTGGTGCATCCCGGCCCACGAGTAGAACAGCGCCAGCGACCAGAAGCCCACGATGCTCAGGTAATAACTGTGGACCGGCCGGCCGATGATCTTGGGGATCAGGTAGTACGCCGCGCCCACCCCGATCGGCGTCAGCCACAGGCCCAGGTAGTTGTGGCCGAACCACCAGTTCACCACCATCTGCACCACGCCGGTGGACGGGAACCAGAAGATCATCCCGACCGTAATCACGTACAGGATGGGGAGCCAGAACACGGCCGCGAAGATGTACCACTGGGTGACGTAGACGTGCGGCTCGCGGCGGCGGAGGAACGTGGCCGCGGTCCACGCCGAGAAGATGGTGAGGGAGGTGATGAGGAACGGCGACACGTAGGCCGGCGCGTCCAGCCACTCGACCGACCGGCCGTGACCCAGAAGAATGCCGACCACGTTCGCCACCATGCCGACGTTCCACAGCGTCGCGGCGCCGAGGAGCAGGCGCGGGTAGATGAGGGTGGCGCGGCTGAGGCGGCACATCAGCCAGCAGGCCGCGGCCATGCCGACCATCGCGCTCCAGCCGATGCCGACGGCCTGCAGGTGCGCCATGCGCACCCGGCCGAACGTGAGGTACGGCGAGTCGGTGAGGAAGTACGGCGAGTGGAGTTTGATCGAGGCGACGACGGCGAGGACGGTACCGACGAGGAGCCAGACGACGGCGCTGGCGGCGTAGTAGAGGACGGGGCCGCGGCAGGACGAGTCGATCTCGGCGCGCTCGCGGGCGGCCTGGGCGCGGTCGGCCGGGTTCGGCGGGCTCATCGTCACGGCCATGTCGCGGGCGACTCCGGTCAGTCGGCGGGGAAGGCGTCGGTCGGTTCGCCGACGGGTTCGTCGGGGCCGAAGATCGAGCGGGCGTCGCGGGTCGGGTTGTCGAACTGACCCGAGCGCACGGCCCAGCCCATCGCCAGCACCGTCGCCC
>JBGAQM010000461.1:0-4306 GCA_044220735.1 Urbifossiella sp. | reverse complement strand
GAACTCGGGCGTCTTCGCGGTCGGGTCGCTGGCCCCGGTCGTGACGTTGTTGACGTTCCCGCCCCCGGGGAAGTGGAAGTTCCCGAACACGCACCCCGGCGCCACCCGGTCGGTGACCGCCGCCCGGGACACGACCTCGCCGCGCCGCGAGCGGAGACGGACGCTCGCGCCGTCGGCCAGCCCCAGCCGCGCCGCGTCGGCCGGGCTCACCTCGACGACCGGCTCCGGGCACGCGGCGGTCAGCCCC
This sequence comes from Urbifossiella sp., assembly GCA_044220735.1. GTDB lineage: Bacteria > Planctomycetota > Planctomycetia > Gemmatales > Gemmataceae > Urbifossiella. Next base: position 4,059 of record JBGAQM010000461.1, on the reverse strand, counting down.
TCGGCGCGGCGGGTCATCTCGCTGCCGTAGTGGTGGAGTACGCGGCCCGTGGTCAGCACGAACGGATATTCGGCGTCGGGCAGCTCCGCCGCGGGGTGGTGCTCGACCGCGTGGAACTTCCCCTTCCCGCGGGTGAACCCGCCGACGTGCAGGATCGGCGTCCCCGGGTGGTCGGGCGACGGCACCGGCCACTGGAGACGGTCGCCACGTTCCAACCGGGCGTGGCTGATGCCGGCGAACAACGGCGCGACGGCCGCGACCTCGGCCATGACCTGCGCCGGGTCGCGGTACGCCCAGCCGGCGTGCGGCCCGACCGCGGCGCGGCCGTCGGCCGCGAGCGTCCGCCGCGCCAGGTCGGCCAGCACCGCCCAGTCGGGCCGCGCCTCGCCCGGCGGCGGCACCGCGGGGCGGATCAACTGCACCCGCCGCTCGGTGTTCGTGAACGTCCCCGCCTTCTCGGCGAACGCCGCCCCGGGGAGCAGCACGTCGGCGAACTCCGCGGTCGCCGTCGGGAAGATTTCCTGGAGGACGAGGAACTCCCCGGCCGCGAGGCACGCACGGGTGTGGGTCAGGTCCGGGTTCGTGAGCGCCAGGTTCTCGCCCATCACGAACAGGGCGCGCAGGCCGCCGGCGCCGAAGGCGTCCACCATCTCCGTCAGCGTCTGGCCCGGCCGGTCGGGCAGGCCGAGGGACGGCGTGCCGCCCGTGCGCGATGCCGGCGGGTCGAGCGCCCACGCTGCGTCGAACTTGGCGAGCGCGGCCGGGCTCGTCACCGGCTGGTAGCCCGGGAACAGGTTGAACAGCGCCCCCATGTCGCAGGCGCCCTGCACGCTGTTCTGGCCGCGCAGCGCGTTCGCCCCGCCGCCAGGCACGCCCATGTTCCCGAGGAGCATTTGCAGGTTCGCCAGCGCGAGCACGTTCAGCACGCCGGTCGTGTGCTGGGTGATCCCCACGCCCCATACCGCCGCCATCGGCCGGTTCCGCGCCAGCAACTCGGCGGCCCGGCGCAGGTCCGCCGCCGGAACGCCCGTGACCGCCTCCACCGCCTCCGGGGTGTATCGCTCGACGGCGGCGCGGAACTCTTCGAACCCCTCGCAGCGCTCCTCGACGAACTTGCGGTCGTGCCAGCCGTTCTCAAGCACGACGTGCATCAGTCCGTTCAGCAGGGCCACGTCGGTCCCGGGCCGGTGTCGCAGGTGGACGGCGGCGAACTCGGTGATGTCGGTCTTGCGCGGGTCGGCGACGACGAGCGGCACGCCGCGGCGGAGCACGGCCTGCCGGAGGCGCGTGCCGAACACCGGGTGGCACTCGGTGACGTTCTCGCCGATCACGAAGAACGCCCGCGCCTGCTCGGCCACGTCGTCCATCGAGTTGCTCATCGCCCCGGAGCCGAACGCCATCGACAGCCCGGCCACGGTCGGGGCGTGGCACAGGCGGGCGCAGTTCTCGACGTTGTGCGTCCCGACCACCTGCCGCGCGAGCTTCTGGACGAGGTAGTTCTCCTCGTTCGTACACAGCGCCGAGCCGACGAAGCCGACGGCGTCCGGCCCCGCCGCGCGCTTCACCGCAACGAACTTCGCGGCGACGAGGCTCAGCGCCGTGTCCCAGTCCGTCTCGACCCACTCGCGCTCCGCGGAAGTGGCGGCCCGCTTCTCGACGCCGGCCAGGAGGTAGCGGCGGACGCGCGGGCGGGTCAGCCGGTCCGGGTGGTGGACGAAGTCGAACCCGTAGCGCCCCTTCACGCACAGGCTCATGCCGTTCACCGGCGCCGCCGGGTTCGACGCGACGCGGATGACGCGGTCGTCCTTGACGTGCAGGTCGAAGTTGCAGCCGACGCCGCAGTACGGGCACGTCGTGGTGACGACGCGGTCCGGCCGGCCGCGGCCGACGGACATGCGGTCGTCGAGGGCGCCGGTCGGGCAGTAGGCGGCGCACGCCCCGCACGACTCGCAGCGGGCGTCGAGGAGGGTGGTGTCGAGCCCGGCCACGGGCCGCGCGTCGTCGCCGCGGTAGCCCATGCCCCACACGAACCGCCCCTGCACCTCGGCGCACGCGCGGACGCAGCGGGTACACCGCACACACTGGTTCAGGTCCACCCGCAGGAACGGGTTCGGGTCGGCGTCGATCGGGTAGCGCGGCGGCGGGGCGTCGCGTCGTGGTAGTTGGCGAGGAGCATTTCGAGCACGAACCGCCGCGACTCGGCGAGCGCGGGCGTCTCGGTGCGGACCACCATGCCGTCGCGGGCCGGCGTGGTGCAGGCGGTCGGGTGGCCGTGGACGCCCTCGACCTCCACGACGCACAGGCGGCACGACCCGCAGGGGGACAGGTCGCGGTGGTGGCAGAGCGTCGGGATGGTGATCCGCGCGGCGCGGGCCGCCTCCAGGATCGTCTCCCCGTCGCGCGCCTCGACCGATCGGCCGTCGATGGTGAGCCTTGGCATCACGCCCCCCCCGAGCGGCCACCCGCGAACTCGTCGGCGAAGTGCCGCAGGGCGCTCTCGACCGGCAGCGCCACCGACTGGCCCAGGCCGCAGAGCGAGGTGAGGTTCATCTGGCGGGTCAGCCACAACAGGCGGGCCACGTCGTCGGGCGTCGCTGCGGCGGCGAGCCGGTCCGCCGCGGCGCGGGCCTCGCGGCTGCCCTCGCGGCACGGCGTACACTTCCCGCACGACTCGGCCTCGAAGAAGCGGAGCAGCCACGTCAGCAGCGTCGGCACCGGGAGGGAGTCGTCGAACGCGAACACGCCGCCGGACCCGAGCGCGACGCCGTGGCGGTGCGAGTCGAAGTCGAGCGGCACGTCGAAGAGCGCCGGCGGGACGACGGTGCCCGCGGCCCCGCCGGTCAACGCGCCCTTCAACCGCACGCCGTCGGGCACGCCGCCGCCGAACTGCTCGACGAGTTGGCGGAGCGTGACGCCGAGCGGGGCCTCGACCACGCCCGGCCGATTCACGCAGCCGGTGAGGCAGAAGACTTTCGTGCCGGGGCTGTTCGCCGTGCCGACCGAGCGGAACCGCGCCGGGCCGTGCGCGACGACCGGCGGGACGTGGCAGAGCGTCTCGACGTTGTTGACGAGCGTCGGCCGGCCGAGGTAGCCGTGGGTCGTCGGGTACGGCGGGCGCGACCGCGGCTCGCCGCGCTTCCCCTCCAGCGATTCGAGCAGCGCCGTCTCCTCGCCGCACACGTACGCCCCCGCGCCGCGGTGAACGCGGACGCGGACCGCCCCCAGCAAACCGCGCTCGACGGCCTGGGCGATCGCGCGCTCCAGCCGCCGGGCGACCCACTCGTACTCGCCGCGGACGTACACGATGCCCTCGTCGGCGCCGACCGCGTAGGCGGCGAGGGCCATCCCTTCGAGGAGCCGGTGCGGGTCGGCGTCCATCAGGACGCGGTCCTTGAACGTCGCCGGTTCGGACTCGTCGGCGTTGCAGACGACGTACTTCCGGGCGCCGGGGGCGGCCGCGACGAGCCGCCACTTCCGCCCGGCGGGGAAGCCGGCGCCGCCGCACCCGCGCAGCCCCGACCGGTCCACGGCGTCGAGTACCGCCGCCGCCGGCCCGTCGAGCGCCCGGGCGAGCGCCTGGTACGCCCCCGCGGCGAGGGCGTCGTCGATCGACTCCGGGTCGATGCGGCCCACGCGGTCCATCACGACCCGCACCTCGCCGGGTCGTGGTGTCGCGTAATCCGGCATCGGGCCGGGTGGCGCGGCCAGCGCGTCAAGGGCGTTGTCCGCCGTGATCGGCCCGCGTGGTTCGAGCCCGACCAGCGCGGCCGGCGCCCGGTCGCACAGCCCGAGGCAGCTGCACCGCTCGACCGCCCGCCCGCTCCGTTCGACGGCCGCCCGCGCCGCCGCCCCGCCCCGGGCCATGCAGACCGGGCCGTCGCAGACGCGAACGGCGTTCGGCGAGACCGACAGCAGCGAGTAGAACGAGGTGGCGCCGTAGACCTGTGCGTCGCTCACGCCCAGCGCGTCGGCCGCGGCCCCGAGCGTGGCCCGGTCCGGCGGCCGACCGGTGGCGCTCTGAACGTCACGCAGGACGGGGAGGGTCACCAGCGGCGACGC
>JBGAQM010000460.1:0-4327 GCA_044220735.1 Urbifossiella sp. | reverse complement strand
GCTGACCCAGGCCGGTTGGAAACCGGCCCCACGAAACACGCCGACGCCGCCAGACACCGACCATGTTCAGTCACTTCCTGCGACGAATCGGCGCCGTCCGCTGGGCGATCCCGGCCGCGGTGGTCGTGCGCGCCGCGGGCCGGAAGTGGCGCCTCGCGCCGGGCGCCGACCTCCCCGACCTCGACACCGGCGCGGCCGTCGTCGTCAAGTCGAACCCGTACCGCACCATCTCCCGCGTCGAGCTGCCGGGCGGGGCGGTGTACGTGAAGCACCTGCGGCCGCGCGGCCTGCGGGCGTGGATGCGCGAGGTGGTGCGGCCGCCGAAGGCGCAGCTGGAATTCGAGAACGCGCTGCTCCTCGCGGCGCGCGGCGTGCCCACGGTCGAGCCGGTGGCGTGGGGCGGACCCGACGCGGCGTGGCCCGGCGAGAGCCTCCTCGTCACCCGCGCTCGCGACGCGGCCGTGCCGTTCACCGAACTGCTGGAAGCCCTGCCGACCCGCCCGCCGGCGGAGCGGCGCACGGTCGCGGTGGCGCTGGGTCGCTTCCTGGCGCGGCTGCACGACGCCGGCGTGACGCACCCCGACCCGCACCCGGGGAACCTGTTGATCGAGGGCGAGCGCTTCGACCTGCTTGACCTGCACGCCGTGCGCTTCTCGGCGCCGCTGACGTGGCCCGAGGCGCGGGCGAACCTGGTGCTGTTCAACCGCTGGTTCCAGCTGCGGGCGAGCCGCGCCGACCGGCTCCGCTTCTGGGCCGCGTACCGCGCCGCGCGACGCACGCCGGTCGAGCGGGCGGCGTGCCGGGAGATCGAGACGGCGACGGCGGCGTCGAACCTGCGCTTCTGGGCGGCGCGGGTGCGCGACTGCCTCGGCCGCACGCGCCACTACCCACGGGTGCCTGGCGGGTTCGCGGTGCGCGACCTGCCCGCGGCCGCGCTCACGAACCCCGACGCGCTGCTGGCCGCGAACCGCATCCTGAAGGACTCGCGCACCTCGACCGTCGCCGCGCTGACGCTCCCCGACGGCCGCCGCGCCGTGCTGAAGCGCGTGAACGTCCGCCGCTGGTTCGAGCCGCTGAAGAACCTGTTCCGCCCGTCGGCCGTGCTGCGGTCGTGGGTCGCCGGCCACGCCCTGCGCGACCGCTGGCTGCCGACGCCGCGGCCCCTCGCCGTCCTGCACCGCCGCCGCTTCGGCCTCCCCGCCGAGGGCTATTTGCTCGTCGAGGAAGTCCCCGGCGCCGTGGGCCTCGCGGAAGCCGTCGCGGCCGGCGCTTCGCTCGGCGACCTCGTTCCCCGGCTGGCGCGGGTCGTCCGCCTGATGCACGACCGGCACGTCTCGCACCGCGACCTGAAGGCGGCGAACGTGCTGCTGGCGCACGGCACCGACCCGACGTTCATCGACCTCGTCGGCGTGCGTGTCGGCCGGCCGGTGTCGGTGCGGCAGCGGGCGAAGGAGTTGGCGCGGCTGAACGCCAGCTTCCTGGCGTCGCCGCGGGTGCGGCACGCCGACCGGGTGCGGTTCCTGCGCGCGTACCTCGCCGCCGGCCCGGCGCTCGGCGGGGACTGGCGAAGCTGGTGGGCGGCCGTAAGCCGGGCGACGGACGCGAAGGTGGCGAAGAACCGCCGGTCGGGGCGAGTGCTCAACTAGTAGCCCTGGGAAGGCTGTCCCCGGGCTTTCAACCCTTCGCCTGAAGCCCCCCACGTCGGACAACCGAACTAATCGGCGTCAACTGGTCTGGCGGCGACCGCCGGGGGTGGGGTATGGTCCCCGCCCCGTCCGGGCACCCGGGCTTCCACGGAAGCCGCGGGGCCGGGGTCGGTCCGCCGCCGCGGGGCAAGCCGACATGCCGTGTTCCCCGGTCCGCCGCCGAGCCGCCGCCTGCCTCCTCGGCTGGGCCGGTGCCCTCCTCGCGGTCGGCGGCTGCGAAACGTTCGTGCCCCGCACGACCACCACCGAACCCGTCCCCGAGACGAAGGCCGACGTGGTGCCGGCCCGCGGCACCGAGCCCGGCCCGCCGCCGGCCACGCCCCCCGGCAAGGAATCCACCCGCCGCGGGCCGTACGTCTTCTACCACGACTTCACCGTCGACCGCGCCGACCCGCTGTTCGCGGAGCTCGAAGCGCTGCCCGACGAGGTGTGCGGCGAGCTCGGGCTGCCGCCGTACACCGGCATCGTGCAGGTGTTCCTGTTCGACACCCAGGACCGGTACGAGCGCTACATGCGCAGCCGCTACCGGCACCTGCCGACGCGGCGGGCGTACTTCATCGCCGAGCCGCGCGTCGGCGGCGGGGCCGACGACCTGAAGGTCTTCACCTGGACCGGCGACCACCTCCGCACCGACCTCCGCCACGAACTCACGCACGCCCTGCTGCACGGCGTGTTGAAGGACGTGCCGCTGTGGCTCGACGAGGGGCTGGCCGGGTACTTCGAGCTGCCGCCGGAGCAGCGCGGGGTGAACCCGCAGCACCTCGAAATGCTGCGCCGCGGCCCGTTCCAGCCGGACCTGGGCCGCCTCGAACGGCTCGACCAGGTGCGGCAGATGGAGAAGCCCGAGTACCGCGAGGCGTGGGCGTGGGTCCACCTGATGCTCCGCGGCCCGGCCCCGGGCAAGGCGGCGCTGGCCGAGTACCTCCAGCAGCTCCGCGCCACCGACCGCCCCGGCCAACTCCAGCCGCGCCTCCGCGAGGCGCTCGGCGACCCCGAGTCGGCGCTGGCCGACCACCTCGCCCGCCTGGCGACGCCGCGGACGCGGGCGACCGCTCCGCGGTGAGTTGTCAGTAATCAGTTCTCAGTTGTCAGTCGAACCGGCGGCGGGGCCGGTGCGTGACGGCGCCGGCCCGGGGGCGTATCCTGACCGACTGAGAACTGACAACTGATCACTGACAACTCCCCAAGATGAACTTCCTCGTCACCGCCGGGAACACGCAGTCGCCGATCGACCGGGTGCGGTGCGTCACGAACATCTTCACCGGCCGCACCGGGGCCGCCGTCGCCCGCACCGCCTGGGGCCGCGGACACACCGTCACCCTCGCCACGTCCAACCCCGAAGGCCTGCAGGAATTCGGCGTCAACCCGAAGGACCCCGGCGAGCGCTTCACCGTGCTGCCGTACCGCACGTTCGACGACCTCGCGCTGCTGCTGCAACAGCAGCTCCGCGGCGTGCCGTTCGACGCCGTCTGCCACGCCGCCGCGGTCAGCGACTACATCCCCGCCGGCACCTTCTCGCCGGACCCGGGTACGTTCTTCAACGCCCGCGTCGGCGAGTGGGAGGGGCACGGCACCGAGCCGGCGCGGCTGACCGAGCAGAAGGCGGGTAAAATCAAGAGCAGCGAGCCCGAGCTGTGGGTGCGGCTGGTGCGGGCGCCGAAGCTCGTGGACCGCTTCCGCGAGCCGTGGGGCTTCGCCGGCGTGCTCGTGAAGTTCAAGCTCGAAGTGGGCCTCGGCGACGAGGAGCTGGTGGCCGTCGCGGACGAGTCGCGGCTGGCGAGCGGCGCCGACCTGATGGTGGCGAACACGCTGGAGGGCGCGTCGCACTGCGCGTTCCTCGGGCCGATCGCCGACCGCTACGACCGGGTGCCGCGGCGCGAGCTGCCGGACCGGCTCGTCCTCGCGGTCGAGGCGCTGTACCAGGAGCGGGTGGCGCATGGCTAACGTGTTGCTCGGGGTGACGGGGAGCGTCGCCGCGGTGCGGGTGCCGGCGCTGGCTGCGGAACTGACCGCCGCCGGCCACGACGTGAAGGTCGTCGCCACCGACGCCGCCGCGTACTTCTTCGACCCCGCCGACCCCGCGCTCGCCGGCCGCCTCTACCGCGACGCCGACGAGTGGCCGGGCGCTCGCTACGAGCGCGGCGATTCGGTCCTGCACGTCGAACTGCGGACGTGGGCCGACCTGTTCCTGATCGCCCCGCTGGACGCGAACACGCTGGCGAAGCTGGCCGTCGGCCTGTGCGACAACTGCCTGACGTGCGTGTGGCGGGCGTGGGACATGACGCGGCCGGTGGTGCTGGCCCCGGCGATGAACACGCTGATGTGGGAGCACCCGTTCACGCGGCGGCACCTGCGCTCGCTCGCCGCCGACTTCGGCGCCGGGCACATCCCCGGGCACCTCGACGGCGCCCCGCTGCTGGCGCAAATCAACGACCGCAGCCCGACGCTCCGGGTGGTGCCGCCGATCACGAAGCAGCTGGCGTGCGGCGACGTGGGCGTCGGGGCGATGGCCGAAGTGCCTGACGTGGTGGCCGCGGTCCGCGACGCGGTGGCGCGGCGGGCGGCGTAGCGGTTTTGTGGGGCCGGTTTCCAACCTGGCCTTGCCTCACACGGCCGGTTGG
>JBGAQM010000459.1:0-5050 GCA_044220735.1 Urbifossiella sp. | reverse complement strand
GACATCAAGCGGCAACTCTCGCGGGTGATCGTCGGCCAGGACGACGTCATCGAGGAGCTGCTGATCGCCCTGTTCAGCAAGGGGCACTGCATCCTCGAAGGCGTCCCCGGGCTCGCCAAGACGCTCATGATCTCGACGCTGGCGCGGTGCCTGTCGCTCGACTTCAGCCGCATCCAGTTCACCCCCGACCTGATGCCGTCGGACATCACCGGCACCCGCATCATCGAGGAGGACTCGGAGACCCGCCGCCGCGAGTTCAAGTTCCTCCCCGGCCCGCTGTTCGCCAACATCGTCCTCGCCGACGAGATCAACCGCACCCCGCCGAAGACGCAGGCCGCGCTCCTGGAAGCCATGCAGGAGCGGCAGGTGACCGTCGGCGGCCAGCGGCACAAGCTCACGAACCCGTTCTTCGTGCTCGCCACCCAGAACCCGATCGAGCAGGAAGGCACGTACCCGCTGCCCGAGGCGCAGCAGGACCGCTTCATGTTCAAGGTGTTCGTGAAGTACCCGAGCTTCAACGAGGAGTTCGAGATCGCCCGCCGCACCACCGGCGTGGCCGTCGAGGAGATCACCCCGGTGCTGGACGGCCAGCAGATCATGGACATCCAGCACCTCGTCCGCAAGGTGCCGGTCGGCGACCACGTCATCCACTACTGCCTCGCGCTGGTGCGGCAGACGCGCATCGGCGAGCAAGGGGTGCCGAAGTTCGTGAAGGAGTGGCTGAGCTGGGGCGCCGGCCCGCGGGCGGTGCAGAACCTCATCCTGGGGGCGAAGGCGCGGGCGCTGCTGTACGGCCGGCCGCACGTCACCACCGAGGACATCAAGGCGCTGGCCTTCCCGGTGCTGCGGCACCGCATCCTGACGAACTTCACCGCCGCGTCCGAGGGCGTGACGCGACCACTGGACGTGGTCATCAAGCGGCTGCTCGAGGAGACGCCGGAGCAATGATCTACGTGACCTGCTGAAGGACGAGCGGTCTGGAAGATTTCGCTTCTCGATCGAACGCCGCTTGCGGGCTTAGCGTCGCCCACGAAGCCGCAAGCGGCAACACGACTAACCTGCCGCCCTCCGAACTCGAAGCACCCCCGACATGGCCCGCGAGCAAGACCCCCGCCGGTTCTTCGACCCCAAGACCATCGCCACCATCAGCCAGCTCGACCTGCGGGCGCGGTTCGTGGTCGAGGGGTTCCTCACCGGCATGCACAAGAGCCCGACCTTCGGGCAGTCGGTCGAGTTCGTCCAGCACCGCGAGTACGTCCCCGGCGACGACCTGCGGCACGTCGACTGGACGGTGTAGTCGAAGACCGACCGCTACTACGTCAAGCAGTACGAGGCCGAGACCAACCTACGGTCGTACCTCGTCGTGGACGCCAGCGAGTCGATGGTGTACGGGGCCGACAAGGCGAAGAAGGCCGGCACCCTGTACAAGTACGACTACGCCGCCACCGCCGCGGCGTGCCTCGTCTACCTCACGGTGAAGCAGCAGGACTCGGCCGGGCTCATCACGTTCGACTCGGACGTGCGCCAGGTGCTCCCGCCGCGCAGCAGCCAGAACCACCTCGACGCGGTGGTGAAGGCGCTCCAGGTGAGCAAGCCCCGGGAGAAGACGAACCCGCTGAAGATCATGCAGCGCGTCGCCGAGTCGATGCCGAGCCGCGGCATGGTGACCATCTTCTCGGACCTGCTGTGCGACCGCGAGCCGCTGTTCAAGGGGCTCGAGATGCTCCGCCACCGGCGGCACGACGTGATCGTGTTCCACCTCCTCGACGACGACGAGCTGATGTTCCCGTTCGGCGGGATGACGAAGTTCGAGGGGCTGGAAGAGCTGCCGGACCTGCTGTGCGACCCGAAGGCGCTCCGCGACGGCTACCTGGCGGCGCTGGAAGAATACCTGACCGAGGTCCGCCGCGGCTGCACCCGCATCGGCGTCGAGTACCACCTGGTGCGGACGAGCGACTACCTGGACGCGGTGCTGAGCCGGTTCCTGTACCAGCGAATGTCGTCGCGCGCCAGCCCGGTGCGGCGCTAAGCGAGGCGAGCCGACCGCCGTCAGGCGGCGGGTGAGTGGCGCGCCGAGGCACCCGCCGCCTGACGGCGGTCGGCTCGCCGGGGATCAATCGTTCTGACGTGAAGGCCCGATGGACGCGCTGTTCACCCACCCGCTGACGATGGCCGCCGGGGCCGCCCTGGTCTCGGCGCCGATCATCATCCACCTCATCAACCGGATGCGGTTCCGGCGGGTGCGGTGGGCCGCGATGGAGTTCCTCCTCAAGGCCCAGCGGCGGATGCGCCGCAAGCTCATCCTCGAACAACTCCTCCTGTTGTTCCTCCGCTGCCTCCTCGTGTTCCTCGCCGGGCTGCTGCTCGCCCGCTTCCTCGGGTTCGGCACCGGCGAGCGCGAGGACGCCCGCGCCACCGCCCACGTCGTCGTCCTCGACGACTCCCCGAGCATGGGCGAGGCGATCCTCGCCGAGGGCCGCCAGACCACCCCGTTCGCCGAAGCCAAGGCGCAGGTGACGGACAAGATCGCCCCCGCCGCGGCGCAGGCGAACACGCCGCAGTCGATGGACGTGCTGCTGCTGTCGGGCCTCGACGCGCCGCGCGAGGTCGCGCGGCTCAACGACGCCAGCATCGGCGACCTCAAGGACTTCCTCCGCCCGCTGGCCCCCGCCGCCGTCCGCGTCGGCCTCGCCGACGGGCTCCGGAAGGCGAAGGAGCGCCTCGACGCGAAGGGCGACGAGGTGGCGAAGGTGATCCACGTCGTGTCCGACCTCCGCGCCCTCGACTGGGCCGAGGACGGCGACGCGGTGAAGCAACTGCTCACCGAGTACACCGCCGCCGGCGTCCGGGTGAACCTCATCGACATGGCCTACCCCGCCCGCCGCGACCAGGACCGCCAGCCGCGGTCCGGCGACAACCTCAGCATCGTCGAACTCCGGCCGCGCTCCCGCATCGCCGCCCGCGGCCAGCCCATCGACCTCGAACTCCGCGTGCGGAACAACGGCGCCACGGAGGCCCGCGACGTGCAGGTGCGGTTCCTGCTGCACGGCAAGCAGAACATCATCCCCACCACTCAGCTGCCGAGCGTCCCGCCGTACCAGGAGCGGACCACGGTCGTCACCGTCCCCGGCATCGACGCGCCGGACGAGAAGGCCGGCGTGAAGGAGTTCGACGACCTGGCGAAGACCGCGGCCGGGCGGTTCAAGACGATCACCGCCGTGCTCGCCAACCAGGAGCCGGGCGGCATCGCCGCGGACAACGTGCGACACGCCGTCGTCGAGGTGCGGCCGCGGCTGTCGGTGCTGGTGCTGGAGGGCCGCGACCAGCTGCGTGACAGCCCCAAGGGCGACGGGTTCTACCTCCGCCGGCTGTTCCAGGACGCGTTCGGCGGCATCGAGTGGGTAGACGGCACCACCGCCGACCTCACCCGCCGCGACCTGCGGCCGTTCTCCGCCGTGTACCTCGTCAACGTCCCGGCGGTCACCGAGCCGGAGCGCGAGAAGCTCGAGGCCTACGTGAAGGGCGGCGGCGGGCTGGCGTTCTTCCTCGGCCCGGACGTGCGGCCGGCGGCGTACCGCGAGCAGCTGTACCGCAACGGCGCCGGCGTGTTCCCCGTGCCGCTCCCGGACGAGCCGAGCAAGGCGCTCACCGCCGAGCAGAAGCTCGGCCGGCAGCTCGTGCTGTCGAAGCGCGTGCTGACGCGCGACTCCGGGGTGAAGCTGCACCCGGCGGTGAGCGGGATGTACCAGAGCGACCGCGGCGGGGTCGGGAAGGACGCCGAGATCGAGCGCTACTTCCTGTTCGCCAACATCGACCGCTACTGGCCGGTGAAGCGGTTCGGGAAGTGGCGCGAGGACCAGAGCGTCCGGGAGCTGTACTGCCTGCCGAACGACGCCGGCGTCGCCGACTTCGAGGGGCCGGCCCGCGACGCGCTCGACAAGATGAAGGCGAAGGCGAACGAGCCGAAGTTCGAGAAGTACCGGCAGTACCTCGACCCGCTCGACCGCCGCATCCGCGAAACGGCCGCCGGCACCGCCCCGCTGGCGTCGCTGGCCACGTACCTCGACCGCCTCCTGTGCGACCAGATCAACGACGGCGACCCGAGCGAGCCGGTGCTGCGCGAGTTCTGGGGGCAGCCCGAGATGACGGACATCCGGGGCGAGGTGCAGCGGCTCCGCGACGCGGTGAAGTACGGCGACCCGCTCTACCTGGTGAAGGACTTCGGCCGCGGCCGGGTGGCGGTGTTCACGACCGACGCCGGCGGGGCGCACGCGGGCGGCGCGTGGACCGACTGGCCGGCCGGCACCGGGGCGCCGGCGTGGCTGGCGGTGATGGCCGAGTTGCACAAGTACCTGTCCGGCGGCCCGGCCGAGGAGAACCGCTCCGTCGGGTCCGTGCTCGACGAGTCGCTCGACGCCACCCGCTACCGCCCCGCCCTGTCGCAGACGGCGCTGACGCTCGACCTCGCCGCGGCGCTGGCCGGCCGCGACGCGGAGGTGCGGCAGGGGAAGGTGACCACCGACACGATGGCGCAGAACAAGGACTCGCTCCGGTTCCGGTTCGGCAAGGCGACGGAGCCGGGGGTGTACCTGTTCACGCTGTCGGCGGTGAAGGCGGCGGACGACGGCGACCCGCGGCCGGAGGTGCGGGCGGTGCCGTTCAACGTGGACGCGACCCGCGAGGGCGACCTGCGGCGGGCGGCCCGCGACGACCTGGCGCAGCAGGCGCCGAACGTGCCGGTGCGGTCGCCGGACGACAACACGTGGGTGGCGCAGTTGAAGCAGAAGCGCGACGACTTCAGCACCCGGCGGTGGCTGTACCTGTTCATCCTGCTGGTGCTGATCGCGGAGCAGGCGATGGCGGTGCGGCTGAGCCGCCACACCCGCCCCGAAGACACCGAAGTGCTGGCCCCGAGCGCCGCCGCGGCGCTGTCCCGCGGGGCGCCAGCGGTGGCGGCCGCGCCGCCGGCCGAGGAGCCGGTGGGGGTGTAGTTTCGGGGGGTGTGGGGGGGGGGGGGGGGGGGGGGCCCCCCCCCCCCGCCCCCCCCCCC